>JAQGNH010000246.1 GCA_028291945.1 Betaproteobacteria bacterium
TAGCTGCGGCTCGATCGGTCGACGAGGTAGTACCGATGCTGTGCGCTGGTATAGATCAGGACGATCAGGCGCTTTTCGGCATTGTCGGTGCTGACGATTTCGATCCCGAACGGGTCGTCACCCTGGGCCTTGAGAAGGGCCTTGAGATCGGTGCGCAGCGCGGGATCGAGTATCTCGTGACGCGGGTAACCGGGCTGTGCGTACGCAATCAGTGGATCGCCTGTCACATGGCTCATCACGACGCGCGTCACATCCACTTTTGGATCCTCGAAGACGACCTTTTCCCAACCGAGAGTCGGGTGTGCAGCGACGAGCGCCACGCGATCTCGACCGCGGCTGGATAGCGCCCACACCAACGTGCGGTCGCGGCGTGTCGCAAGGACGGTGAAAGTTTCGCCGGGCTGTTTCAACAGCACAGGCCGGCGCACCACGAGCGGCTGCTGGCGCTCCTCTGGTGGCCGCAGCACATCGCGCGAGCGCTGCCAGCCCTGCACGCGGCCCTCATGCGTGGTAATGGGCGAGATGGCATCGCCGGGATTCTGAGCGACGAGCGTTTCCCGGCCCGTGTCGAGATCGATGCGGTAAAGGTCGCGGAGCTTTTTGTCGCGGCGGTTGTGATAGACCAGCACATGCGCGGAATCCGACATGATCTGGTGGATGCGGGCCTGAATGCCGTCATAAGGCGTCAGATCCACGGGCTCGGCCTGTGCCTGCGCCAGATCGATCATGTATACGTGGCTGTTCTCGGCGCCCGAGGGATCGCTCGAGTAAAGCAGCCGTCGGCCGTCGGGTGTCCACTGAAAGCCTCCAGCGGCGGTGCGATACCGGCGTACTTCACCGGTGCGGTTATCGCGCACGAAGAGGCTGCTGCGCATGAGGAACGGTCCGATCCAGGCAAGCTTCTCACCATCGGGCGAAAGCAGATATCCGTCGAGCGCGGTACCGCGATAGACGAAACGATGGGCCTGAATCAGCGGAGGCAGGTCTGCGTCTTTGAGCGATGGATGATCGGCCGGAGCGGTGCACCCCCCCAGCAATCCTGCGAAACATACGACCGCGAAATGCAGTACCCACTGCATGCTTCTGGAGGCTGTGCGGCTCAGGATTGTTCCTTCATCCGGAGATACACCGCGACGGATCGAAAAGGCCGACACACACGGGACCCTGCAAAGTCAACTTCGACTGCGTATATCGTCTTCGTTATCGAGCCGTCAAGCATGAAAGGGGTGCGGCGTAGGTAGGCTAGCCGCTGTCTTAGAAAGAGACTAAAGTAAAGCCGTACTCACGGACCTACAAAGAACCGCGTCGAGCGGACGAGAAGGGTTTTCCTCAGCAGCACTTCTACCGGGCATCGCAGCTGACGTTTTGCAACCTGGGTGTGGGCTGATTCATAGGAGGGGAGTATGAGGCATCTGCTAGCTGGAGCGGCGCTGTTAGCCGCGAGCATCTCCGTCGTACACGCTCAAACGCAGCAGGACCTGCTTCGTGATAGCAACGGCGGTAACACCGATAACGTGCTGACGTATGGCATGGGCTATCACCAGCAGCGCTACAGCGCGCTGAAGCAGATCAACAAGAATACCGTGAAGCGGCTGGTTCCGGTCTGGAGTCTGTCGCTCGCCAATGAGCTGGGTGAGCAAGCTCAACCGCTCGTCTACAACGGCGTGCTGTACGCGGCGAATGTAAAGCGCGCAGTCGCAATCGACATTGGCACCGGTCGTCAGCTGTGGGAATTTCCGCTCGAATGGGATCCTGCAGTCGCTCGCGTGGTGTGCTGCGGGCTCTCGAACCGCGGCGTTGCAATTTATGAAGGCAAAGTATTCGTTGCTTCGCTCGATGCGTTTATCAGAGCGCTCGATGCCAAGACCGGTAAGGAGCTCTGGAAAACCAAAGTCGCCGAATGGAAGGAAGGCTACTCGATCACGAGCGCGCCCACGGTTGCGAATGGTGTTCTCATGACTGGCATGACCGGCGGCGAATACGGTGTTCGCGGCTTCGTGGCCGGCTATGACCCCGAGACCGGCAAGCAACTGTGGCGTCGCTATACCACGGCGGGTCCTGGCGAGAAAGGTCATGAAACGTGGCCGGAGGGCGATGCGTACCTGCGCGGCGGTGGCGCTCCGTGGATCACGGGTTCGTACGATCCCGAGCTCGATCTGAGCTACTGGGGGACGAGTAACGGAGGGCCGTGGGGCGCGAACTGGCGTGTCGGAGACAATCTTTGGGTGGCCTCCGTCATTGCAATCCGACCCAAGACCGGTGAAATCGTATGGCATTACCAGTGGACGCCGGCGGAGACATACGATTTCGACGGCGTCAACGAAAACGTGCTCGCCGATATGACGATCGACGGCGCCAGGCGCAAGGTGTTGATGCACGCGGACCGTAATGGTTTTCTGTACGTCCTCGATCGCACCAACGGGAAGCTGCTCGCCGGCAATGCCTACGTGCCGGTGAACTGGGCCAAGCCTCGCATCGACCCGGCGATCGGGCGCGTGGAAGAAACCGAGGTTGCGAAACGCCTGAGAGCTGGCGAAAAAGTCGAGCTGCAACCGAGATGGACCGGAGGCAAGAACTGGTTCCCGATGGCGTTCAATCCCAACACGCAGAAGTTGTATTTTCCAGTCAAGCACGAAACCGCGATCTATCAGATCAACAAGGAGCTGCCGGCGTATAAGGCGGGAGAGCGCTACACGGGCGTAGAAAATACGACGAAAACGCGCACGCCCGGTGAAGCGTGGGGCTACTACTCTGCGTTCGATCCGATGACCGCGAAAACGAAATGGAGCGTTCCGCAGGTGGAGTTTCCGATGTGGTCGGGCTCGCTCGTCACCGGCGGCGGTCTGGTGTTCAGTGGCAAGGTGAGCGGTGAATTTGTCGCGTTCGACGAAGACACCGGAAAGCCGCTCTGGCAGTTTCAGACCGGTTCAGGTGTGACTTCGCAACCGATCACGTACACGTACAAGGGCCGCCAGTATGTGACCGTCCTGTCGGGACTCGGCGGTGGTACTTCCGCGAGGCGGGAAACCGCGGGGAAAGTTCAGCCTGGCGGATCCGTGTGGACGTTCGCTCTCATGCCTGACTAGGCAATCGGCTTTTTCACTCTTGATCCACCGGCGCGAGCCGGTGGATTCCTTGATTCTGGGACGACATGAAAAAACTGTTTCTTGTTTGCTGCTCGGTCGTTATGTCGAACATGGCCTTTGCGGACGCGGAGGACATGGTCCAGCCGAACCCAGAACAGATCAAGAAAGGCGCGACGCTCTATGCGCAGCACTGCGCCGCGTGCCACGGCCCGAGGATGGCAGATCCTGAAGGTGCATTCGATCTGCGCAAGTTCCCGCGTGATCAGCACGACCGCTTCACCACCTCGGTGACGAAAGGCAAGAACAGCATGCCCCCGTGGGGCGGCCTGCTCACGCCCGACGACGTCGGCGCGCTGTGGGCCTACGTGGTCGCGGGTGAAAAGAACTGAAACGAAAGACGAGGACCAGCCCGTTTCCACGCGCGGTGCGGCGCGTGCTGCTGTGCTCGAGCGCACTCGCTACGTGTGCGTCCGCTGCAGAGAACCCCGCCGCCCGCATCGAATTACCGGCGGTCAATGTTATTTCGACCACACCGCTCCCGGGCCTCGGTGTTCCGCTCGATCAGGTTCCCGCCAATGCACAGGCCGCGACCGGCGCTCAGATCGACGAGCGTCAGGCCGTCGATCTCACTGAATATCTCGACCGGGCGTTCGATAGCGTCAGCATCAACGGATCGCAGGGCAACCCTTTTCAACCTGATCTGAATTTTCGCGGCTTTACTGCATCACCGTTGCTGGGTACCCCGCAAGGCTTGTCTGTGTTCATCGACGGCGTGCGCGTTAATGAAGCTTTTGGCGACGTGGTGAACTGGGATCTGATACCGCGCAACGCAATTTCGAGCGTCGCCCTGGTGCCGGGCTCCAACCCCGTGTTCGGGCTGAATACGCTGGGCGGCGCGCTCGCAATCCATACTAAATCCGGCTTCAGCTATCCGGGCTTCGCGATGCGCGGGACGTCGGGATCGTATGGCCGCGTTGCTGCCGAAGTCGAGCTGGGGGGGCATGGCGAGCGCGTCGACTATTTTGTCGCGGGAAACCGGCTGCAGGAAACGGGGTGGCGCGAGCACTCGAAAAGCGACCTCCAGCAGCTTTTCGCGAAAACCGGTTTCCAGAGCAGGACCACCGACGTGGATGTGAGCATCACACTCGCAGACAACACGCTCAACGGAACGCAGGCGTTGCCGCTTTCGATGCTCGATAACCGGCGACAGGCGTATACGTGGCCCGACCGAACACGTAACGAGCTTACGTTTCTCAGCAGCAAGGCGAGCCACTTCCTCAGCGACAAGGTTCTGTGGACGACGAACCTCTACTATCGCGCTCTGAAGACTCAGGGCTATTTCAGCAACGTCAATGACAGCTTCAACGACGCGATTGGAGAAGCGCCCGGCAACACCACGGCTTTCAACAACACCACCACGATCGATCAGCGCATGTATGGCGGCGCGCTGCAGCTCACGCTGCTTGGAAATGTCTTCGGCCGCGAAAACGAAATGAATGTCGGCTTCAGCGGCGATTTTGGTAACACGGGTTTCGTCAATCAGCAGCAGGAGGCTTCGTTCACTGCGGACCGCGGCACGATCGGCGTCGGCGATTTCGTTTCTCACACCGACGTCCAGACGCGAAACCGTTACCTCGGCCTGTACCTCGCGAACACACTCGCGTTGACGCCGGCCCTGCGTGTGACGCTCTCCGGCCGGTACAACAATGCGCGCATCGTGATCGCGGACCGCAGCGGCCTCACGCCTGCACTCAACGGAACGCACGAGTTCAGCCGCTTCAATCCTGCGTTGGGCGTCACTTACAATCTCGGCTCGCGGCTGACCACGTACGCCGGGTATAACCGAGGCACGCGCGTACCGACGCCGGCCGAGCTCACCTGCTCGGATCCGGGTGCGCCGTGCCAGTTACCGAGCGTTTTTCTCGCAGATCCTCCGCTTAAGCCCGTGCTCGCCAGCACGTGGGAATTCGGCATACGCAGTGCCGCGTCCGACAGTTTCAAGTGGCGAGCCGCGGTGTATCGGACGGACCTGAATGACGACATCCAGTTCGTCAACACCTCCCGCATTGCGAACGCGGGTTTTTTCCAGAACATCGGCACCACGCGCAGGCAGGGCATCGAAATCGGTGCAGAGTACCGCATCGGCGCCGCCTCGCTGCAGGCGAGTTATGCGTACATCGACGCGACCTACCGCTCAGGATTCACGCTGCCAAGCCGCAACAACACTTCGGCATTCGATTCCGATGGCGATGGAACGCCGGACAGCATTCAGGTCGTTCCCGGAAATCGCATACCTGCGATACCGCGTCAGCTCCTGAAGCTGCGAGGCGAGCACCGCACGACCGAGCGTTTGACGGTGGGGCTCGAGATGATGGCCGCTTCGAACCAGTTCGCGCGGGGTGACGAAAACAATGCAGACGCAGCCGGCGCGGTGCCCGGTTATGCCCTGGTCAGCTTCGACCTGCGCTACATGGTGCAGCCGGGATGGCAGGTACTCGCGAAGGTGCATAATGTGTTCGACCGGCGCTACGAGACGTTCGGCGTGCTCGGCACGAACTTCTTTCGCGGCCCCGGAAACACGTTTGATGCCGCGGCTGCAGGGCCTGAGCAGTTCCGCTCGAGCGGCGCGCCGCGCGGTGCGTGGATCGGCATTGCCTACCGCTACGACGAGAAAAGGCGCTGAGGCGCATACGCAGGAAGGGAGGACGAGCATGACGAGCTCAAGTCGCCGTTACACCATTCCCGGTTCGGATCCCGCTCGGCTCGTTACCAGTGCAAATCCTGTGGGACGCCGCGATTTTCTGCGCACAGGCGCTGCGATCGCAAGCGCTGCCGTGTCCGGTGTCGTCGGCGCAGCGGTTCCCGCACGAGCGGCGGAGAGCGCGGCGCCGTGGCAGAAGGTGCCCGGCACACCGGCCGGCGCTTACGGTCAGCCTTCGGAATTCGAGAAATCGGTGACGCGCCACGTGATCCGCGCTTATCCGGAGATCGCCCCGGGCGTCGGCTCCACGCTTTCGCCGATCCAGTCGTTCCACGGCACGATCACGCCGAGCGGATTGCACTTCGTGCGCAACCACAATGGCACGCCCAGCATCGATCCCGCTCAACATCGCTTGCTCATCCATGGGCTGGTCAAGCGGCCGCTGATGTTTACCGTCGCGGCGCTATCACGCTATCCAACGATCACGCGAACCTACTTCATCGAGTGCGCCGGTAACAGCGGCCGCAATCTCGCGCCGCAACCGCAGCAGATTTCTGCCGGGGTCTTGCATGGGCTCATCTCCAACACTGAATGGACGGGCATCCCGCTGTCGCTGTTGCTCGAGGAGGCCGGCCTCGAGCCGGGCGCTGCATGGCTGCTCGCCGAAGGTGCGGACTCCGCGAGCATGAGCCGCAGCGTGCCCATGGAGAAAGCGCTGGATGATGCAATGATCGCGCTTTATCAGAACGGCGAACGTCTGCGTCCCGATCAAGGCTATCCGGTGCGCCTGTTCCTGCCCGGCTGGGAAGGCAACATGAACGTGAAGTGGCTGCGTCGATTGAAAGTGACCGATGGACCGACGCACACCAAGGACGAGACTTCGAAATACACCGACCCGCTGCGCGACGGCAAAGCACTTCAGTTCACTTACGAGATGGGCGTCAAATCGGTGATTACGCAACCTTCATCGGGCATGAAGCTCGATGGGTACGGTTTTCACGAAATTTCAGGTATGGCGTGGAGCGGGGCAGGCCGCATCCGGCGAGTGGAAGTGTCTACCGACGGTGGCACGACATGGAAAGACGCGGCGCTTCACGGCCAGCAACTCTCGAAAAGTGTCGTTCGCTTTCGATTCCCGTGGGAATGGAATGGCGCGCCCGCGGTGTTGCAAAGCCGTGCGACCGACGAAAAAGGGAACGTGCAACCCGCGCGCGCAGTGTGGCTCGCGCGATACGCAGTCGATGCGCGCTTTCACAACAACTCGATCGCCTCGTGGGAGCTCGGCGCTGACGGGAGCGTCAAAAATGTTTACGCCTGAGCGTCTGGCTGGCGTCGTGATCGTCGCTGGTTTAATGAGCTCGTGTGCGACGAGCCGTACGGAAGAATCGCTGCCATCCGCGCGTCCGAATCTCGGACTCGCCGCCGATCCGACGCTCGTCAGTGCATGGGACATCAGCATTCCGCCGAACGGGGCCGGCCTTCCGCCAGGCAGCGGCACTGCGAAGCAGGGCGCGCTGGTTTACGTAGCGAAGTGCCAGTCATGCCATGGAGAACGCGGTGCCGGCAAACCTATGGACGCGCTTGTCGGAGGGATCGGCTCGCTCGCAACGGATAAACCCGTTCGCACTGTCGGGAGCTTCTGGCCTTACGCGACGACGTTGTTCGACTATGTCCGCAGAGCGATGCCGACCACGGCGCCGATGTCGCTCACGAACGAAGAGGTGTATGCGGTCAGCGCGTATATCCTCAACATCAACGGAATCGTCGGTGAGAACGACATCATGAACGCACAGACCCTCGCGGGTGTAAAGATGCCGAACCGCGATGGGTTCATCAGCGATTGGCCCGCGCGCCGGCGCTGATCTCCAATCAGCAAAATAAAATTACATAGGGAGGAAGTGCCATGTCGCGCGTTCTGAGTACCACCGCCGTGTCGAGCGGGTTTACCGTGAAGGCGAGCAGCGGTGACCGTTGCGTCCTGCTCGCGTTCAATCTGGAAGATCCTCTCGCAGAACACCTTGCGGGTTTCGCCGTCCGCCGCAAAGCACCGCGCGGTAAGAGCCAGTGGCTCCAGAATCGTTTGACCTTTACCTCGAAGTATACGAAAGCGACGACTGCCAAGCAGCGCAAGTGGACCGATTCGAACAAGGCGCCGTTTCAGAAGTTCTGGTGGGTCGACTTTCCGCCGGAGGACGAGGCGGGCGAGTACACGTATGAAGTGCACGTCATGCGCTTCAAGACTGCGACCGGCGCGGCGCTCAAACCAGACCAGAGCGTGAGCGTCACTCTATACGTCGGTCCGTTCTCGAGCGGAAAGCTCGAAATGGCTTTCACGAGAGGATATCTATCGTCGCAAGCCTATACGGACAAGTTCAACAACAAGCCGATCAGCCCCAAGGAAAAGTCGATCGACTTCGAGACCGCTCCGTATGAAAAGCAATATGCATGGCTCGGTGCTCATGCGCGCGAAGCCCTTTTTCGTTTCCTCGACGAATCTCTTGCGGACAAGAATTCGACCCTCGATGTATTCGCGTACGACCTGAACGAGCCCGATGTGATCAGGCGCCTGGAACAGTTCGGCAAGCGCCTGCGCCTTCTGCTCGACAATGCGGCGCTTCATTCCGGCGATACCGCGGTCGAACCGCTGGCCTTCGAAAGGCTGCAAAAAAGCGCGGGTACGAAGCAGGTGAAGCGCGGCAAGTTCAGCCGCTATCAGCACAACAAAGTATTCATCAGGCGTCGCAACGGAAAGGCCGTCAAGGTCCTGACGGGGTCTACCAACTTTTCTATTACCGGCCTGTACGTGAACGCGAACAATATTCTGATCTATGACGATGCGCGCGTAGCGGAGCTTTATGCCGGGGCGTTCGATACTGCATTCAAGAACGACCTCAACACTGCGGCCTTCGCTCAGTCGCCGATCGCGAAGAAGGAATGGCTGATCGAGGGTGACGGCGTTCCGCGAACGTATTTCGAGTTTTCTCCGCATTCGAAGCCGACGTTCTCGCTCAAGCGGCTTGTCGACGAGCTGAACAAGGCCGATACCTCGGTCATATTCGCATGTATGGGTCTTACCGGCTCGGGTGATGTGCTGAAAACGCTGCGCACGATACACCGGGACCTGCGCGTGTTCTCATACGGTGTCACAGACGATGAAGGCCGCGAAGATAAGCCGGGCGATGTCGTATATTACAAGCCCGACCAGGCCGGTGGCGTTCTGATCAAAACGGACGTGCTCAACAAGCTTGTTCCCGAGCCGTTTGCGAAGGAGTATTCAGTTGGTCTTGCGCACAAGGTGCATCACAAGTTCGTCGTCGTCGACTTCAACGACTCGGATCCTGTGCTGTTTACGGGCTCGTCCAATCTTGCCGAGCTGGGTGAGCAGGAGAACGGGGACAATCTGATTGCCATCTACGATCGTGAGATCGTCACAGCCTACGCGATCGAAGGGATACGGCTTGTCGACCACTATGCGTTTCGTGCGGCGGTGGGAAAGGCAACCACGGCGAGTCCGCTACGCCTCAAATTCGACAACGAGAAATGGTGGCGGCGCTACTACGAGGACGGAAATATGAAGCGGCGGGAGCGTCTGCTCTTCGCTCGTTGAGCTGTGAACAATCTCGCGCAGTGTTCCGCTGCCTCAGGCGCGGCACGGCGCTACGGAATTGTGGGCAAAAGGAATGCCTGAGACCTTCGGAGCGTTCGACTACATCATCGTCGGCGCCGGCACTGCCGGCTGTGTTCTTGCGAATCGCCTCTCAGCCGATCCCCGCAACTCGGTTCTTGTGCTGGAGGCCGGCGGGAAGGACGACTGGATGTGGATTCACATCCCGGTCGGCTATCTGTACTGCATCGGCAATAAGCGCACCGACTGGTGCTACAAGACGGAGCCTGAGCCGGGTCTGAACGGCCGCTCCGTCGGTTATCCGCGCGGTCGCGTGCTCGGCGGCAGCTCATCGATCAACGCCATGCTCTATCTGCGGGGCCAGGCGAGCGATTACGATGAATGGGCACAGCTCACCGGAGACTCGGGATGGTCGTGGCAGAACGTGCTGCCGATCTTCATGAAATCCGAGGACCACTGGCGGGGGGCGGACGAGAAGCACGGGCAGGGCGGAGAGTTGCGCGTCGAGCGCATCAAATTGAGGTGGGAGATACTCGAAGCGTTTGCGGATGCCGCTGCCGAAAGCGGTGTGCCTAAGGTCGAGGACTTCAATCGCGGTGATAACGAGGGGGTAGGCCGTTTCGATGTGAACCAGCGCAACGGCGTGCGCTGGAGCGCGGCGAAAGCCTTCCTGCGACCCGCGATGAAGCGGCCCAACCTAACCGTGATTACGGGCACGCTCGTAAAGAAACTTCGGGTCGAAGGCCGCCGCGTGCTCGGCGTGGAGTTTTATCGCGGCTCCGAAGAGCAATACGTCGAGGCGAGGCGCGAGACGATTCTGTCCGCAGGTGCGATCGGCAGCCCGCAAATCCTTCAACTCTCCGGCATCGGTCCCGGCGCGCTTCTACGCGAGCGCGGCATCCCGGTCGTCCATGATCTCGCCGGTGTCGGCGGCAACCTGCAGGATCACCTGCAGCTACGCATGGCGTTCAAAGTCAAAAACGCGCTCACGCTCAACACGCTGCTGGGCTCGTGGTGGCACAAGGCCAAAATGGGCGGGCAATACGCGTGCAGCCGCAGCGGGCCGATGACCATGCCGCCGTCGCAGATGGGCGCGTTCGTCAAATCCAATCCTTCGCAGCGCACGCCCAACCTCCAATACCACGTTCAGCCGATCTCGCTGGACCGCTTTGGCGAACCGCCGCACAAGTTCAATGCGTTCACCGCGAGTGTTTGCAATCTGCGCCCGACTTCTCGTGGCCACGTGCGTATCACTTCGGCCGATCCGCGCGCCTATCCCGCTCTGACGCTGAATTACCTGTCGACCCTGGAGGATCAACACGTCGCCGCTGATGCGATCCGCCTCACGCGGCGCATCGTGCTGGAAACGAAGGCGATGCAGAAACACGAGCCGGAAGAATATACGCCGGGCTCGTCATTTCAGTCGCAGGAGGAGCTGGTCAAAGCTGCGGGGAACATCGGCACCACGATCTTCCACCCGGTAGGCACCTGCAAAATGGGCCGTGAGCACGACGAATCAGCAGTGGTCGATCCAAACTTCCGCGTCCGCGGTATCGAGCGGCTGCGCGTGATCGATGCGTCGATCATGCCGACGATCACTTCCGGAAACACGAACACGCCGACGGTGATGCTCGCAGAGCGGGCCAGCGAAATGCTGGCGTAAGCGTTTCAGCCGCTCTGCATCGCGCTGCCGCGGCAACTCCATGTTGTAGGTGATGCCTGCACAACGGATGCAGCAGGAAGTTATACCTCGAAGACCGCGCTGACGGGACCCTATAGTCCGATGGCAGCTCTGCAATAACGCTGTCATATCCCTACCGTCAGGAACTCAGGTGCGCGAGCAAGAATTAGCTATTGTCGAAAAGCTAGTCCGGCTGTTTGCCGGCTCATGCCCCAGCTTACCGAACGTCGCCGTTACGCTCGCGCTAATGTTCTCGGCGATCTCAGCTGACGCTCCGGCGGCTTCAGTGGAAGAAGTCGTTCAGCAAATCCAAGAGCAAGTTGTTGCGGTCGATGTATTCGTCGGCGACCAGCTTTTCGATTCGAGTTCCGGGGTTGTTGTTGGGCAGAGCGAGGTCGTTGCGCCGTGCAATGGGATCCCCGAGGAGGGCTCGATTCGAATACGGTCCGGCGGGGTAACCCGGGAAGGTAGAGTTACGCAGCGCGACATCCTGCGAAATCTTTGCCAGCTGGAGGTCAGCGGGCTGAATCTTCGACCCGTGCAGATCGTAGCTGTTAACACGGCGCGCACGGGCCAACGCGTGTACGCAATCAGTAATGCGCTCGGCATGGGCGTCGCAGTGTCTGCGGGCGTCGTGTCCGCGCTGCGCACCTCCTCCAAGGGCGCACTCCTTCAATTCACCGCACCGGTCGCGCCAGGCTCCGACGGCGGCGGATTGTTCAACGAATCCGGGCAGCTGGTCGGCATCATCCGTTATCAGCGGCTCGATGGCCAGAACGTCAACTTCGCTGTGCCCGCGGAGTGGCTCACTCAGATTGCCACGCGTGCTGCGAGCCAGACGGCGCTCGGCACCGCAACAGACATCGCCGGCAAGCTGGCGCGCGCCTCGCGATGGGACGATCTCGCGGAGCACGCGCGAACGCGACTCGCGGTAGCTCGGGACGATGTCGAGGCGTGGCGCTGGCTTGCGCTGTCTGCAGAAAAACGCAATCAGCATCAGGACGCGCGCAACGCGCATAACGAAATTCTCAGGCTCGAGCCCGACGATTATGAATCGATACTCGGACGCGGCTGGGCGCAATTCAGGCTCGGCGACCATGCGGCCGCACTGAACGCTGCTCAAGCGGCACTTACCATACGTCGCGAGGATGCGCGTCCGTGGATGCTCGCGGCCTATGCCCAGATAGCGTTGAAGCGGCAGCAGGACGTTCGAAAGTCGGTCGAGGCGGCGGTCGCAGCTGATCCCTGGAATGCGAATGCGCAAGCGCTCATGGGCATGTGGGCGGCCGACACCGGCGACTATGCAGCCGCTGCAGCAGCATTTCGCATGCAAGCGAAATTGCAGCCGGACAACGTTGCTGCGTGGATCCAGTTGGCCAATGCCTATATCAATCTGAATCGCCACGACCGTGCCTTGGACGCGGCAGAGCGCGCGCTCAGTGTCGACTCGAACAGCGGCGACGCACTCATACTGAAAGGCCGCACGCTCATCGGGATTGGCCGAAAGAGCGAAGGAATCAAGACGCTCGAGGGCGCGGTAAGGTTGAAGTTCCCACATCCTGAGTGGGCGTGGTACTGGCTTGCGTCAGCGTATTACGACGTCAAGCTCTATCCGGAAGCGATCGCTGCCTATCAGGAGGCCGTGCGCATCGAGCCGAAGTTCGTTCTTGCCCGTCAGTGGCTCGCGGCGACGCTTGAGAACTGCGGCCGCTTCGACGACGCGCTGGCCGAAATCGACCAGGTTGCGAAGGACGACCCGAAGCTCCCGTGGATCGGGCGCCGGCGCGCAGCGATCCACATGGTCCAAGGCTTGGATGCGAAGGCGATGATCGAATATGAGCAGTCGCTTACGCTCGATGCGAGACAGCCTCGGGTATGGCGTGCACTCGTCGACGTGTATCGGCGTAACGATCGCGCCGCCGATGCGCGCCGCGCCTACGATCGCCTGCTGGAGCTCGACCGCCGGGAAGCAGAGCTCGCATATCAGGAAAACTTTCTGCCGTTCGAAGGCAGCCGATGAAAACGCTCGCGCATTGCGCCGCATTCGTTGCAGCCTGCGTGGCCGGAGCGGTTCAGGCGCAGGACGCGCGGACGATATTCGATCAGGTGAGCCCTTCGGTGCTGACGATCAGGGTCTACGACGCCGCCGGTGCTGCCGATGGCGAAGGCAGCGGCGTCGTAATCGGGCCGAACGAGATCGTAACCAATTGCCATGTCATCGATAATGCGCATGCCGTACGAGTCGTTCTGCACGCGCGCGATGAACGTCCAGCGGTTCCGACGAAGAGGCTTGAGGAAGCAGATCTGTGCCTGCTGCACGTCGCAGATCTGCCAAACCCCCCCGTCCCATTGCGAGCCAGCGGCGAGGTAGTTCGTGGGGAGCGCGTTTTCGCCGTCGGCAATCCGCTGGGGCTGGGACTTGCCGTCAGCGAAGGCATGAGCAGCGCAGTCATGACGTTCGGGGGTAAGCCGCGAATTTTGACGAGCGCAGCGATCTCTCCGGGTTCGAGCGGCGGCGGACTCTTCGATGCGAAAGGCCGTCTCATAGGCATCACGACAGGCATTCTGCAGCTCGGCCAGAACGTGAACGTTGCCGTACCGGCGGACCTCATTTCGAGAGTTCGAAAGGAGGGTGAGTCTATTGCGCCCGCGCCGCCACAGCAGGCTAAGGATGTCGATTGGTACGCGATTGCCGAAAAACTCAGGTCCGAACGCCAATGGCAGGCGCTCGTCGAACATTCGAGACAATGGCTCGACGCCTATCCCACATCTTATCTGGCGGGCGAGAGTCTCGGATACGCGCAGCTCAACGCGGGTCAAGCGACAGAGGCGCGCGCAACACTCCTCGCGCTCACGGCGAAGTTTCCGTCAGGGGCACGCGCATTCACTTATCTCGGTGGCGCGCACCGGGCGCTCGCAGAGCTGGACCTCGCGGAAGCTGCTGCGCGACGCGCCATCGCGCTGCGCCCCGGAGACGGTTACGGGTACAGCGTGCTTGCTGAGATACAGCTCGCCGCGGCTCGTCTCACAGATGCCGACCAGTCGGTTGCGAAGGCGATTCGGTTGTCACCGGCGTTGGCTTACCCCTGGCAGGCGCGCGCGCACATAGCCGCTGCGGCTAAGCGCTACGCGGATGCCGTGTCCGACATGCGCGTGGTTGCACGCCTGATGCCGGGGAATCTCGAAGTGCGTCGCAAGCTCGCGGCATTTCTGGCGCTTGCCGGGCAGACGGGTGAAGCGCGAACGCTGATGGCGGACATCGGGACACAGCAACAGGGCGATGCGCTGATCTGGGCATCGATCGGTCATGATGAATCGCAGCGGAAGCGCTACTCGGACGCGGAGAATGCATTCCGGCGTGCAATTGAAATCGATCCCAGGTTGATCGACGGCTGGAAAAATCTGGCGCTGCTGTTACGGACTACGAATCGGCATCGCGAAGGTGAAGAAGCGCTGCGCACTGTCCTGAAGATCGACCCTGCCGACAAGTGGGCCCTCGCGCTACTGGCCGATATGGTCGGCACGCGCGGCCAGTCCGCAGAGGCGAAGAACCTGCTCGAGCAGGCGACCCAGGGCGAGTCTGTTACTGCGAGAGAGTGGCGGGCGCTCGGACGGTCGCGCTTGCTCGAGCGCGATCTGAAGGGCGCAGCGGACGCGTACGCGAAAGTAGTCGCGCTGGATCCGAAGTCGGTCGAAGACTGGATAGAGCTCGGAAACGCGCGAGGTATGCTGCGCCAGGACGCCGAGGCAACAGCCGCACTCCAGGCGGCCGCGCAACTCGATCCCGGCAACGAGCGATTGCTTCTCGCTTCGGCCCGGTTCCATGGGGAACGAGGCGATTTCGTGAAAGCACTCGAGTTTGCCGAACGGGCCGTCGAAAAATATCCGGCGAGTGCGGATGCATGGAACAACAAGGGATTTTCGCTGTTGCGTCTTACGCAATTCAAAGCCGCTATCGAAGCACTGACTACGGCGGTCCGTCTGGATCCCGACAAGGTGGCGCCATGGATCAATCTCGGTGAAGCGTATCTGCGCGCGGGCGAGATGGGACGGTCAATTGCATCGCTGGACCGCGCACTCAAGCTGGCTCCAAAGGCAGCAGACGCACGTCTTTTCATCACCCAGGCTTTCGCTTCCACGGGCCAATACGCGATTGCACAGAAGCATCTCGACGAGCTGTTGCAAGTGGCACCGCAGCTTCCCGCCGCGTGGTACATGTCCGGGTTGCTGGGTGCTGCCACAAACGATCAGGTCGTGACGCTCCGCGCCTATGAGAAGCTCAAGGTTATGAATCCGCAGGTTGCGATGGCCCTCAGGAAAGAAGCCGAGGGAAAGTCGCACATCAGCTTTCCTGACTGACTCGTATAACTAACCCAGGTTCCGCAGCTCGCGCAGCGCAACCGACAGCATTGCGAGATCGGGCGCGGGGCCGCTGCGCAGCTCCGCGAGAATCTGGCGCACGCGTTCCAGCGCTACGCTGTTCGCAATCTGCCAGCGCGCAACCAATTCGCCCGGAATCGTTCCGGCATCCGCCTGCGTCAGCACTTCCGAAGTGAGCGTGCGTTGCAGGCCGGCAAGGTCGTCGCGCATCGCGTTCTTGGCCATCGTCTCCCAATGCCCTGTGGATACGAGCTGGCCGATGCGCTCACGCAACCACGGCAGGTCGAGCGACGCCGCAAGATCGAAATAAACGCGTGCGACCGTTTCGATCGGTTTGCTGTGGGCCGCGGCCAGCTCGATGATATCGAGCGCACCGGAAAGAATGTCGAAGGAGGCGAGCCGTTGCGCAATCGCAGTGGGAACGCCTTCCCCGGTGTAGTGCGACGCACGCGCTTCGAGCTGACTTTTCACATTTACATCGAGCAGCGAGGGCAGACTCGCCGCAAGCGCCTGCACCCCGGGTGAGAAGTAAGCGATCGTCGCGGCGGTGTCTTCACCGAGCCGTTTCGAGCGCAGCAACCAGGCCGTCAGACGCACCGCAACGCGGCCCGCGTCGATCAACATCTCGCTCTGCACGACATCCGCCACTTTGCCGTCGAGCGCTTCGATGGCCTGCCACAGCTCGACGTAACCGAAGATTTCCCTCTGCAACAGGTACGCACGCACGATCTCGGCCGGTTTCGCGCCGGTCCTTTCCATCAGGCTGTGGACGAAGGTGCTGCCGACCCGGTTCAGCATGCTGTTCACCACGTGCGTTGCGATGATCTCGCGCTTGAGTGGATGCTTCGGCATGTAAGGGGCGAAGCGCTCGTGCAGCAACGGCGGGAAGTACCGCTCGAGCGCAGTCGCGACCCAAAGGTCGTCCGGCAGCTTCGACTCGACCAGCTCGTCATAGAGCCACATCTTGGAATACGCGAGCAGCACCGCACGCTCGGGGCTGGTGAGGCCCATCTTCGCTGCCTGCAGTGCCGCGATCTCTTCATCCGTCGGCAGAAACTCGATCGCACGGTTCAGTCTTCCCGCCCTCTCGAGGAAGCGCATGAAGCGCGCCTGCGGATCGAGGAGCTCCGGCGCGACCCGTCCGCTCACCGACAACGATTGCGTCTGAAAATAGTTGTCGCGCAGCACGAGCTTCGCCACGTCGTCCGTCATGTCCGCGAGCAGCTTGTTCCTCTGCTTCTCGGTCAGCTCGCCCTCCGCAATCGCAAGTCCGAGCAGGATCTTGATGTTGACTTCGTGATCCGAAGTCGCGACGCCGGCCGAATTGTCGATCGCGTCGGTGTTGATGCGGCCGCCCGTGTGTGCGTATTCGATCCGGCCGCGCTGCGTGAAGCCGAGGTTTCCGCCTTCGCCCACGACTTTGCAGCGCAGCCGCGCTGCGTTCACCCTCACTGCATCGTTGGTGCGATCGCCGACGTCGGCGTGCGATTCCGTGGCGGCTTTAACATAAGTGCCGATGCCGCCGTTGTAGAGAAGATCTACAGGCGCAGTGAGAATCGCGCTGATCACCTCGTTCGGAGTGAGCGGGTCGGCTTCGATCCCCGCTTCGATCCCCAATACGCGCTTCGCCTCGGGCGAGATCGGAATCGACTTCGCGGACCGCGACCACACCCCACCGCCTTTCGAGATCAATTGGGGGTTGTAATCTGCCCATGACGATCGCGGAAGCTCGAACAAACGCGTCCGCTCGTCAAAGCTGCGCGCTGGATCCGGATCGGGGTCGATGAAGACGTGGCGATGATCGAACGCAGCGACGAGCTTGATGTGTTTGGACAACAGCACGCCGTTGCCGAACACGTCGCCCGACATGTCGCCGATGCCGACCACGGTGAAGTCGGTCGTCTGCGTGTCGACGCCCATCTCGCGGAAGTGACGCTTCACCGCTTCCCACGCGCCGCGTGCAGTGATGGCTATCTTCTTGTGGTCGTATCCCGCAGAACCTCCGGAGGCAAACGCGTCGTCGAGCCAGAAGCCGTATTCCTTCGAGATGGCGTTGGCGTAATCGGAGAACGTCGCGGTTCCCTTGTCCGCGGCGACTACGAGGTACGGATCGTCGGGATCGAGGCGCCGCACTTCCGGCGGAGGCACCACCTGGCCGGCGACGCGGTTATCGGTGATATCGAGCAGCCCGCGCAGATAATCCTGATAGCAGGCGATGCCTTCCTTCAGCAGCGCGTCGCGGTCCGCGGCAGGCGGCGCGCGTTTGAGAATGAAGCCGCCTTTCGAGCCGACCGGCACGATTACGACGTTCTTTACCATCTGCGCTTTCATGAGCCCGAGGACCTCGGTGCGAAAGTCCTCCGGCCGGTCCGACCAGCGCAGTCCCCCGCGCGCGACCTTGCCTCCGCGCAGATGCACCCCTTCGAAGCGCGGCGAGTACACGAAGATCTCGAAGAGCGGCCGCGGCTCGGGTAGCCCCGGCACTTTGGCCGGATCGAACTTGAGCGAGAGCAATCCGCGTCGATCGCTGCGGAAGTAATTGGTACGCAGCGTTGCACCGACCAACGCGAGCAGCTGGCGCACGACGCGGTCTTCATTGAGATTCGCGACCTTGTCGAGCGCGGCCGCGATCGCTTTCGCCTGGCGCTCGGCCGCCGAGTCGTCTGCGTTCGCAGGATCGAAGCGCAACTTGAAGAGATTCACGAGCATGCGTGCGATGGCGGGGTGCGCGGCGAGCGTCTGCTGCACGAACGACTGCGAGATCGCGAAACCGACTTGATGCAAATATCTCGCGTAAGCGCGCAGACAGGTCACTTCCTCCGCGGACAGGCGGGCGAGGAGGACCAGGCGGTTGAAGTCGTCGTTCTCCATCTCGCCGCGAAAAATGCGCTCGAACGCATCCTCGAAGATGCGATGGATCGCGTCGATCTCGAGATCGCCGTCCTCGCCCGATTTCATGCCGAAGTCGTGCAGCCATACCACCGGCCCGGTCTCACGCTGGATGGGATAGGAACGCTCGTCGAGCACCGTAAGGCCCATATGCTCGAGCATCGGCAAACTGTCGGAGAGGGTCACCGGTGCGCCGCTGCGGAAGAGCTTGAAGCGCAGCGCGCCCGGCGCCGCTTCGAGCGGCCGGTACAGCACCAGCCCGAGCGGACGCGCATCACTCAACGTCGCCATCATTTCGATATCTGCGACGGCGCTGCGCGGTGTCACGTCTTCACGGTAGGACACGGGGAAAGCGGCGCCATACTCACGGAAGAGTGCGTTGCCGCGCGCTTCGCCGAGCGCCGCTTCGAGTGCGTCTTGCAGGTCGTCGTCCCAGCGGCGCGCTGCGTCCGCCAACCGGAGCTCGAGCTCGCGTACGTCGACATCGGCATGCGCGCCGGGCGCGGTGCGCACCGTAATGAGTATTCTCGCGAGCATCGACTCGGACAGAAAGACGTTGAACTCCGAGCTTGCGCCGTTAAAGGCTTCCGTAAGGATCCTCTGCCATTTGCCCCGGATCACGCTGTTATAGTTTTCGCGCGGTGCGTAGATGAGGCACGACACGAAACGCTCGAACGGATCGCGCCGGACAAAGAGCCGCAAGCGCTGGCGCTCGCCAAGGTGCAGGATGCCGAGTGCGGTTTCGAAGAGCTCGTCGGTGCCGATCTGGAACAGCTCGTCGCGCGGATAGGTGTCGAGAATGTTCGCGAGCTCCTTGCCGGAATGACTCTGCGGCAAAAGCTCAGCGCGCTGAGCGACCGCCGCGAGCTTACGGCGGATGATTGGGATATCACGCGGCATCGCCATGTATGCAGCCGACGTATAGAGCCCGAGGAAGCGGTGCTCGCCGCACACCTCGCCGCGCTCGTCGAAACGCTTGATGCCCACATAGTCGAGATAACCCGGGCGATGCACCGTCGAGCGTGCATTTGCCTTGGTGACGATCAGCAGCTCGCGCTGCCGGGCGCGCTCGCGCAATGCGGGCGGAAGCGCGGCGAAGCTCGCCGACATTTTCTCGTCGTGGCTGTCACGCAGGATTCCGAGCCCCGAGCCGGGCACGACCTTCAGCCCGTCCTGGCCGTTCACGGTTACCAGGTCGTGACTGCGATAGCCCAGGAAAGTGAAATGGTTGGCGGCGAGCCATTCGAGAAATGCGCGCGTCTCCGCGAGATCGTCAGCGGCAATCGGCGGCGGCCGACGATTCATCTCTTCCAGGATTTCGTGGACCTTGCGGGCCATCGCTTTCCAGTCCGCGACGGCTGCGCGCACGTCGTGCAGCGCGCTTTCGATCTCGGTGGTCAACCGCTCCATTTGAGCCGCATCGGATATGCGATCGACCTCGACGTGCATGAACGACTCGCCGGAACCCTGGTCGCGTGCGGTGAGCTCGACAAGCTGTCCGCTCGGATCGCGGCGCGTGACGATGATCGGGTGCATAAAGAGATGCAGCGTGAGGCCACAGCGGTTCACTGCCATCGTCACGGAGTCGACGAGGAACGGCATGTCGTCGGTGACGATCTCGACGACCGTATGGGTGGACTGCCAGCCGTGCTCTTCGATCGTGGGATTGAAGACGCGAAGCTTTGCGCTGCCGGGCGTGCGACGCCGCCCGAAGCTCCAATGCGAAAGCGCTATACCGTACAGGTCCTCCGGTAAGCGCTCGGCGAGGTCCTCCGGATCGACCTGGCGAAAGTACTCCCGCACGAAGCGCTCGAGCGCCGCCTGCTCGCCCTTTGCCACCTTCGCGCGGACGAGTGCGAGCACCTGCTCGAGCCGCTCATGCGGTCGCGTATTCATCCCGATTGAAGCGGCTTCGATCATAAGGTCGAGGTGCGCCCGGCTTCCATCTCAGGCTTGAGCGCGATCTGCGCCATGTTGATCGCCGTGTAGTAGCCGCACGTGAGCGTCAGGTCTACCACGCCGCGCACGCCGAGTAAGTTCTGCGCCGCTGCGAACGTTTCGTCGGACACCCGTTTTTGCCTCAGCAGCTCGTGCACAAAACGCACGATCGTTGTTTCCTGGTCGCTGAAGCCTGTCACGCTTTTGTTGGTGCGCAGGGCTTCGATAGTCGCGGGGCTGACGCCGGCCTTCGCCGCCAGCGCTGCATGTGCGGTCCACTCGATGTCGCTGTTCCACTCGCGGGCGACCACAATAATGGCGAGCTCCTTCAGGTTCTCCGGTATCGCGCTTTGAAAGCGCAATTGCGCCCCCATTGATGTCAGATAGCCCGCCGCCTTGGGATTGTGCAGCAGAGCGCGAAATTGCAGGCCCACCTGCGGCGCGTTGCGATCGCGGCGGATCCGGTCGTAAATTTCCTGCCCTTCGGCGTCCATCTGCTCTCGGTCTACATAGGGTACGCGCGCCATTTAGGGTCTCCTTCACGTGTGGGGTTAGTCTGGCCGGTACGCCCTGAACGGCCGGATTCAGTCACTTCTAGTTTATAGTTCACGGGAGCGCGTCGCTTGTAAGGTCCCACTATGCAGAAAAAAGAACAATTCTTCTCCCTTCACCGGCAGGGTTTCGTGCGGGTCGCCGCGTGTACACCGCGGTGCGAGGTGGGCGATCCCAAGTCCAACGCACAGGAGACGCTCGCGCTCATGCGCGAGGGCGAAAAGCGCAATGTCGACCTGATGCTATTTCCCGAGCTCGGGATCAGCGCCTACGCGATCGACGACCTGCTGCTGCAGGATGCGCTGCTGGACGGCGTCGAAGAAGGGCTCGCGCAGCTCGTCGAAGCGTCCAAAGCGCTGCGGCCGGTGTTCATCGTCGGGGCGCCGGTTCGACGCAACGCACGCCTGTATAACTGCGGTGTGGTGATCTCCCGCGGCAAAATCCTGGGCGTCACACCGAAGTCGTTCCTGCCGAACTACCGTGAGTACTACGAGAACCGCTGGTTTGCGCCGGGTTTCGGCGTCGCAGGACTCGACGTGAAGCTTGCGGGCGAGACGGCGCCGTTTGGAACGGACCTCATCTTTGCGGCCTCGGACCTGCCGGATTTTATTTTCCACATCGAGATCTGCGAAGACTTCTGGGCCGCTGATCCGCCCTCGACGCAAGGCGCGCTCGCAGGCGCGTTGATACTGTGCAATCTCTCTGCTTCGAACATCGTGGTCGGGAAGGCGGACGACCGCGCCCTTCTCTGCGCATCGCAGTCGATGCGCTGTATGGCGGCGTACGTCTATTCTGCGGCCGGCCCGGGGGAGAGCACGACGGACCTCGCGTGGGACGGCCAGGCAACGATACACGAGCTGGGCGTCCAGCTCACCTGTACTGAACGCTTCCCGTCGAAGAGTCAGATGTGTGTCGCCGACGTCGATGTCGAGCGGATGCGGCTCGAGCGCATGCGCACGCTGACGTTCAACAGCGCCGCCGTCGCTGCGGGCCACCCGGAGACGGCGTTCAGGCGAGTCGAGTTCGAGCACGCGCCTGTCTTCGAAGACGTGGGGCTGGAGCGCGCGATCGATCGCTTTCCATTCGTGCCCGACAATCCGGCGAAGCTCGATCGGGATTGCTACGAAGCGTTCAACATTCAGGTCCAGGGCTTGATGAAGCGCATGCAGGTGACGAACGGGGAACGCATCGTCATCGGCGTCTCGGGCGGGCTCGATTCCACGCATGCGCTGATCGTTGCCGCCAAGGCATTCGACGCGCTGAAGCTGCCGCGCAAGAACATCCTCGGCTTCACGATGCCCGGGTTCGCGACTTCTCAGGGCACGAAGTCGAATGCGTGGACCTTGATGAACGCACTCGGCGTGACCGGCGAGGAGATCGACATCAAGCCTGCCGCTCGCCTGATGCTCGAGCAGATCGGCCACCCGTTCGCGAAGGGTAAGCCCGTCTACGACGTCACCTTCGAGAACGTGCAGGCGGGGCTGCGTACCGACTACCTCTTTCGCCTGGCCAACCAGCGCAAGGCGTTCGTGCTCGGCACCGGAGACCTGTCGGAGCTCGCGCTGGGCTGGTGCACCTACGGTGTCGGCGATCACATGAGCCATTACAACGTGAATGGATCGGTCGCGAAGACCCTCATTCAGTATCTGGTGCGATGGGTGGTGAAGACGAAACAGTTCGAAGAAGCCGCCGCGGTGACGCTGCTTTCGATCCTCGATACGGAGATTTCGCCGGAGCTCGTGCCGGCCGACGACAAAGACCAGATCCAGAGCACCCAGTCCAAAGTCGGGCCTTACGAGCTCCAGGATTTTCATCTTTTTTACATCACGCGCTACGGACTGCGGCCATCGAAAGTGGCGTTCCTGGCATGGCATGCCTGGCGCGACAGCGCTCACGGACAGTGGCCGCCGGACTTTCCGGACGATGCGAAGCACGCCTATACCATCGGCGACATCAAGAAGTGGCTCGGCGTATTCCTGTATCGCTTCTTCGAAATCAGCCAGTACAAACGTTCGGCATTACCGAATGGGCCGAAGGTCGTCTCGGGAGGCAACTTGTCTCCGCGCGGAGATTGGCGCGCGCCTTCGGATGGGAATGCGAGAGTATGGATGGACGAGCTCGAGCGGAACGTACCGACCTGAAAGCACTCTCAGTCCGTTGAGTGAATCGCCCGGCGCAGCCCGTCGGTTTCGATTCCGCATTCATCGTCAGTCCCCATACCGCGTATCAGGAGCAGCCTCATGCATATGTCGCGTTGCGTTCTCGGCTTGGCCATTGCCGCGAACGTTCTTGCCGTTCCAGCCGTATCGGCCCAGGAATACCCCGCCAAGCCCGTCCGCATCGTCGTTCCGTTTACGCCGGGCGGTGGCAACGACATCGTTGCGCGCATCCTCGGCAAGCAGCTCACGGAGATGCACAAACAGCAGTTCATCGTTGAAAACCGGCCCGGCGCCGGCACGATCATCGGTGTCGATGCCGTCGCCAAGTCCCCACCGGACGGATATACCCTGATGGTGACCAACAACTCGATCGCGGTGAACCAGACCCTCTATCCCAAGCTGCCTTACGACACGCTGAAGGACGTCACGCCGATCGTGAAGATCGCCTCTACGCCCAACGTGCTCGTGGTCCATCCATCGGTGCCTGCCAAGACCACCAAGGAGTTCATCGCTCTCGTCAAAGCGAAGCCTGACCAGATCGCGTATTCGTCGGCAGGGACCGGCAGCACCGCATTCCTCGCGGCGGAATTGTTCAAGCTGCTCACCGGCACGAAGATGCTGCACGTGCCGTACAAGGGCACGTCTCCCGCGCTGACGGCGATCCTTTCGGGTGAGACGCAGGCAAGCGTTGTCGCGTTGCCCGGTGCGGTGCCTCACATCAAGAGCGGCAAGCTGCGTGCGCTGGGCGTTACCAGCGCGAAGCGCGCCACCAGCATGAAAGAGATCCCGACCATGATCGAAGGCGGCGTGTCCGGGTTCGACTTCGAGACTTGGTATGGCCTGTTCGGACCGGCTGGGCTGCCGCGCGACATCGTATCGAAGGCGAATGGCTCGACGAACAAGGTGCTCGAACTTCCCAACGTCAAGGACGTGCTCGCGAAGCAGGGTATCGATCCCGCAGGCGGTACCCCGGAAGCATTCGACAAAATCTTTCGCGCAGAGGTGGTGACGCTCGGCAAAGTCATCAAGGCGTCGGGCGCGAAGCCGGAGACGTGACCTCGCTTCAATTGTTCGAACCGCGCGCGACAACGATTTGAGGGTTGACTACAGAACGTTCGTTCTGTAGTCTCACCGAACGATTGTTCTGTGCGGCGCGCCCCCAATGCAAGTCGATCCCGGTTATCTATCCAAGCTCCAGGACTACTACGCCAAGCACCAGGTGATTCCCTCGTACACCGCTATGGGAAAGCTCTGGGGCATTTCCGCCAAGTCGTGGGTGGCAAGCTGCGTAACGCGACTCAAAGAAGAGGGCTACCTCAAGCTCACGCCGGACAAGCGCTTGCGACCGGGCGCGCGCTTTTTCGAGCGCAAGGTTGCGCATGCGCCGGTCCGAGCGGGACTGCCGGATGCGGCGCTCGAAGATGGCTATGACCTGGTCACGATAGACGACTACCTGGTCAAGCTGCCGTCCAAGACAACGCTGGTGCGCGTCAAAGGCGATTCGATGATAGAGGCGGGGATCCTGGAAGGCGATCTCGTGGTCGTCGAGCAGCAGCCGAACGCCAACGTCGGAGACATCGTGGTTGCGATCATCGATGACGAGTTCACGATCAAGTATCTAGAGCGCGAGCGCGGCGCATTCGTGTTGAGGCCTGCGAACAAGGCCTATCCGACGATACGTCCCAAGGACAAGCTCGAGATCTTCGGCGTGATGGTCGGACTGGTGCGCCGCGTGGATCGCTGATTCTGTTAAAGCCGCCGCCGTCTCAGTCAAGACGAATGCCGGCAGCCTTTACGACCTTCCTCCACCTCACGATTTCGCTGCGAATGAACTCGCCGGCCTGCTCAGGCGTTCCAGTCAGAGGTTCGGCGCCTTGCGCCGCGAGTTTTTCGCGGACATCCGGAAGCTGCACGATCTGAACGACAGCACGGTTCAGGCGGGTAACGATATCGCGTTGCGTGCGGGCTGGCGCGAGAAGTCCGTACCAGGTTCCCGCTGCGAAGTCTCGCACGCCTGATTCGGCGAATGTAGGCAATTCGGGGACCAGGGCGCTGCGTTTCGCGCTGGTGATCGCGATCCCGCGAAGCCGGCCCGTCTTCACCTGCGGCAAGGCCACGAGCGTGTTCGCAAGCGCCATGGACACATTGCCGCCGATCACATCCGCAACTGCAGGCACGGTCCCCTTATACGGCACGTGAAGAATATCGATGCCCATTTCCATTTTGAAGAGCTCGCCGGCGAGATGCGGAGAGCTGCCGGTTCCGGGTGTCGCATAAGAGAGCTGCCCGGGCCTGGACTTCGCAAGGGCGATCAGCTCTTGCAGTGACTTTGCAGGCAGCGAAGGGTGCAGCGCGAGAATGAAAGGCGCTGACGCGATCAGGGCAACGGGTTCGAAATCCTTCACCAGATCGAATGGAGCCTTGGAGTATGCAGACTGGCTGATGGCTGCGGACGCTGTCACTGCCAGCAGCGTGTAGCCATCCGGTGCCGCGTGCGCGACGAGCTCGACACCGATGTTGCCGGCAGCACCCGCGCGATTGTCGATGACGAACTGTCGCCCGAGCTGCTCGCTCAACTTTGCCGTGACGAGACGCGTGGAGATGTCGCTCCCAGCGCCCGGCGGAAACGTTACGATCACACGCACGGGCTTTGCCGGGTAGGGCTGTGCACCTGCGCTGCAAACACAGCATGTGACCAACGCAGCAACAAGACATTGCAAGATCCCGCGCATCCTTGTTTCCTCGATTATCAGTCGTTCAAGCGCTACTCGGGTTTTAAACCGAGCCGCGAGTCCGTAACAGACCTGCAGGCGCAGCTTCGTGACAAACAGAGGCGACCGAACTCGGCTGCATAAGCATAATCCACGGCGTAGCCTGAAAGGATAACGCAATGCCACTGGCTCGGCCCGACCGGATGCGATTCACGCTGCACGATGAGACGGTGGGTTCGACGCCCCTCGAGCTGCCTGCGCGTCGCATATGGCCGATTGGTCTCGTCGTCGCTGTGTTCTTTGCGGTGTTCGCGGCGATCGACTGGATGCAGATCGCGAAGCTGAGCTCGCAGAACGTGCGCGGCGTCTCGGATCTGATGTTCGTGCTCTTCGAAGCCTTCTGGGTGCTCGGCTGGTCCGTGGGGGTCATCGTTCTCGGTGCGCTCACCGTGCTGCTCCTGTATTACCGAGAGTCAGTTCGGATCAGGGATGGCCGACTGATACACGTACCGCAGCTCGGACCGCTCAAGGTCGTTTGTGAATACGACTTGTCGCGCCTGCACAATCTCCGGCTTCAAACATCCGATCGCGAAAACAGTGTCCGCATCCGCTTTGATTACGATGGACGCACGACTGGCATCGGAGATTGGATGCAGCGATCGCAAGCGGAGGCGCTTATCGAGAGCATTAGAAGGTCGGCGCCGCAGACCGACGCCCCACCTTCCGCTCCCGATCAAGCGGGACAAATGCTTCAGCAGCAGCCTTCGACCATTATCACTCGCACGGGAGAGCTGTCGCGTACGGGCTCACCTCGTGGTTCGACTGCAGATCTGAATGCAGGCAACTCACGCAAATGGGTTTCCGCGCTCGTACTCATCGCTGCCAATGCGCTGCCGCTGATCGGAGTGCTGCTGTTCGGCTGGACCATTTCGAACGTGATGGTGCTCTACTGGGCCGAGAGTGCAGTGATCGCGGCTTATACGGTGCTGAAGATGTTCGTCGTCGGCAAGTGGGTCGCACCGTTCGCCGCGCTGTTCTTCGTCGGCCATTTCGGCGGATTCATGGCCGGACATTTCCTCTTCGTGTATGAATTCTTCGTGCGCGGTGTAGGGGCTGCCGGCCCCGAGCCCGCTGTACGTGAAGCTTTGCTCGGCATTTTTGGTCCGCTGTGGCCTGCGCTGCTCGCACTCGTAGTCAGCCATGGGGTCTCTTTTGTCGTGAACTTCATGGGTGCTCGCGAGTATGAGGGAACGACGTTGTCCGATCTGATGTCGGCGCCGTACAAGCGCGTCGTGGTCATGCACCTCACCGTAATTCTCGGGGGTATGCTCGTGCTGGTGATGAAGACGCCGCTGGCCGCGCTCGTTCTGCTGGTGTTGCTGAAGACGCTCGCCGACTGGCGGGCTCATGCGGGGGAACACGCGCAGAAACTCGGTGGCGTCGTCAAGGCTGCAGCCAATCAGCTGACACCCTAGTCCCCTTGGAACACCGGTCTTTGTTTTGCCACGAACGCTTTGTAAGCGCGCTCGTAATCTTTCGTCTGCATGCAGATCGCCTGCGCCTGCGCTTCGGCTTCGATCGCATCGTCGATGCCCATGCTCCATTCCTGATGGATGCAGCGCTTGGTCATGCCGTGCGCGAACGTCGGCCCTGCCGCGAGCGATGCCGCGAGCGCTTTCGCATCGGCCACGAGCTCTTCGGGTTTGCAGAGCTTGTTGTAGAAACCCCAGCGCTCCGCCTCCGCGCCGTCCATGGAGCGGCCGGTGTAGAGCAATTCCGCCGCGCGGCCTGCACCGATGATGCGCGGCAGGATATTGCACGCGCCCATGTCGGCTCCGGCGAGTCCCACCCTCACGAAGAGAAACGCCACCTTGCTCTGGAGCGTGCCGTATCGCAGGTCGGACGCCATCGCAATGATCGAGCCAGCGCCTGCGCAAATGCCGTCCATGGCGGAAATGATGGGCTGCGGACACGCCCGCATCGCTTTCACGAGATCGCCGGTCATGCGCGTGAACTCGAGCAGACCTGGCATGTCGTCGTTGCGCTGCATTTCCACGAGCGGTCCAATGATTTCATGGACGTCGCCGCCGGAGCAGAAGTTGCCGCCGGCGCCGGTGATGACGACGACTTTGACGTCGCTGGAATAAGTCAGGGCGCGAAAGCTATCCCTCAGCTCCGCATACGACTCGAATGTCAGCGGGTTCTTGCGCTCCGGTCTGTTGAGCGTGATCGTTGCCACTTTGCCGTCGAGCGCCCACAGGAAGTGCTTCGGTGCGTATGATCTCAGGTCCACCCCCGCAGGGCGAAAACGGCTGGCCGTGTCGCTCATCGTCTCTCCAATTGAATAGTGATTAAATTAGCTTGGTCGTTGAAGCAGCGGTCCCGTGCGATAGCGAGAGGCCGTTTCACGGCATGTAAAAACCGCCCGTGACGTCCATGACGGTCCCGGTCATGAACGAGGCTGCGTCGGATGCCAGAAACGAGACCGCGGCGACGACATCGTTCGGCGTGCCTACTCTTCGTAACGGCGTGCGCGCGATGTATTGCTGATCCACGTCATCGGCGTTCGCAAAGCTCGCCGCCATCGCCGTCTTGATGCGGCCCGGCGCCACGCAATTCACTGTGATCCCGTATTCCCCGACTTCGCCTGCCAGCACGCGCGAGAATCCGATGAGGCCGGCTTTGGAAGCGGAATAGTAGGCGCTGCCGAATCCGGTGTTCATCCGCCCAGCCTGTGACGACATATTGATGATGCGTCCCCACTGTCGTGCTTTCATGAGAGGGATTGCCGCTCGCGAAACTAGGAAAGCTCCCGTCAGATTGACCGCCAGCGTGCGCTCCCAGAACTCGAGCGGCGTGTCTTCGACTTTCGCTTTGCGCCCGGCGATTCGGGGCGACACACCCGCGTTGTTGACGACCACATCGATGCGGCCCAACCTCGATCGAATGTCGTCGAACATCCGTGAGACGGCACGCTCATCCGATACATCGGCGGCGAGTCCGATGGCAACAACACCTGCTTCGGTCAGTGCGCCCGCGGCCCTGGCCACGGCGTCGGCGCGCTGGCCGTTCACCACAACAGTCATGCCGTCGCGAGCGAGGCGTTCAGCGACGGCATATCCGATGCCCTGGTTGGCGCCGGTGATCAGCGCCACCTTCCTGCTGGAGTCATTCTGAGCCAAGGCGCGTCCGCTCGGTCATCGGCTTGCAGTGGAATTGAATGGTCGTTAAGCTACCGGCGCAAGACTAGGACAACTTCCGGTGCGGCGTCAATACGGCCGCCCAAATGACAAGGCACGGTGCGCATGGCTTTTGCGCTTGATGCAGAGCAGCTGCAAATCCAGGATCTCGTGCGCCGTGTTGCCCGCGAAAAGGTCGCGCCGAGAGCGAACGAGATCGATCGCACGGCGGAGTACCCGCAGGACATGTTCGAGCTGCTGCGTGGGCTCGGCCTTTTTGCCCTGCCTTTCCCGCAGACGTATGGCGGAACCGGCAGCACGCTTTCCGCGTGTGTCGTGGTCGAAGAGCTCGCCCGCGTGTGCTACAACACCGCGTACTTGCTCGTCGTACAGTGGACGCCGATCGGCGCGATTCTGGCCGCGGGAACCGATGACCAGAAGCGCCGCTTTTTGCCTGACCTCGCTGCCGGACGTCGCAGAGCGTCCATCTCGGTAACCGAGCCGCAAAGCGGCTCTGACGTGGCAGGCATCAAAACCCGTGCACGCCGCGTGCAAGGCGGTTACCGAATCAGCGGCTCCAAAATCTGGTGCACCGGCGCACCGCTCGCGGACTTTATTTTCCTCGCTGCGAAAACAGGCGAGGACGACAGCCGAGGGAGCATCAATCTCTTCGCAGTCGAACGCGGTGCAAAAGGTCTGGACATCGGCCGCAAGGAAGACAAGATGGGCGCGCGCGGCGTGCCGTCGTGCCCGCTTTTTCTCGAAGATGTTTTCGTCCCTGAGGAGAATCGTCTCGGCGAGGAAGGCAAGGGCTTCAAGGCCGTCATGGAAACCTTCAATGCGGCGCGCCCGGTGCATGGTGCTCGCGGCGTCGGACTGGCACAGGGCGCCATCGACCACGCGGTCAATTTCGTACAGAACAGGACCGCCTTTGGACAAAGTGTCGGCGAATTCCAGGGTATACGCTGGATGCTGGCGGACATGGTGATGCAGACCGAAGCCGCTCGCAGTCTCGTGTATCGCGCTGCTTCCATGGTCGATGCGAATGTTTCGGGACGTGAGCTCGCGCCGTTCGCAGCAATGGCGAAATGTTATGCCACCGACGTTGCGATGAAGGTCACGACCGATGCGGTGCAACTCTTCGGAGCGGCCGGCATCTCCGCGGAATTCCCCATCAATCGCTACATGCGCGATGCGAAAGTACTGCAGATCATCGAGGGCACGAATCAGATACAACGCAACATCATCGGCAACAGCCTGCTGGGCCGCGCAGCGCGACGCTAAATACGCGGACACGATTCGAGAGGAGGGTCTATAGGGTGCGAACCGTCGAAACGGTTGAAATCGTTACTTGCGTGAACCGCACTGAGTCGGAGCAGGACGGCACCAACGTGCTGACCTATAGGCCTTTGAAGATGGCGAAGTGTCGCAAGGGACGCGTGCAATGAGCTTGGCTGCGAGCGGCCCGCTGTCCGGCATGCGCATCGTCGATCTCACTCAATTCATACTCGGACCCGTCGCGACTCAGATACTCGGCGATTACGGCGCGGACGTGATCAAGATCGAAGCGCCCGAAGGCGATCTCAACCGCAAGATCGGCCCTGCGCGCTATCCGGACATGACCGCGATGTTTCTCGGCATGAATCGAAACAAGCGCAGCGTCGTACTCAATCTGAAGCGGCCCGAGGCGCTCGACGCGTTGAACCGCATGATCGATGATGCCGACGTGTTCGTGCACAGCATGCGTCCGTCGTCGGCGGAGCGGCTCGGCGTGGGCTACGCCGCGGTTGCCGCGCGCAATCCACGAATTGTCTATGCTTTTGCGCCCGGTTACCGTCAGGATGGGCCTTACCGCGACCGTCCCGCATACGACGACGTGATCCAGGGGGAGAGCGGCATTGCCGGTATTGCCGAGCTTGCTTTCGGCGAGCCGCGGTACCTGCCGACGGTCATCGCCGATAAGTTCTGCGGACACATTCTCGCGTCTTCCATAGGAATGGCGCTCGTGCACCGCGAGCGCAGCGGCGAGGGGCAGGAAGTCCAGGTGCCGATGCTCGAGACAATGATGTCCTTCAATCTGATCGAGCATCTCTGGACCGGCGCATTCGACGAACCCCAGGGCGAGCTCGGCTACGATCGCGCGCTCACGCAGTCCCGCAGGCCATTCGCTACGCAAGACGGATATATCTGCCTGATGGCGACGAGTGATGCGCAATGGTGTGGACTGTTCGCCGCGTGCGATCGTCCCGAGCTCGGGAACGATCCACGATTTTCAACCCTTGCCGAGCGCTCGAAACGCTTTCCCGAGCTCTATGGACTGATCGGCGAGGAGATGGCGAAAAGAACGACCGCCGATTGGCAGGCGAGGCTCGACGCGGCCGATGTGCCCAATGGCGTTTCGCGCAAGCTTCGCGATCTTCCGCAGGATCCCTACCTGGTCGAAACCGGCTTCTTCCACCGCTACAAGCACGCGCAAGCGGGTCCAATGGTGACGACTTCGATACCAGTGCGGTTCTCGAAAACGCCTGCCCAAATCCAGGGTCCGCCGCCCACGCTCGGCGAGCACACGCGCAGCGTGCTTGGGGACATGGGGTATACGGACGAGCAGATCGAGCGGATGAGCGCGAAGTGACAATGATGAATGCGGAATGATGAATGATGAGTCCAACCGGATGTCATTGCGAGGACGCCGCGACGAAGCAATCCCGTGCCGCACGGACTGCACACCGCTCACTATGAAGCGCCGCGTGAATAGCGGCACTCTAGGACAGGATGAGGTGCGTCGTCTGCGTGATGGGTTCTATGGTCCGAACGCTGGTGCTGCCCTCCCCGTCATGGCCAAGTAGTGATGCGGAAGAGACGTAACCGCAGGCGAGCGGCACTCGGAGCTTCTATTTAATCGCGGTTAAGTCTGGCATACTGGCGGCAAATTTAGAGCAACGCAACATTCATGGCTTCCAGGAAGCACGCCCGCGAACGTCGCACGACGGTCGAGCCGCCGGCGAGACCACCAAAAGCGAAGCGACTCGCTGCCGCCCCCGAGCGCAACAACACCGAACGCGATGAGGCTGTCCGTCGGAGAATCATCAGGGCTGCGGCAGAAATTTATCGCGAGTGCGGGTACGAACGCGCAGGCATGACGGACATCGCACGCCGCCTCGGAATGACTGCCCCGGCGCTCTATTGGTACTTCCGTTCCAAGCAAGACATACTCGTCGCTTTTCTCGAGCATACCGTTGCCGACCTGATTCAGTTCGTGCGCAGCCTGGTGCACTCGAACGATCCGAAGCAGCGCCTCTGGGAGTTCATGCACGCGTACGTGCTCTGGCAACTCCAGCAGCAGGAGCTCTCTGCGGCGTACGAGCGGATTTACGCCTTGGGGCATTTGCGTAACAGCCTGCCCGAGAAGCAGCGGCAGCGGATCACCGCGCTCGAGCAGGAGTTTTACGGCATGTGCCGCGACCTGATCGCCGGTGTGCAAGGCAAGCGCGAGCGAAATGCCGCGGTGGCGTTCGCGCTGATCGGCATGGTCGAGCATCTCATCTCATGGTTCAGGCCGAACGGCACGCTCTCGGTGAAGCAGATCGCCACACTGTATGCGGACCTTGCGGTGGCGATGGCCACGACAGCCGCCGAAGGAGAAAAGCCGACGCGCAAAGCTGCAGCTCGAGTGCTGGCTGGCTAGCGATGCTGTAAAGAGTGTCATCGCAAGGTGCAGCGTCACATCACTCCAGCAGCGACGGCTCGACCCGATCAGAAGCTTTGCTAGTCCTTACCCACGAGTTGTGTGGCGATGATGATTTTTTGAATCTCGCTCGTGCCTTCGTAAATACGTAGCGGCCGAATTTCGCGGTAGAGCCGTTCAACCACGCTGCCCACAGTCACGCCGAGCCCTCCAAAAAGTTGAACGGCACTGTCGATGACGCGCTGCGCTGCCTCGGTTGCGTAGAGCTTGGCCATCGCGCTCTCACGTGTGATGCGGTGCGACTGCGTGTCTTTCGCCCACGCAGCGCGGTAAACGAGCAACGCCGAAGCGTCGACGTCGACGGCCATGTCGGAGAGACGCATCTGCGTGGCCTGGAATTGCGCGAGCTTGCGCCCAAACACCACACGCTCGCGCACGCGGCTGACGGTCTCGTGCAATGCACGCCGGGCGAATCCCAGCGCGGCCGCCCCGACAGTCGCTCGAAAGATGTCCAGCGTCGACATGGCGATCTTGAATCCGTCCCCGGGTTCTCCGAGCATGCTCGACGCGCTGACGCGGCAGTTCCTCAGAGCAACGGTGCCAATGACATGAGGCGCAATTATTTCGGGTCGTTCGGTGATTTCGAGACCTGGTGTATCTCCATCGACGACGAAAGCAGCCAGACCTTTCGCGTCGCCCGGCTCGCCGGTGCGCGCAAACACGATGTAGTGGTCTGCAATGCCTGCGTTCGAAATCCAGCTCTTCGCGCCATCGAGTACGTAATCGCCAGCCTCGCGCCGGGCAGTCGTTCGCAGCCCCGCCACGTCCGAACCGCTTTCGGGTTCCGACAGTGCGAAAGCGCCGAGGCGCGTGCCGGCGACGACACCGGGCAGGTACTTCTTCCTGAGATTGTCAGTGCCGAACAGCGTCACCGGCGCACTGCCGAGACCCTGGATTGCGAATGCGCAGTCTGCAATGCCGGAGTGAAAGGCTAGCGTTTCCCGAATCAGACACAGACTGCGCACATCGATCGCGGGTAAAGCGCCGCCCAAGTCTGCAGGAACCAGGTAGCGCAGCCAACCGGCGGTTCCAAGCGACGCCGCTAAGGAGCGCGTGGTGCGCTCGACATCGTTCTCGCCTGACTCGCGCAGCGCTTTGTTGTCGAGCGCCCACGCGGTGAGCCTGCCGCTTAGATCTCGATGATGCGTTTCGAAAAACGGCCAGCTCAGATGGTCTGACGGGTTCATAGGCCAGCCTGTGCTTACTTCGGCAGCAGCATGTCCGCGATGATGGTGACGAGCTCGACGTAGCTTCGCGCGATGAGGTACGTCAACGGCAGCAGCGCCAGGGCAATCACTGACCACATCCAGGCGAAACCTGCAGCATGGAGCACCAGGGCGATGACAACCGGAGGCAGCAGCGACAGAGCCAGCACCAGCGGTTTCCCGTGCCTGACGATGAAGGCGACGGCCGGATACTGCTCCATCCCGCGGCTCCCGCGATATAATGAACCGCGAGTTTAATGGGTATTAAACGACGGCACAAACGGAGCGAACGCAGATGAAATTCGATGGCAAAGTGGCATTCGTAACCGGAGGCGCTTCCGGTATTGGCTTGGCGACTGCGACTGAATTAGCGCGACGCGGTGCGGCAGTGTACATCGGCGACATCAACGAGGATACCGGCCGCGCGGCCGAACGTGATCTCGAAAAGGTAGGCAAAGCGACGTTTCTGCGCGTGGACGTGACGAGCGAACAGTCCATCGCAGACGCAGTGCGACAGATGCAAGACAAGCATGAACGCGTCGATATTCTGATCAACGCCGCGGGCTGGAGCAAGGTCGAGCGCTTCTCCGACACCACCCCTGATCTATGGCGGCGCCTGATCGAGCTCAACTACGTGGGCACGCTGAATACGACACGCGCATTGCTGCCGCAGATGACCTCTCGCTCGGCCGGCAAGATCGTCAACGTCGCGAGCGATGCCGGCCGCGTGGGCAGCGGGGGCGAAGCAGTCTATTCAGGAACGAAGGGCGCGGTTATCGCATTCACTAAAGCGATCGCGCGTGAAACAGCGCGTTACGCG
>JAQGNH010000252.1 GCA_028291945.1 Betaproteobacteria bacterium
ACGTCGGCGACGGCCGGCAGTTCGTGGAGTCGGTACGCGAACCTTATGACGTGATTTTTCTGGACGCGTTCGGCACGCGTAACGTGCCGCCCCATCTGACGACCATTGAGTTCATGCGTGCGGTGAAGCGCGCCTTGCGGCCGGGCGGCGCAGTCATTGGTAATGTCTGGGGTCGGCCCGTCAATCCGCTGTATGACTCCATGGTGCGCACGTATCAGGAAGTGTTCGATGCGTTGTACATCCTCGAGGTGCCTGGCACGAGCAACCGTATTTTGCTCGCGCTGCCCCGCAAGCAGTCCATAGACCGTGCGCAGCTCGTTCAGCTCGCGCGCCGACTCGGCACCGAGAAGCGCTTCGCATTTGATCCGGGCGACATCACCGAAGACCAGTTCAGGTCCGCGACCCGCAAGGGGACAAGCGGACGTGTGTTGCGCGATGTGGACACGGCGCAACCCGTCCGGACACCGTAGTAGTCTTTCTTTCCAAGCACCGCAGAGCGCAGTGATGCAGCGTCCGACCGGCGCGAACGACATTGCTGTGTTCGGCAAGCTCGTGCAGAAATAACCGATATGTTCCAAACTTCCATGCGCATCCTTACCTATCCCCTACGCTTATCGGCACGGTTGTATCGCTACCTGATAGTTCGCAACGATAACGCTGTGGCCGAGTGGAGTGCATCGTTGCGGCACAGGCGCTACACCAATCCGGAAGACGCAAAACGGTTCAGAAGAGCGCCCTAACGCGGTGCGGATATCGACTGCTTCACGCGGGCACCGTGCTCCGCGGTGGCTGTGCACGCGCGCTTCGATGCACTGTTTCCGACAATGAACCGCACGTTTAGATAAAGCGCGAGATCAAAAAAAGACCCGGCACCAAGGCCGGGTCAAATGGGAGCCTCACAAGGAGGAGGAAGCAAGGCCCCTGTCCGCCACGTTGCGTGGCGCCCTTACAATGCAAGGCCGGTGCCCGCGTCAGTCACGCGAAGCGTCGCGCCACCCCGCTAATTCTGTTAACGTACGCGCCGCTGTATCTGCGGGCGCGCTGCACGCGCACTCTTTCAGCGGCTCACAGCGCAAAATCGCATATCTCAATCGGGGCCTACCATGGATCGTAGAACGTTCCTCAAGTCCGGTTCTCTCCTGCCGGCCGCTGCTGCTGCGATCGCAGGGCTTCCGCGGATCGCCTCAGCTGCGGGCGAGCCGGTGTCGTGGCGTGTGTTTGAAGTGACCACTCGCGTGCAGGTGCTCGATGCTGAAGGTGCCACGCGGGTGTGGTTGCCCACGCCCCTGGCGGTTGACACCGACTACTTCAAAAATCTCGGCAATGTGTGGAGCGTCGAAGGTGGATCCGTCACCTACGTCGAGGAACCGACGCACGCAGTGGGCATCGTGGCGGCAGGGTTTCCCGCGTCGACGCAGAATCCCGTGCTGCGTTTGACGAGTCGCTTCGCCACGCGCGACCGGTTCGTCGATCTGTCGCGGCCGCCACGTACCGCGCCGCGCGAAGACGCCGCAGCATTGAAGCTCGCACTTCAGCCGACCGAATTCATTCCAACCGATGGCATCGTGCGCGAAACCGCGCTGCAAATCACTCGCGGACAGCGCACCGACGTCGACAAATCGCGCGCGATCTACGAGTGGATCGTTGAGAACACCTTCCGCGATCCGAAAGTGCGCGGCTGCGGCTGGGGCGACATCAAGACGATGCTCGAGACCGGTAATCTCGGCGGCAAGTGCGGCGATCTGAACGCGCTTTACGTGGGACTCGCTCGTGCCTCCGGTATTCCGGCACGCGATATTTACGGCATACGGGTAGCGAAATCGAACAACGGTTACCTGAGCATGGGCGCCAACACCGAATCCATCAGCAAAGCCCAGCATTGCCGCGCGGAATTCTGGTCTCAGGCATTCGGATGGGTACCGGTAGATCCTGCCGACGTGCGTAAGGTTGCCCTCGAAGAGCCGCCAGGCAATCGGCCGCTCAAGGATGAGAAAGTGCAGCAGGCGCGCGAAAAGCTGTTCGGCTACTGGGAAATGAACTGGCTTGCCTACAACCGTGCGCACGATCTGCAGCTACCTGGGGCTTCAGGCTGGAAAGTTCCGTACTTCATGTATCCGGACGGTCAGACGTCCCGCGGCCGGCTGGATCCGCTCGAGCCCGAGCTGTTCCAGTACACGATCACCGCGAAAGAGCTCACGGTCTAACTCGCATACTGATCGCAAACGGCGGCACGGATGCCGCCGTTTTTTTTGCACTGACGCATTCTGCCTCGCGTCACGAATCGCCGCTGGTTGTCTGGGCTGGCTGCAGCCGAGATAATCGGCGAATTGCCATCGCAGAACCTGCCTGACTGCGGCCGCTTCTGTACCGCTGGACTGTTATCGAACATGCCATGACCGACCCCCGTCCTTCCCTGACGCACTTTGCGTGGCTCTCGATAGCCGCCGCGGTCGTCATCATCTGTTTGAAGGGGGCTGCCTACTGGCTCACCGGCTCCGTCGGCCTGCTTTCGGATGCGTTGGAGTCGGTCATCAACCTGGTGGCGGCGTGCGTTGCGCTCGTCGTTCTCGGCATCGTCGCGCGTCCCGCCGACGCAGATCATCCCTACGGCCACGACAAAGCCGAATATTTTTCGAGCGGACTCGAGGGCGGCATGATACTGATCGCCGCGATAGGCATTGCGGCGACCGCGGCACAGCGGCTGATGAACCCGCAACCCTTGCACGACCTCGTCATCGGGCTCGTCATTGCAACGATAGCGTCGCTGATCAATTTCGCGGTCGCGCGGGTCCTATTGGCGGCCGCACGCCGCTACGACTCGATCACTCTGGAGGCTGACGCTCAGCATTTGATGACCGATGTGTGGACGTCAGTGGGCGTGCTCGTCGGCGTAGGCGCGGTCGGCATCACCGGGTGGCAGTGGATGGATCCTGTGGCTGCGTTTTTCGTCGCGGCTAACATCATGTGGACGGGGTTTGGTCTCGTTCGACGCGCCGTTCACGGTCTGATGGATACGGCGTTGCCTGCCCAGGAGCGTGCGATCATCGAGCGCATCCTCGACAGCTACCGCTCGGAAGGAATGGCCTACCATGCGCTGCGCACACGCCGCGCTGCTTCCCGGCGCTTCGTGTCCGCACATATCCTGGTGCCTGGAGCATGGAGCATTCAGCGCGGTCACGATCTGATGGAGCGGATCGAGGCGGAGATCCGCGATGCTCTTTCGAACACAACCATCACGACCCACATGGAGCCGATCGAAGATCCGGTGTCGTGGGGAGACGCACAGCTCGAGCCAGTGGGAGTGCGAAACGCTCCCGCGGCCGTGACCCATACGCACGGCCAGGATTCGTAGTAACCCACCGACCTCCGTTGCTGGAAGCGGCTCGTGCCGCTAAGGCTCGACCCTGCGGGGTTCACCAGGGGACGCGGTGTCACCCGCGATGGACGCGGCATCGACAGCAAGAGTCGAGTCTTTGACCTCGGATCCGACGCGCCAACGCTGGCATACACGCTTCAGGAGTAACGCGGCCTCGATCGCGGCGGCGGCGCTCAAGACTGCCACGAATACCTGAAACATCAGCACCATGATTGCTGCTCGTTGGCTCGTTCACCTCGCGCACTAAAGGATTCAGTGGCGGGTGGGTTTAAGCACGCTTTGTGCCTACGCTGGTTGCGCGCTCGGGAGGGCCCCACGCGCGGGCGCGGATCGGAAGGCTGCGAAGCACGACTCCCCGCAGTTCCGGCGATATCATGCCGTCCATGACCATCGGAAACGTGTCTGTGCGCTGCTGCGTCGCCGGAGGAGGACCCGCAGGCATGATGCTCGGTCTGCTCCTCGCCCGGGCCGGGGTGGAAGTGCTCGTACTGGAAAAGCACCGGGATTTCCTGCGCGACTTTCGAGGCGACACCATTCACCCGTCCACGCTCGAAGTGATGCACGAGCTCGGTCTGCTCGATCGCCTGCTCGCGCTCCCGCACCAGCAGGCGCCTGAGATGAGAGCGCAGTTTGGAGATCTCGAGTTTCCGGTTGCCGACTTTTCCCACCTGCCTACGCGATGCAAGTTCGTGGCTTTCATGCCGCAGTGGGATTTTCTGAGATTCCTCGCCGACGAGGGTCGCCGCTATCCGACGTTCAACTTGCGTATGAACGCCGAAGCGACCGGGTTCATCGAGGAGGAAGGACGTGTTGTGGGCGTCCGTGCGAAGACGCCCGTCGGTGATCTCGAGGTCGCTTCGGATCTCGTAGTCGCCGCCGACGGGCGCCACTCGATCTTGCGGGAAGCAGCCGGACTCGGCATCGAGCAGCTCGGTGCACCGATGGACGTGCTGTGGTTCGGTTTGAGCCGCCGACCGCAAGATCCGGCCGCCGCGATGGGGCGTTTCGGAAATGGCCGCATTTTCATCATGCTGAATCGCGGCGACTATTGGCAATGCGGATTCGTGATCCGTAAAGGATCGCTGGAGCAGGTCCATGCCCGTGGACTCGAGGCTTTTCGCGATGCCGTCGCGAAGTCCGCGCCCTTCGTGGCCGATCGCGTGAGCGAGCTGCGCGAGTGGGATCAGATCAAGCTTCTGACCGTGGCGGTCGACCGCATGCCCCGTTGGTATCGCGCCGGATTGCTTTTCATCGGGGACGCTGCACACGCCATGTCCCCGATCGGCGGCGTGGGCATCAATCTCGCGATTCAGGATGCAGTGGCGGCCGCGAATATCCTGGCGCAGCCGCTGCGTTCCGGCACGGTGACGGTCGATGACCTGAGCGAGGTGCAGCAGCGGCGCGAGCTGCCAACTCGCATCACGCAACGGCTGCAGGTGCTGATGCAAAATCGCGTCGTGACACGCGCCCTGGATGAGACGCAGCCTTTTTCGCCTCCGCTCCTGATTCGCATGATGGCCCGCATGCCGCTGTTGCGCCGCATCCCCGCGCGGCTGATCGGCATGGGCGTGCGGCCGGAGCATGTCAAGGCGCTGCCGCGAACCAACCGCATACTGCCGACGAGCGGCTGATGTGATCTACTAGGCAGGTTGCTCAACGAAGCGTGTCTTCACCGCGACGAGGCTATCAAGGCGTGACGTCATTACGCCTTGGTTGACCAAGTAATGATTTCGACAACGGAGAAATGAATGAGTGTAAGCGCGCTGGTTTACGACCCCGTGGCGCCGTGCCTGACGCAGCCGCAGCAAACGAGGCGATCGCTCGATGCGCTCGCGGGCAAAGTGATCGGCTTCATCGATAACTCGAAGCCCAATTTCCATCACCTGGTAGACGATCTCTCCGAACTGCTCGTCGAAAAACACGGCGCACGGAGTGTGATCAAGCGCCGCAAGCGCAGCGCCTCGCAAGGCGCGCCGGCGTCAGTGATGGACGAGCTCGTGGAGCAATGCGATGCCATTATCACGGGCTCAGGCGACTGAGGCTCGTGCACGTCGTGGAGTGTCCACGACAGTGTAGAAGCTGCGAAGCGCGGCAAAGTTGCGCTGACGGTGTGCTCGACGAGCTTCACAGGCCTCGGACGTGCACAACAAAAAGCGCTGGGTTCTCCGGACCTGCCGATCGCGACCGTGCCACACCCGTTCGGTACGCGCTCACGCGAAGAGCTGCGCCAGATCGCCGGACAGTGCGCCGACGACATCGCGCGGCTGTTGTGCGAATCCGTTGTTGATTCGTCAGCGGCTCGCCAGAGTGTGTCAGCCGCGCCGCGGGCGGCCTTGATCGAAGCACCCTCTGGCCTCGACGAGCTGAACAGGCTGTTTATCAAACGCCGCTGGGGCGACGGGCTGCTCATCGCGCCGCCTACTCAGGAAGCCGTCGAGGGCATGCTGCGCCACACGCGCCGCAAGCCCGACGAAGTCGTAGCGACCATTGCCCCGGGCATGGGCGCAGCCACCGTCGAATACATCGCGATCAACGCGGTCATGGCAGGCTGCTATCCGGAGTACCTGCCGGTGCTGATCGCGGCAGCCGAGGCGGTTGCCACTCCGCAGTTCCATCTTCAGGCGATCCAGGCGACGACGAATCCTGCCGCAGTGTGGCTGATCGTCAACGGGCCGATCGCAAAATGGCTCGAGATCAACAGCGGGAGCAATTGCCTCGGGCAAGGCACATGGGCCAATGGAACGCTTGGGCGGGCGCTGCGCCTGATATTGCAGAACATCGGCCGTGCATTGCCGGGAGAGATGGATCGCGCGACACAGGGACAGCCTGGCAAATACACCTTCTGCTGTGCGGAGAACGAGGAAGGGAGCCCGTGGGAGCCGCTGCACGTCGAACGCGGTTTCGCGGCCGATGCGAACACGGTCACCGTCGCCGGCGCGCTCGGCACGTGGAGCATGAACATGACGGCCAAGGTGGCGGAAGAAGTGATGGCGATGTTGGGGGACACGATGCAATATCCCGCGAGCAGCGATTACGTCTACGGCGGCGCGCCGTTCGTGGCGCTCTCGCCCCAGCACGCGAATCTCTTTCACCGAGCGGGATGGAACAAAGGTGAAGTGAAGCGGCGATTATGGGAGGCGTCCAAGCTTCGGGCGGGCCGCTCGCGCGGGAGCGAGTTCGAGCGCATGGTCACGGGCCGCCGCGCGGAGCTTGGTGAAATCAGGCCCGACACGATGGTGCCGATCTCGGAGAAGCCTGAAGACATTACGGTCATCGTCGCCGGCGGCACGGGTTCGCATTCGGTGTTCGTTCCGGTCTCGGCGCATACGCGATCGGTTACGAAAGAGATCGCGCTGTCCGAATGAGGCGACGCGTCGGATGACGAATCGCGTCCGCACGCTCCTGCAGTTACTGCTGTGCGCGTTTGTCGCGAGTGCGGTGTCACCTGCACGCGCGAGCGCGGCGGATTCCTACCCGCAGCGGCCGATCAGGCTCATCGTGCCGTTCGCCGCCGGCGGAGGCGCAGACATCATCGCGCGGCTCTTGAGCGCAAAGATGGCGGAAACGCTCCGTCAGCAGATCGTCGTCGACACACGGGCGGGCGCCGGAAGCGTTCTCGGCACGGATCTGGCGGCGAAGGCGAATCCCGACGGCTACACGCTCGCGCTCGTCGCGACGGCTCACGTGCTGAATCCCGGATTGGTGCCCAAGCTGCCTTACGACAGCATCAACGACTTCGCTCCGATCACGATGGCTGTCGAGACGCCGCTCGTATTTGTCGTACCGGCGTCGCTTTCGATCAACAGCATGGATCAGCTGATTGCGTCGGCGAAATCACAGCCGGGCCGGATCATCTACGGCTCCTCGGGGCAGGGGACCGCAGGCCATCTCGCAACCGAGCTGCTGAGCGTGAGGACCGGTATCAAGATGGTGCACGTGCCGTACAAGGGCGCAAGTCAGGCGCTCACCGATCTGCTCGGCGGCCAGATCCAGGTGGTCTGCACGAGCACGCTTCCCGCTTTGCCTCAGGTGCGCGCGGGCAAGCTGCGCGCGCTCGCCGTGACGACGCCGGCGCGTTCGCGCGCAGCCCCGGAGATCCCGACCGTTGCGGAGTCCGGTGTGCCGGGTTACCAGGCGACCACGTGGTATGCCTTGCTTGCGCCCGCTCGAACGCCCGGCACGATCGTCAGTAAAGTGCATGCGGCGGCTGTGGAAGCGCTGCATTCGTCCGCTGTTACGGAACAGTTGGCGGCGCAGGGCGCGGAACCCGTGGCGAACAGCCCTGAAGAGCTGCGCAAATTCCTCCAGAGCCAAATCGAAGTCTGGACCCAAGTGATCAAGCAGGCGCGCATTCGTCCAAATACGTAGTCGCGCTTCAAGCCCTTCAGCGAGGATCCGTCCATGATGCAAACGAAAGCCAGCACGATGCGCGCCCTGCTCAGGGAGGGCATCGTCGTCTCCCCGGGAATCTACGACGGATTGAGCGCGCGCATGGTCGAAAAGATGGGATTCAAGGCGGCGGCAACGGGCGGCAGCGGATTTTCGAACGCGCGCCTGTCGCAGCCGGACATCGGCCTGCTCACGCTGATGGAGAACGTGGACGCATGCCGCCATCTCGCACGAAGCGTTTCGATACCAATCATGGCGGATGCGGAGACGGGCTATGGAAATCCGGTGACCGTTTTTCATGCGGTCGAGTATTTCGAGGAAGCGGGCGTCGTCGGAATGAACATCGAAGATCAGGTGAGCCCGAAGCGCTGCGGCCACATGCAGGGCAAGGAGTTGATCACGCCGAAGGAAATGGCGAAGAAGGTCGAGGCGGCGGTGAAGGCAAAGAAAGATCCGGACTTCATCATCAATGCGCGCACGGATGCAATTGCGGTGGAAGGGCTCGACAAGGCTATCGCGCGGGCGAAGCTTTACCTTTCAGCCGGAGCCGATATGGTGTTCCCGGATGCAGTGCACTCGGAAGAGCAGATCGCGCGGTTCGTCGACGCGGTTCAGGCGCCAGTGAGCATCAATATCGGCTTCGGCATCCGCTCGAGACCCACTACGCCCCTGATGCCGGTGAAGCGGCTTGCCGAGCTGGGCGTTGCGCGCGTGACGATGGCGCGCATGCTGCCCTCGGCTGCGGTGATGGGTATGCACAAGGCGCTCGAGCTGATGCGCGATCACATCGAGACCGGCACCGTGCACGATCGGCCCGATCTGCTCTACGGAATGGAAGAAATCACCGAGCTCATGGGCTATTCGAAAATCGCCGACCTCGAAGCGCAATTTCTGCCGGACGACCAGCTCGAGCGCAAGTATGGATCCGAGAAGCCGGACTATGTCGTTCGTACTCGGAAATCTTGAAAGGTAGTCGAGGGTCGAAACGTCAGGTGCGGTGTCGCCGCGCGCGCGGCTTCGCTGCACGTCTCTCGAGCTTGATCTTAGGCGCGGGATCGCCCGCCCAGGTGAGGCGATAGGCATCCCCGCGTCGGACGTTACCCACGATCGCCGGCCTGAAGCACGCGAGATTGATGCCTTGCGCCCGCCGCACGCTTGGATAGAGCACGCCGACAGAGCCCTTATCCATCAGACGTGCAGCGAGCCGCTGCGATGCGACGTAGCTCTGGCCCTCCAGACATGAAGCAAAGCGTTTGTCGCGACGCAGGTCGTGGAACTCGTGAGTAAAGTCGGCAAGCAGCACTTCATACGTGACGCTGTCGTCGAAGCGCCCGATCTCCTGGTACTCGACGCTTTTGTGGAAGGCGACTTCCGCAAGCGCGGTCTCGGCTTCGAACGAGCAGTACCACGCGCCGCGCTCCGGGCCGTTGAAGCGGCTGCCTTGCGGATGGGCATAAGTGTATGCGGCGTTGATCATGCGGAAGTTAGGCACGCCGAAGACCAACTCGTCGACGCCGATTCCCGGCAGCAGACCGCGCTCACCCCGCAAACGCTCATTGGTCGCGTTGTCCAGCTGGAAAAGATCGGCGAGGTGCGCATCATCCTCGGCAATGCCGGTCAACACCGAGTCTTCGCGCGGCGCGAATCGGGACGGGATGAGCCGGAAGGTGTCGAACTGCCGGACGAGCGTAGTTCGCGGAAGCGGTGGACTCACCCGCCGCGTCGCGCATCAAGGAGCTTGCGCACGGTCTGCATCGCGAGCAGACCTCCTGCCATCATGTACGCGAGCGGTGTCTTGCCCGCAAAGATCACGTTCGCATTGGGCAGATGCACCCATTCGTCTGCGAGCTTGCTGCCGTAGAGGATCTGCAGCGCTTTGTAGATACCGATCAGATAGGAGACACGGGTAATGCGGTCCACCTCGAGAACGCGGTCAGTCTTCTTTTTCCACTCGTAGTAGGCGCTGCTTGAAAGCCCACCGAGCAGCTCGCGCGCGTCTTCGTCGCGTACTTTCCAGTGCTCGACGATCCTGAAAAAGCCCTTCAATGCCGAGGACGACAGCCGCTCTCGCTCCGCTTTGGAGTTCAGGTCAATGAGCGGAGAAAGGTCGAAATGGCTTGCTGGGTAGGATAGTGGCATAAAAGAGGTTTCTCCGGATCGGGACATCTTACGCTCCGGATCCGGAGTCTGCAACTTCGCGTAGCGAAGTTGCCGGATCTCAAACGAACAGAGGGAAACCCAAGGTTTCCCTCCGTAACCTCCCGTCCTTCGGCGATCTACAGATGGCCCCCTCGCATGGGCTCGTCCGCTGGTGCGGTAGAAGCGGAGGAAAGAGGTTGGGGGAGAACGTTGGGTTCTCCCACACCGGGTCATTCGGCCAGCGAATGGATTCAAGGTGTTCGCGGGCCGCTGCGGGGTTATCGAAGCGGGGTTCTTTGAAGGAGTATTCGGCCATGTGTGCTCTAGAGGGAGGGAACTTGGGTTCCCCTTTGTTTGTTTACCGGCCGTTGAATAAAGGTAGATTGGTTTAATCAATCTACCTTTATTCCGGTTTCCTTACGTATGCGCACCCACTTCGTGTAGTCCGCCTGGAGCCGCCGCGTGAATTCTTCCGGCGTGCTCTTCACGACTTC
>JAQGNH010000272.1 GCA_028291945.1 Betaproteobacteria bacterium
TTACCGTCACTCACGCAAGAACATGACCATCAAAACCGAAGAGAGCACGAGCTCTCACGATACCGCAACCAATTACTGGAGCTCATAGCATGCACATCCCCGTCATACTCATTACGGGCGCGCTTACTGGCATCGGCCGCGCCACCGCTCTCGCGTTCGCTGACGCCGGTTCACGAATCGTAATCTCCGGTCGACACGACGACGCCGGTCAGGCATTCGCCACTGAACTTCGCGCTCTCTGCGCAGACGCCTTATTCGTGCGTGCGGATGTCCGCCGAGAGGAAGACGTACGCAATCTGGTCGATCGGGCCGTCGAGCGCTTTGGCTGCCTGGATGTAGCGGTGAACAACGCCGGGACCGAAGGCAAGCCGGGTCCGCTCACGGAGCAATCTGCCGAGAGCTATGCGGCCACTTTTGACACGAACGTCCTTGGAACGATATTGAGCCTGAAGCACGAGATGCGCGTGATGCTCGCCCAGGGGCACGGCAGCATCGTCAATTTGTCATCCACGTTTGGTAGCCACGGTGCAGCCGGCGCCTCGATGTATGTCGCGAGCAAGCACGCGGTCGAAGGACTGACCAAGTCCGCGGCGCTCGAAGGGGCCGCTTTCGGCGTGCGCGTCAATGCGGTTGCGCCCGGTCCCATCGAGACCGAGTTGCTAAACCGGTTCACCGGGAATGCCGACAGGAAGGCTGGCGTGATCGCGGGTGTCCCGCTGAAGCGCGTTGGCAAACCCGAGGAAATTGCCCAAACGATCATGTTTCTAGCATCCGACAAGGCGCCTTTCATTACCGGGCAAATCGTCGGCGTCAACGGTGGCAAGACTGCAGGGTGAGACATTCAACATGGGCCGACGATTCATCCGACGGAACGAGGCAGTAGCCCCCGCGACCGAACGCGAGAACCAGAGGCGATCATGACGGGTCATTCGAAGAACAGCGAGCAGAGCAAGGCCGTGGTGAACGCCTATTATCAAGCTGGAGTGCGCCTCCGCCTCACCGATTTTGCTCCCCAGCTGCATCCTGATTTCACCACAACAGCACCCAACTATCTGCCTTGGGGCGGCGTGCATCGAGGCGCGGCGTTCTTCCGCGATGAGGTACTGCCGAAGCTTCCCGACGTCCTCGATTTCGGGCGGTTCAGCTACGACAGCCTCGTTGCCGAAGGCGAACGAGTCGTGGCGCTCGTCAATTTCGGCGTAACCGGTACTCACGCAATGATCAAGATCTCTGAGCACTGGACTATCAACCATGGCAAGGCCAACTCGATCTTGGTCGCATATTTCGAGCCGCAAGCCTTGCTCGAGAAACTCGGGATCGCACATGGCCTTACGCCACTGACCGGGCATATCGTTGCGTTCACGCAGTGAAGCCAAATACGTTCGGGCAGTTCTCGTTGTGTCGGGCGCAACGTCTGGAAGCCATGGGCATGCTTGCCGGCGGCATCGCACACGACTTCAACAACATTCTTTGCGCGATCCTTGGCAGTAGCGAGATGGCGCTTCTCAAGACGCGACCAGGCAGCCAGTTGTACCGCGACCTCAACAGGATCGTCCTGGCGGCTGAGCGGGGCCGCGCGCTCGTTGATCGCATGCTCGCGTTCAGCCGCGGCGGTGTCGCAGAGCGTATCTCCGTGCACGTGGAGGAGGTGGTGCGTGAAGCGTTGGAACTGCTCTCGGGCAAGCTGCCGCCGGGCATAACCATCGACGCGCGCTTGAACGCTGGGCGAGCTACCATCCTGGGCGACGCGACTCAAGTGCACCAGGTGGTGATGAATCTCGCGACGAATGGTGTGCAGGCAATGACCGCGGGAGGCGTACTGCGCGTTTCGCTGAATACAACTCGCTACGATGCGCCTCGTGTCGCGACCATCGGCTCGGTCACGGCAGACGATTATGTCGTGCTCGAAGTGATGGACCACGGGATCGGCATGGCGCCCGAAGCCGTAGACCGGATCTTTGACCCGTTCTTTACCACGAAGAACATGGGTGTCGGTACCGGCCTTGGGTTATCGGTGGTTCACGGCATCGTTATGGAAATCGGCGGTGCTATTCACATGTCGAGCACGCTCGGACACGGCAGCAGTTTTACCATCTACTTGCCGCGTCATTTCGGCTGTGACGGCGCACAACGGCGAGCTTCGGGTTCGTCACTTCCCATACAGACGGAATTGTGAACTTGATGCCCTGGGGTTCATCGACGACGACATTGGTGAGGCCGTGTATGCCCATCACGTCACTAGGGAACCTGCGGCCCTTCAGGACAAAAGGAGACGCAAATGACGAAAACGGTCGCAGACACCAAATCCGGGGGTCACATAGGCGACACGAGATTGGATGGCGTGCCATCTGCGTCGCCCGGAGACAATGTCATGGCAGAACCTGAAGGTAGGCCGGCCGTCGCGGCGCCAAAGCAAGCACGTGCCTGGTACACCGTACTCTATGTCCAGGTGCTGATCGCCATCACGATTGGCGTGCTGGTGGGGTACTTCTATCCCAAGACCGGGACCGAGCTGAAACCGTTGGGCGACGCGTTCATCGCCCTGATCAGAATGATGATCTCGCCGGTGATCTTCTGCACGGTCGTCCACGGTATCGCCTCGATGAGCGACCTGGCCAAGGTCAGTCGGGTCGGGCTGAAGGCGCTTCTGTATTTCGAGGTTGTCTCCACGGTCGCGCTCGCCATCGGACTGTTCGTCGGTGAAATCGTCAAGCCCGGCCAGGGCTTCAACATCGATCCAAGTACACTCGATCCGCATGCCGTGGCGGCGTACGTCACCCGCGCCAAGCAGGAGGGCATCGTCGCCCACCTGTTGGCGATCATTCCGAACACGTTTGTCGATGCCTTCGCCAAGGGTGATCTCCTGCAGGTGCTTCTGATCGCAATACTCACCGGTATTGCCGTCGCTCGTCTAGGCAAGCTCGGCCAGCGTGTCAACGGCGCCATTGACGCCGCTGGCAAGGTGTTCTTTCGCATCATCGGCATCATCGTCAAGCTTGCGCCCCTGGGAGCGTTTGGCGCTATGGCATTTACGATCGGTGCCTACGGCCTTGGGTCGTTGCGCAATCTCGCCGAGCTCATTGCCACTTTTTACCTCAGCAGCATCTTGTTCGTACTGATCGTTCTGGGCGCTATCGCGCGGGCCACGGGATTCTCGATCCTGCGCTTCATCGGATACATCAAGGACGAGCTGCTGATCGTGTTGGGAACGAGTTCATCGGAGACCGTCCTTCCGCGGATGATTCAGAAGATGCAGCGGCTGGGGGCGTCCTCGTCGGTTGTCGGCCTGGTGATTCCGCTGGGATACAGTTTCAATCTGGACGGTACCAACATCTACATGACGCTGGCGACGCTGTTCCTGGCGCAGGCCACGAACACGCCGCTGACCTTCGGCCAGGAGATGACCGTCCTGCTGGTGGCGATGCTGACTTCGAAGGGCGCGTCCGGTGTTACCGGCGCGGGCTTTGTGACGCTCGCAGCGACACTGACCATTATCCCCGACATCCCGATCCAGGCACTCGCAATTCTGGTCGGGATCGACAAGTTCATGAGTGAGTGCCGTGCGCTGACGAATCTGATTGGTAATGGCGTTGCCACCGTGGTTATCAGTCGCTGGGAAGGCGAGCTCGATCGCGATCAGCTCAATGCCGCGATGGCTCATCCGGTGGACCTGGGCGAAGCGCTTGAGCACGAAGCGCTTTGACGCGCGTACGACACAACCGTGCGCGCTCGGCGCCGACCGCGACCACCAGTTCCGCCGCAACCCGGCGCAGATCCCGGATGGCAGATTGTACCGATCCTTTTAGAAATTTTTTGATTGTATTAGGCGGGAGCCACGCTGCTTTTTAGAAGAATTCATTCTGGAAAAAGGACTTGTTAGCGACTACGGCATATCTTGACTCCGAGGGTGAGGGCGACGTCGCAACCACCCGCATTTACGAATCGATAGGCAGCGCCCGCCCATCTGATTTCGAGAGCCTCATGCAAACCAATATTCCGAATTCACCGGTTGTCTTGATCACCGGCGCGCTCACGGGCATTGGGCGGGCTACCGCCTTGGCCTTCGCTCGGGAAGGTGCGCGCCTCGTCGTGTCCGGCCGACGCGACGAGGCTGGTCAGGCGTTGGCAACTGAATTGCGAGCTCTCGGCGCGGACGCTGAATACGTGCGCTCCGATGTGCGTAGCGAGGACGATGTACGAGCCTTGGTCGATAAGACCCTCGCGCGCTTTGGTCGCCTGGATGTTGCCGTCAACAACGCCGGTACCGAAGGCAAGCCCGGTCCGGTGACCGAACAGTCCGGCGACACTTACGCGGCAACCTTCGACACCAACGTGCTTGGCACGTTGTTGAGCATGAAGCACGAGCTGCGCGTGATGCAGGCACAGGGCAGCGGCAGCATCGTGAATCTGTCGTCAACCATGGGATCGAAGGGCGCGCCGGGTGCATCGATGTACACCGCCAGCAAACACGCGGTCGAAGGGCTGACCAAGTCGGCGGCGCTCGAAGCGGCTGTGTTCGGCGTGCGTGTCAACGCGGTCGCGCCCGGTCCGATCGAGACTGGGATGCTCAGCCGCTTAACCGGTACCGCCGACAGGAAGGCCAAACTGATCGCTGGCGTGCCGCTCAAGCGCGCAGGAAACCCCGATGAGATCGCCCAGACCATCCTGTTCCTAGCGTCTGACAAGGCGCCCTTTATCACGGGGCAAATCATCGGCGTCGACGGCGGCAAGAACGCCTCGTGACCCAACGGCTTCAGCGGCATCTGATGAATGCTCAACTCCGATGCCAATCATGGATCGCAGGCGCTGCAGAAACCCTTTCATGTACTCGACGCTCATTCGGTTTAGTGAAAGCCAGCACGCCAGATGGCAATGATTCCAGGAGAACGAGATGAAGCGGACTACTTCAGCAGAAAACAAAACGCTCGTCCTCGAAGCGTTCGATACCCTGTTCAACAAGCGCGACTATGTTGCGGCTGAGCGCTATTGGTCGCCCAACTATGTCCAACATAGCGCCCACATTGAGCCTGGTCGTGAAGGCCTTTTCAGTCTCATAAAGAGTATCCCGCCGACGCTGAAGTACGAGTCGGGGCTCATTGTGGCTGAAGGGGAGTTCGTGATCGTTCACGGACGTTTCTCAGGCCACGGTCAGCCGAAGAACTGGATCGCAGCAGACATTGTGCGCATCGTCGACGGCTTGCTGGTCGAGCACTGGGACGTGATCGAAGACGAGGCTTCGCGTACGGAGTCAAAGAGCGGTCGTCCCATGTTCGGTGCCGACTTCAGCGAGTAAGCGTCGATGCAGTTTGACCGTTAGATGGCTGGCTGAGCGCAGTCGGTGCTGCAACGAAACGGCGCGCGGCCACCTCCGCAACATGCATTACGAACTAGGCGCAGCGCGTCTTGAGGATTCTTATCATGCAAACGGACGGGTCGAACGCTTCATCGTTCAATCACGCCGATGGACGGAAAAGGACCGTGTGTCCAGATGCGGCGCTTCCTGGGGTGCGTACGAACTTAGCCCGCAGGGGTTTGCGCGTTTCCCACGCGACCGATGAGCTGAGTGATCGTTACGTGCGCCTTCGGCATCAAACCGAAGTTCTGATAGCGCCGCTCGGCGCTGAAGACATGGTCGTCCAATCGATGCCAGACGCCAGTCCGGCCAAATGGCATCTGGCGCATACCACCTGGTTCTTCGAGGCATTTCTGCTATCGATCCATTCGCCGCGTTACCGCGTCTTCGATCCCGACTACAACTTTCTATTCAACTCCTACTACGAGGCGCTCGGGCCGCGTCAGCCAAGGGCACAGCGCGGCCTCCTGACGCGCCCGAGTTCGATAGACGTCATGGCGTATAGACGCTATGTCGACGGTCATATGCGGAAGCTGTTGCGGTCGGGCATTTCTGCCGAGACTGAAGACTTGGTACGCTTGGGCCTTGCGCACGAGGAGCAACATCAGGAGCTGTTGCTGATGGATGTGCTTCACCTTTTCAGCCGGTCGCCGACCAAGCCGACCTACGACAAGGAGTGGCCGGTCGACGCAGTCGGCCGCGGAGGACGTTTCAAAGGAATGTCGGGCGGCCCCTTCGAGCTCGGTGCCACCGCGGCGAGCTTCGCGTTTGACAACGAATGCCCGCGCCACACGACTTGGCTCCAGCCGTTCGAAATTAGCGACCGGCTGGTGACCAACGGCGAATGGATCACGTTCATGGCAGATGGCGGATACGGCCGCCCCGCGCTTTGGCTGTCGGACGGCTGGACTCTCGTCCAATCGGAGTCGTGGACCGCTCCACTCTACTGGCTGCAAACGCCTGAGGGCTGGAGCCAGATGACGTTGCGAGGGTTGAGGCCAGTCGAAACGGATGCTCCGGTCAGACACGTCAGCTACTACGAGGCTGCCGCGTACGCTACTTGGGCGAGCGCACGTCTGCCCACCGAGGCGGAATGGGAGTGCGCCACCCGCGCTGGTCTGCTTGAACAGGTCGAGGAGGTGGCGTGGCAGTGGACGCAGAGCGCGTACAGCGCCTATCCGGGCTTTCGACCGGCGGAGAATGCGGCGGGCGAATACAACGGCAAGTTCATGGTGGGGCAGATGGTCTTGCGCGGTGGAGCAAGCGTAACGCCTGCCCATCATTCGCGACTGACGTATCGCAACTTCTACCGCCCTGAACAGCGCTGGATGTTTTCGGGGGTCCGACTCGCGCGCGACCTGAACCAGTCAGGCGATTCGAGTGAGCTGACGGCTGCGGAGTCCGATTTCGCCATCGACGTTATCGCAGGCCTGTCCGCGAGGGAAAAGACGCTTCCTCCAAAGTATTTCTACGACGCAACCGGCTCGGAGTTGTTCGAGGCGATCAGCCGGACGCCTGAGTACTATCCGACGCGCGTCGAAACGGCGTTACTTCAGCAGTCTGCGCTCGAGATTGCCGCCGGAATTCCAGAAGGCGCCGTCCTGGTGGAATTCGGTAGCGGTGCCAGCGACAAGACCCGAGTGATCCTCGACGCAGCACCACAGATTGCCGCCTACGTGCCGATCGACATCAGCGAAGACGCGTTGGAGAAGGCCGCCGCCGCCGTATCGCGTGATTATCCAAAGTTGGTGGTTGTCCCCGTTGCAGAGGACTTTACCGGCGCAATCCGATTACCGGCGGCGGCGCAGGGCCGCGTCAAAGTCGGCTTTTTTCCCGGCTCGACCATCGGCAACTTCACGGAAGCCGAGGCGCTGCGATTCTTGCGCTCGGTGCAGCAACTGCTGGGTGATGACTCCGTTCTATTGATCGGGGCTGATCTCGTCAAGGACGAAGCGACGCTCGTCGCCGCTTACGACGACGTAAAGGGCATAACCGGTCGGTTCAACAAGAATCTGCTGGCTCGCATCAACCGTGAGCTCGGTGGGGATTTTGATCTGAACGCTTTCGATCATCTGGCGATCTGGAACGCGGAACTGACCCGCATGGAAATGCATCTGGTCAGCCGCGCCAATCAGATTGTGAATGCTGCCAGGCACACCTTTGCATTCAAGGCCGGGGAGCGGTTGCATACCGAAAATTCGCACAAGTTCACGCCCAAGTCTTTCGCCGATCTCGCCGTACAAGCCGGTTGGTCGGTGAGCCGCGAATGGATCAGCCCTGCACCGCAATTTGCCATCTTCAGCCTCGCCCCGGAGGGCTCAACCCCGTTTCATGTCAACCGCAGGAAGAACTAGCGCCATGGAAACCAAATCGATAAAGCTGCCAGGACCCGACCACCCGATCACGATCGAGCCGAATCCGGCCCGGGTAACCGTGTCTGTAGCGGGCCGCATCATCGCAGACTCCGAAAGGGCACTCACGCTGAGAGAGGCTTCTTACGCTGCGGTCCAGTACATCCCGCAAGAGGATGTCGACATGACGCAGCTCAAACGAACGGACCATCACACCTATTGCCCCTACAAGGGCGATTGCTCTTACTACAGCATTCCACTTGGCGCAGAGCAGTCAGTGAATGCGGTGTGGACCTACGAAGCGCCGTATGCAGCCGTTGCCGCGATCAAGGATCACGTCGCTTTCTATCCAGATCGTGTCGATGCCATGACTACCAGCACAAGGAGATTCATTATGAATAACTACACACACCAGACCGCGCCGACGCAGTTCGTCGAAGCGAACGGCATCCGCTTCGCCTATCGCCGATTCGGCAAGACCGCAGGAGTGCCGCTCGTCTTTTGCCAGCACTACATCGGCACCATGGACTACTGGGACCCGACGGTGACGGATGGCTTGGCTCGCGACCGTGAGGTGATCTTGTTCGACAACGCGGGCGTCTCCAGCAGCTCCGGCGAGGTCCCGACGACGTTCGAGCAGATGGGAGCTGACGCCATCGCCTTCATCAAGGCGCTGGGCCTGAAGCAAGTTGACCTATTTGGCTTCTCGATCGG
>JAQGNH010000273.1 GCA_028291945.1 Betaproteobacteria bacterium
ACAACCTATCGAAGCAAGGTGCAGACGTAGTCGCGAGCACACCTGAACAGCACGACACGTTCAATCGCAATGAAATTGCGAAGTGGATCAGGGTTGCGCGGGAAGCCGGTATCGAACCTGAATGACAGGTGGAGGAGCAGCCAATGCAGTCTCGCATTCGTGCGCTTTGTGCAGCGCTCGCGATCTGCGCGCTTGGAGGTCCAATGTATGCGGCGCGGGCTCAGGTTTTTCCGATCAAACCCATCCGCATCGTGAATCCCGCCGCCCCGGGCGGAAACAGCGACATCTTTTTTCGTCAACTTCAACCCCGTATGAACGAACTTCTGGGGCAGCCCCTCGTCATGGATTATCGGCCCGGCGCCGGAGGCACAGTCGGCGGAGAAGCAATCGCGCGCAGCGCACCTGATGGATATACGACCGGACTCATGGCCGCAAGCTTCGTCATCAACCCAGCCATGATTCGTAAGATGCCATACGACACCGCAAAGGACTTCACGGCGCTTGGGATCATCCTCGATGTGCCATCAGGTCTCGTCGTCCATCCGTCACTGCCCGTGCGGAGCGTGAAGCAACTCATCGCGTTGGCAAAAACGCGGCCCGGACAGATCTTCTATTCAACGTCGGGCCGCGGCACCGTTGGTCATCTTGCAGCCGAATTGTTGAATTCCACAGCAGGCATAAACCTCGTCCACGTCCCCTACAAAGGCGCAGGGCCTGCAGTGATCGACCTGCTGGCGGGACACATACAGCTGCAGTTCGCCAGCATTCCTTTGCTCGTCGGGCACGTACAAAGCGGCAAGCTTCGGATGATTGCGCAAACCGGGGAGAAGCGCGCCGCGTTCGCCCCTGACGTTCCTACGATGATCGAGTCGGGCGTACCCGGATTCGTCGTGCGCAGTCCATTCGGTTTCGTCGGTCCCGCCGGTATGCCGAAGCCGATCGTCGACAGGCTGAACGGCGCGCTAGTGACGGCAATACGTGACCCGGAAAATCATAAAGCGCTGATCAAGAACGGCGCTGAACCTATCGGCACCAGCCCGGAGGAGCACGCTGCGTCGATCAAGTCAGAAATCGACAAATGGAAGAAGGTCGCACGGGACGCGAACATCGAGCCGCAGTAGCGAGCGTCCTTGCCGCGATCTGCGGTCTTGTGCTACACGACAGATCGCAGCTCACTCATAAGTGAGCGCATTCAGGGGCGGACGAATGGGGACAAAATCGAGTCTGTGCTTGATGCTTAGCCTGACGTGTAGCGTTTATCCGGCTTATGCGCAGTACGAGCAGCCCGGACCGACGGTTCGCGACGAAGCCAAGCCCCTCAGGCTCGTGATAGGCGCCGTCAAAGGGCTGCCGCGTCCTGAAAACTTTGTAGTGGAAGACTTGCGCTCCGGCGCGATGAAAACACCGGCTCGGAAGCAGACCTACAGACGCCCTGCTCCGGCGCTATTCGGCCGCGCAGTTTCAGGACCACTCGCCCGATACGAACGCGTCATCGGTGACACGGAGCTCAATGTCTCGCCGCTAGACTTGATTGCGGAGAGATTTATCGAGCGTTACGGAGATAAGCTCAAGGGCAATCGCCTGTCAGTGCGCGAGTTCTCATTCGTGATTCAGGAAAGTATCGATAAGCCGCAAGGTCTCGTTGTCATTCCGCTCGACCCCGCATCGATCGCGATCGCGGTCGTAACCTCGATTGCGGGGACGGCTTTTATGCAGGCTCTGAGTCCCGGGCGATCAGCTCGACTCCAGGTAACCTTCACGGCAGAGCTCGACGGCAAGCGCGTAACAGGTTCCGATTTCGGTTCGATCGTTGCCGAAACAATCAACGATATGCCTGCGAAAATCGTCAGCCAGGCGCTCGACAACGCTTTTTACCATTTCGATAACCCTGAGCCGCTGCAACGTTCCGAAGAGCCACCCTCTAGCGAAGACAAGGGAACGGTCGAAGCGCCGTCCGAAACGCAAAAGCCGGAGTAGCTCTGCCTGCCGCGCGCCTTCGAAATATCGCGGGGCAATTTACGACGTGTTCGAACATCGATCACGCGATCGCTTAGTATTCGCACGGCATGCCGCCCAAGTACCCCACATCTCGCGATGTATAATTGACAGTTTCCGCACTCCCTCGTCCGCTCACCATGAAATCGTTCGACTGGCAGTTCCCCTATCCTTCGCAACGCATGCCGGTGCTCGCGCGCAACTGCGTTGCGACTTCGCAGCCGCTCGCCGCGCAGGCTGGCTTGCGCATGTTGCTCAAAGGTGGGAACGCGGTCGACGCTGCGCTCGCCGCAGCAATAACGCTTACGGTAGTGGAGCCGACGAGCAACGGCATCGGCAGTGACGCATTTTGTATCCTATGGGACGGTAAGAAGCTGCACGGGCTCAATGCATCGGGCCGCTCTCCAGGCGGATGGACTTTCGACCGTTTCAAGAGCCGACCCGCGATGCCCCAGCGCGGCTGGGACTCGGTCACGGTCCCAGGTTGTGTCAGCGCATGGCGTGATCTCTCCGAGAAGTTCGGCAAAATTCCTTTTGCGGATCTGTTCGAGCCCGCGATCAAATATGCCGCAGACGGCTTCATGGTTACGCCCACGATCGCACGCCTGTGGGCGAACCAGGTGCAGGAGCTTCAGTCGCAGCCCGGGTTCGCCGATGCGTTCATGCCGCGCGGCCGCGCGCCTGAGCCCGGTGAGAAGTTTTCATTTCGCGCGCAGGCGAAAACGCTTCAGCGCATCGCAGAAACGAAAGGCCAGGCATTCTACGAGGGCGAGCTTGGAGAGAAAATCGCCGCATTTGCAAAGCAGCACGGCGGCGCGCTCACGCTCGAGGACCTCGCTGCACACAAGAACGATTGGGTCGAGCCTATAGGCATCGACTACCGCGGCCACGTCCTGCACCAGATCCCGCCCAACGGTCAGGGCATTGCTGCGCTGATTGCGCTGGGAATACTCGAAAACTTCGAGATCGGTTCGCTACCGGTCGACTCGGTCGACAGCCTGCACGTGCAGATCGAAGCGATGAAACTCGCGTTCGCGGATACATACGAGTACGTTTCCGATCCCGGGACGATGCGGGTGAAACCGTCCGAGATGCTCGACAAGTCTTATCTCGAGCAGCGCGCCAAGTTGATCGATCTGAAGAAGGCACGCGATCCGGCGCCGGGAAAACCTGGCAAGGGCGGCACGGTGTATCTCACTGCCGCCGACGAATCGGGAATGATGGTTTCGTACATACAGTCCAACTTCGCCGGGTTTGGTTCCGGCGTGGTCGTACCGGGTACTGGCATCAGTTTGCAGAACCGAGGATATGGCTTCACCGTAAAACCCGATCACGCAAACGTCGTGGCACCGCGCAAGCGGCCCTTCCACACGATCATCCCCGGGTTTGTCACACGGGGAGGTCAACCCCTCATGAGCTTCGGCGTGATGGGCGGATCGATGCAGGCGCAGGGCCATACACAAATGATGACGCGGCTGGTCGATTACCACCAGAATCCACAAGCTGCATCCGACGCTCCGCGCTGGCGGATCGACGCGGGAGTCAAAGTTGGAATCGAGTACGGCGTTGCGGCCGACGTGATCGACGCGCTGCGTGCGCGAGGCCACGAGCTGACGCAAGCCGATCGCTGGTCCACCGATTTCGGCCGCGCCCA
>JAQGNH010000289.1 GCA_028291945.1 Betaproteobacteria bacterium
GCTCGTGTTATCGACCTGACAATGGTGATAACCGCCTTCCTCGCGCGTGAACACCTTGAGCTCCTTGCGCTGCGACCCAGCGGCCGCGATCATTTTCTGCGCGTGCTCGAGAGGTGCCTGCTGATCGCCTTCGCCATGCATTAGCAGATACGGGCAGCGCATTTTCTGAATGACACCGTCGAGCTTGAATCCTTCGAGCCGGGTGAAGGCCTCTTCCTTCGTCTTCACTCCAAACACCCACAGCAGGTGTTCCCATGGGACCGACAACGACAGGACTTCGCCGCGCGCCATGCGCTCGAGCCGCTGCTTCCACTTCGTGTGATAGTCCCATTCCGGTCCCCACGAGATGCAGCATGCGAACCGCTGATCCATCGAAGCCGCACGCGCCGCGTAATAGCCTCCGAGACTCAAGGCCATGATACCGATTCGTTTCGCGTCGAACTCGGGCCGGCCCGCAAGATAATCGTACGCAGCGCCGGCATAGCGTTCGGTCTCGTGGTGCAGCACCAGTCCGCGGAAGCGTATCGCTTCGCCGTTTCCGGGACCGTCCAGCACAAGACATGAGATCCCTCGCGCAGCGAGATCGGGCACCCCTCTGAAATACTGAATCTCCTTGGTGACGTCGAAGCCGTCGAGGAACACCATCACCGGGCCTTTGCCCGTGCGATCCGGCACCGGATCCGCATGCACGATGATCCCGGGCAGACTCGTGCCCTCGTACGGCACTTCCACGTGCTCGACGCGCGGGCGGCGAATATAGCTTGCAGCCGTTCTGAACGCGTCAACACCTCTCTTGTAGGCAGACTGGCTTTCCTCCGTTTTGGGCTGCACGAAGCGTTCACCGACATGGTAGTAGTGCGCCGCCCTGAAGAGGTACGCGGCCGCCGAAATCTTGTGCCCCTTCGCTGCTCTATCCTTGCCGATCTGTTCGAGGCGCACGGCTTCACTCGCCCACTCGTAGAACCATGCCTTGTCGTCTCCGACGCGGTCCTTCAACCGCAGCCCGACGCGATTGATCTCGTCGATTTCACCGCCGCCCCACTGCGTTCCGCCCAGGGGCAGCAGCATGCCGTGGGACCACCGATAGTTATCGGGAAAATACGAAAATGAGACGTCGCCTTCAGGCAGCTTCGAACTCGCCATTACTCCTCCTCAGTAGCGTGCGCCGGTAACGTACTCGCCGCCAGCGGTGCGTTACGAAGCACTATGGCTGCGACATTAACGCGAAAAATGAATTGCAGAGGAATTCTCAGTATCTGCGATCCGCTGTATCTTGACATTCGTTCTGCGCGAGCACCTGATCTTCTGACGAGCTTCAGTGTCGCGCTCGGAAGCGATCGAGACGGTAAACTCGTCCGGCAAGCTCGCTATGAAACTGATATCAGCTCGCCGAGCCGCCTACCGCGCCGCGCTGCTTTTTAACGAATTCCGCATTGAGCTTGTTGATTACGGAAACAGGAGCCTCCAGATGTCACCCGACCCTGAGCTGATTGAAGATCTCGTAGTTGCCAATCACATTTTGTTCAGGGAGGGCGTGGTCGACGGTTTTGGCCACGTCAGCGCCAGACACGACCGGGACCCATCACGCTTCCTGCTGGCGAGGAGCATCGCGCCGGCAACGGTCACCGTCGACGACATCATGGAATTCGACCTCGAAGGCATTGCGATCGACCCGAAAGGACGCCGCCCCTATCTCGAGCGCTTTATCCACAGCGAAATCTATCGCATGCGGCCCGACGTGCTCGCGATCGTCCACAGCCATTCGCCGGCAGTGATTCCATTTGGAGTCACAGGCACGCAGTTGCGACCGATCTCGCACATGAGCGGCTTTCTCGGTACATCGACGCCGATTTTCGAAATTCGCGACGCAGGCGGGCCCGCGACGGACATGCTCATTCGCAACGCCGATCTCGGCGCAGCGCTCGCAACGACGCTTGGTTCTGAATCGTTCGCGTTGATGCGCGGGCACGGCTCGGTCGTCGTCGCCACGTCGATCAAGCAGGTCGTGTATCGCGCGGTCTACGCCGAGATGAATGCGCACCTGCAACTCGAAGCGATGCGGCTCGGCAAGATCACTTTTCTCAACGAGGCTGAAGCCGCCAACGCTGACCAGGCGAACAACGGCAACCTGGACAGACCCTGGGCGCTTTGGAAACGAAGAGCGGCGATGCCTGCTTGAACGTCAGATAGCTGCACCAACTTCACGGCGCGAGCGTATTCACAGCCTCGGTATCCCCGACTCCAGAATCACCTTTCTGAATTTAGCGACGTCCGTCTTCACCACCTGCGCAAACTCTTCAGGTGTATTGCCGACCACGACGAGACCGAGCTGCGCAAACCGATCCCGCACTTCAGGCGTCTCGAGTGCATGAAACACTGCCTTGTAGAGCTCGCGCACGACGCGGTCGGGCGTCTTCTTCGGGGCGAATAAGCCGTTCCAGAACTGGAAGTCATAGCCTTGCACGCCCTGCTCCGCGATCGTCGGCACATTGGGGAGCAGGGGGTGACGCTGTGCGCTCGTGATGCCGTACGCTTTGATGCGGCCCGACGCGATGTGATTCATCGTCGCGAGCGGAGTCAGGAGCGATATCTGCGATTCGCCGGCGACGACCGCCATTTCAGACGGCGCGCTGCCTTTGTAGTGCACATTGTTCATCTCGATCTGCAGCATCGACCAGAGCGCATCGCCAGCGAGCTGCCCCGTCGCACCGGGTATCGCGATATTGGTCTTTCCAGGATTGTTCTTCGCGTAAGCAACCAGATCCTGTAGTTTCGTGCCGGGAAGCTTCGCGTTGGCTGCGACGACCATGCCCGTTGTCGAAAACTGGCTGATAGCTGCGAAATCACGCAGAACGTCGTAAGGAAGCTTCTGATACAACGTGGCGTTGACTGCATGCGTGCCGCTGTTGCCGACGCAGACGGTGTTGCCGTCGCCGGCCGCTTTCGCGCACAGCTCAGTCGCGAAAATGCCGTTATTGCTTGCACGGTTGTCGACGATCAGGCTCTGCCCTAGCGCCTCGCTCATTTTCGGCACCAGCAGCCGGGCCTGCACATCGGAGGGACCGGCTGGCGCAGATGCAACAAGCACGCGTACCGGCCTTTGACTCTGCGCGATTGCGCTCGAGCATGCCAATGCAACCAGAGCTGCTAATGCGACGCACGACAGGATGCGATTCATGCGACTCCTCCACTGGCTTTACTTCGACCACATTCTGCCGTAACGATGGCCCTGCGCTACTCGTCTCATCGTCACACCGTCACTTGGGTCACTTCGTCACTTCGCCACCGCGTCACTTCGTCACCGCGTCGTCACATTGTTCACTGCGTCACTGCCTCACTTAATCCGCCTTGATACCCGCCTCCCGCGCAACCCGTGTCCAGCGCGGAATCTCGGACCTGAGCTTCGCGGTAAATTCGTCCGGTGTGTTGGCGAGCGGCTCCGTGCCGCCGTTGGTGATGAGCTGTTTCAAGTCCGGCTCGTACACGAAGCGCGCAACGTCGGCCTGCATTTTGTCTACCACCAGGCGCGGCGTGGCTTTCGGGACGAACATGGCGAGCCAGCCCGTGTATTCGTAACCCGACACGCCTGATTCGCCGACGGTCGGAACTTCGGGCATGAATGTGGCGCGCTTCGCAGTCGTGACCGCGAGGATGCGCAGTCTGTTCTCGCGTACGTGCGGCAGGATCGAGACCGGGCTGCCGAATATGTAATCGACACGCCCTCCCAGAAGATCGGCCGTAGCCTGCGGCACCCCTTTGTAAGGCACGTGCAGCACATCGATCCGGGCGAGCAGCCGCAATAACGCGCCCGCCATGTGCTGAGCGCTACCGTTGCCCGCAGAACCGTAACTCAACTGACCTGGCTTCGATCGCGCGAGGGCAATCAGGTCCTGCACGGATTTTGCCGCCAGCGAAGCCTGCACAGCGATTACGTTCGGCTGCACGACTGCTAGCGTCACCGGCTGAAAATCGCGCAGCGTCTTGTAGGTCAATTTCTCGTATACGGCTTCGCGCATGATGAGCGAATCAGGCGAGAACAGCAGAGTGTTTCCGTCAGGAGCCGACTGGGCAACGATCTCCGCGCCCACGACACCCACGCGGTTATCGATCACCACTTGCTGACCGCGTGTTTCGGTGAGCTTCACAGCGATCTTGCGAGCCACGACGTCGGCGGCCCCTCCCGGCTGCGAGGGTACGATGATACGCATGGGCCTTGCGCGCAGCCCCTGGCTGTAAACAGTGCTCGCGGCGCTCACCATGAATACCGCAATCGCAGCGCACGTCCATAGCGTTTCTCTTCGCATCGACTGTTCGTTGTCGA
>JAQGNH010000312.1 GCA_028291945.1 Betaproteobacteria bacterium
CCCCGCAGATGAGCGACCACTTGCTCGGTCCAGTCGAGGTACTCCTGCCTGCGCGTCAAAGGCCACTTTGCAGGAGGCGTCTGCGTCACGGATCGCACGTTGGCGATCTTGTCTGCCAGTTTGATAAGGCGTGCGCGCGCTGAGATGTGAGGTGCCATCTCGATCTGCAGCCGCTTACGGTCAGCCTTGGGTAAGCTCGTGTCGTCGGTGACTTCTTCCACCACATGCCGGACGTCCGCTCCGAACGCTGCTTCGAGCTCTGTCGGCGTGGTGTTCGTGTCTTCGATCGTGTCGTGCAGGATGGCGCCTTGCAATGTCACTAAATCGTCGACCCCGCCTACACGCGCGAGCAATTCAGCGACCTCGATCGGATGATTGATGTAAGGCGATGCTTCGATATCCTTGCGACGCTGATCACGATGTTTGTCGGCAGCAAAGTGCAGCGCCTTGAGGATCGCCGCCGCGAGCGCGTCGGAATTTTCCATATCTCACGGCCCGCCTAAAGGCCGGCGGCTACTTGCGGAACTGAGTGTAGGCTTTTTCGTAGGCTTCGCGTGTCTTGGCCCACGCCTCGTCGGTGCTGCGCATGAAGTTCTGCCACGCATCGGCTGAAGCGCCCTGGACTTGCCGCATCTGCTCCAGCGCCTGATCGCGCTGGCGGCGAAACTCCTCGAGTTGTTTCTCATAGCGCGCCTGCACGTCAGCCTGCGCTGTCTTGGTTTTCTCTTCCCACTTCGCGACTTCCGAATTCCACTGATCGAGCTGCGTTTTGAGAGTCTCGACGTACTGGTCGCGGCTGTTCATGTGAGTCCTCCATGTGGTGGGATTTCTATGACGAAGTCGAGGTTGCAGTAGGAAGTGTAGCGCCGATCAGGTTAGCGGCACAGAAACGAAAAAGAGCAAGGTGCAACCCGCAACCTGCGATAATGAGTCAGCGCTCGATGCACCGGCATCATGGTGCATCACGCCGCCCGCGTTCTGAACCAACTAGAAGGAGAGTCAAATGCCTAAAGGCCAGCAACGAAGCAACCGTGAGGTCAAGAAACCCAAGCAAACGAAGAAGTCCGCGACGCCCCCATCGTCCTCCGTCATACCCCAGGCCAAATTTACTCCGGCCCCGGGCAAAAAGAAGTAACGCGCGCTCAGGCCGCCTTGATGACGCTCGATTGCTTTGCACGCAGCTTCGCGTCGAGGTCCTTCAACGCCGTGCGCAGTCCTTCCTCGATCACTGGGTGGTAGAAGGGCATCTCGAGCATCTGCGAGATCGTCATCTTGTTTTGCAAAGCCCACGCGAGCAGATGAGCGAGATGCTCGCCGGCAGGGGCAATCATCTCAGCGCCAAGCAACCGGCCGCTCGCGATGTCCGCATAGACGTTCAGGAGGCCTTTATTCTTGAACAATATCCTCGACCGGCCCTGGTCTTCGAAGCTTACCTGCCCGACAGCGAAGCTGCCTTGCTGCAAAGCCAGCCACCCGCCGCCGACTATTGCGATTTGCGGATCGGTGAACACGACGCCGAGCGGTGCGCGCCGCAGGCCCCGGGCTACGGGTTTGCCTGACGCGCAGCGCGCAGCGTTTTCTCCGGCGATACGGCCTTCGTCGGCCGCCTCGTGCAGCAGGGGGATAAAGTTGCTGGCATCGCCTGCGATGAATATCGGGCTCCTGCCGCTCGCGTTGCGGGTTTGCGCAGTCTCGGAATCGAACAACGGCATACCGTTCGAATCGAGCTCGAGACTTGTCTTTTCGATATCGATGCCTTCGATGTTGGGTATGCGACCGGTAGCGGCGAGAACATAACCGAAATACTCGGCCTTCTCGGTCCCATCGGCAGTTACGCGCCTTATCAGCACTCGATTGTCCTCCCGTCGCATGTCGACGATATGCGCATCGGGCTCGAGCGTGAATTCCTGGTTGAACATTGCAATGCTGTAAGCGCGAATCTCCGGGTCGGCGATGGGACCCACGCGGCCGCCCCGACCAAGCACCACCACACGCACGCCCAGGCGGTGCAGCGCCTGTCCGAGCTCGAGACCGATGACGCCCGGACCCAGAACGGCGACGGACTCAGGCAGATCTTCCCAGTCGAACACGTCGTCATTGACGATGAGACGCTCGCCCAGTTTCTTGAACGATTCGGGATAAGACACTCGCGATCCAGTTGCGATGACGACAGTTTTCGCAACGATTCGCGTGTGGTCATCGACTGTGAGCGTGTGGTCGTCTACGAAGCGGGCGTGGCCCTGTATACGGTCGGTGTGCGGAAAGCGTTCGAGGTCGCGCACGACGAAATCGACAAAGCGGTCCCGTTCGCTGCGCACGCGCGCCATGACTTCACGTCCGTTCACGCGGATGCCGTCGACGTGCACGCCGAAGCCTTGCGCGGTCTCTGCTGCGTGCGCGGCCTCCGACGCCGCGATCAGCAGTTTGCTGGGCATGCAGCCCACGCGCGCGCACGTCGAGCCATACACGCCGCTTTCGACGATGGCGACAGAAGCCCCGGCCGCCTTGGCTGCACGGTACGCAACAAGGCCCGCTGTGCCTGAACCGACGACCGCTACATCGACTTGCAATGCTTTCATATGATCATGCCGCTTTGCGCGTCCCGAGGTACGACTGAAGCTCGTCCGCGCTGCCGATCAGCTTGCCGCCAATGAAGACCTGCGGCCACGTTCCCTTGCCGGTAACGCCGCGCAAGGTGTTCGAGGTAATGTCCTTCCCGAGCGTAATTTCGTCGTACTGGTAACTGTGAGAGTCGAGCAGTGACTTCGCGCGAGCGCAGTGAGGGCAACCCGGTTTGGCAAAAATGACCACGGGCTCCGGGACAGCGGCCTTGGGATTGACATACTTGAGCATGGTATCTGCGTCTGACACTTCGAACGGATCTCCTTCTTTCTCGGGCTCTATGAACATCTTGTTGATTACACCGTCCTTCACGAGCATGGAGTAGCGCCAGGAGCGCTTGCCGAAGCCCAGATTCGATTTGTCGACCAGGAGCCCCATTCCTTGCGTGAATTCGCCGTTTCCGTCCGGAATGACTCTAATATTTTCCGCTTCCTGGTCGCGTTTCCATTGGTCCATCACGAAGGTGTCGTTGACTGACATGCACACGATTTCGTCTACGCCGTTCGCCTTGAGCACGCGGGCAAGCTCGTTGTAGCGCGGGAGATGGGTGCTCGAGCACGTGGGCGTGTAGGCCCCCGGCAGCGAAAAAACGACGACGGTGTTGCCTTTGAACAGGTCGTCGGTGGTGACGTCCTTCCACTGCTCGTTGACACGAGTCTTGAACGTGACGTTGGGAACGTGTTTACCTTCCAGGTCCTTGGCGCTCGGCAGCATCTGAAAAATCCTTTAGAAAACGGTTTCTGGGCGAAAATAGTCCTGCGAACGAGTTGAAGATACAGCCAGGCGCGCCGCGAGGCCAACTGATTGTTGCTATGGGTGCAATAGCGAAGGCCAACCGGGCTGGGCGCGCTCGCTGGCTGCATAGGGTCAGACTTCGCAGCGAACTTACCCTCCTGCGCCGTATCGCACTGTGGGCAGCCGCAGCTCCCAACCGCTCACCACAGCGATTTCAATCTTCCACCATCCAGGTTAAGCGACACGCCCGTGATATAGCTCGCACGCTCCGAGCACAGAAACACGATGGCGTTCGCGAGCTCTTCCGGCTTGCCGAAGCGGTTGAGCGAATTTTTGCGTGCCGCCTGACGGCGCGCGTCTTCCTCGCTCTGCGCTCCGAGCTCTTGCGCGAGGCCCTGTGCGTTGCGGCGCCAGAGGTTCGTGTCGACCCACCCTGGGCAGACGGCATTGACGAGCACGTTGTCTTCACCGAATTCAGTCGAAAGCGACTTGGTGATATTGAGCAGGCCGCTGTTCGTGATGCCGCTGCCGAACATGTAGGGATCAGGCTCCTTGCCGGCACCGCCGATCATGTTGACGATGCGGCCCCAGCGCTGCGCCTTCATGATCGGATGGACGAGGCGGATCGCGCGCAGAAAGCCGAATATCTTGGTCTCGAACTGCTCCTTGAGGCCGGCCTCAGTCAAGACTGCAAAACGGCCGGAATACATCTGGCCCGCGTTGTTAACGAGGATGTCGACGGTGCCGAAGCGCTGTTTTGCGCTTGCGACAAGACGCTCGATATCCGCTTGCTTCATGGTGTCGGCGACAACCGCGTGAACTTCGCCGCCCGTCTGCTTGGCAAGCTCCGCTCGCGTGCGTTCCAGCGTTTCGGCGTTGCGGCCGCAGATCGTGACGCGCACGCCTTCTTCGAGAAATTGGCGCGCGGTCTCGCGGCCGATACCGCGGCTGCCGCCGGTGACAATCGCTGATTTGCCTTTGATGCCGAGATCCATGCGTTCTCCCTTAGGGATGCTCTAGACAGGTTCGCCAAGAGTTGCGAGTGCGGCTGGAGCGATGCAAGCCTGAAGTTACCGAAGGCGCGTTGAAGCAGTTCGGCGACGCTATCATCACTGCATCTCGCAACGACGACAACCGGCGCTTACTCGACCTTCACGCCGGAAGCGCGGACGATCTCGCCCCACTCGCGCGTTTCTTTCGCGAGAAACGCGGCAAATTGATCCGGCGACAGCGTCCCCGGCACGGCCGAAACCGTAGCGAGTATCTCTTTTACCTTGGGATGCTCCAGGCCTTTCATCGTTTCAGCGTGCAGCGTTCTCACGATGCTGCGTGGCGTGTCCTTCGGTGCCCACAATCCCGAGTAAAGTCCGAGATCGTACCCGTTGAGCGTTTCGGCGATCGTCGGCACATCCGGAATCTGGGATACGCGCTTTGGAAACGAGACGGCCAGCAACACCAGGCGTCCGGTCTTCGCATACGGAAGCGCCGCGGGAAGAGTGGAAAACGATATGCCCGTCTCTCCGCTGATCACGGAGGCCGCAGCCGGGACGCTGCCCTTGTACGGCACGTGCGTGAGCTCGATGCCGGCCATGCGCTCCATGCGAACTGCGGCGAGGTGAGTGATTGCGCCCGCCCCCGACGATGCGTAGTTGATCTGCCGGGGCTTAGCCTTGGCGAGCGCAATCAACTGCGGAACCGTACGCACATTGAGCGCGGGATTAGCCACAAGTACGATGGGTGACCCCGCCACGATGGCGACAGGCTCGAAGTCCTTGAGCGCATCGTACGAAAGGCTCGTGTAAAGCGATGGCGTAATACAGTGGCTCATGATGTCGTGCATCAGCAGCGTGTAGCCATCCGGAGCGGCTTTGGCGACTATCCCCACGCCAAGTGTTCCTCCCGCGCCGGGTCGGTTGTCGATGATGATCGGCTGCCCCAGTGCGTCCGCGAGGTGCAGATTCACCGCACGTGCGATCACGTCCGTGATTCCGCCGGCCGGCCACGGTATCACCATGCGTATCGGGCGCGTCGGGTAGGATTGGGCTATCGCGTGCGTTACGCAAAGTGACAACGCGGCGGCTAAGATAACTCGCGCAGCGGCTTTCTTCATGGGCGCTCCTCCCATGCTTATGGTGGCATGCGAGGTCATGGGCGCGCAAACATGAGTCGGAGATTGCGCAATGAAAATTGGATTCATCGGACTCGGCCAGATGGGGCGCGGCATGGCGGCGCGGCTGCTCGATCAAGGTCACGAGCTCACCGTCTGGAACCGCACGCGCTCCTCCTGCGAGGTGCTGCACGGACTCGGCGCCAAAGTGGCGATACATCCAGATCACACGCTCGATGCTGAGCTTGTGATCTCGATGCTCGCCGATGACACAGCGGTCGAAGCCGTGTGGATCGCGTCCGGACTCGTGGACGCGATGGCCGCGGGTGCGATTCACCTCAACATGGCTTCGGTGAGCCTGCGCATGGGGCAGCGGCTTTCCGCGCTGCATCGTGAGCGCGGCTCGACGTACGTTTCTGCGCCGGTTTTTGGGCGGCCGCAGGCGGCTGCATCGGGGCAGCTCGACATCATCGCCGCCGGACCGCCCGATGCGATCGCGCGTTGCGCGCCGCTCTTCGAGGTGCTCGGCAAGCGCTGGTTCGACCTCGGTGCCGAGGCGGCGCACGCAAATATCGTCAAGATTGCGCGCAACTTGATGCTCGGCACCCTCATCGAAAGCCTCGGTGAAGCTTTCGCGCTGGTGCAGAAATCGGGCGTGGATCCGGCACGGTTTCTCGAGATCATCACGAGCACGTCGATGAGTGCGCCGGCTTACAAGAATTACGGGCGCCTGATGATCGATAAACCTTCAGACGTGACTTTCACGCTCAAGCTGGGCATGAAAGACATCGAGCTCGCGCTGCAAGCGGGTGGTGACACTGGGGTGCCGCTCCTGATGGCGGCCCTCATCCTTGAGCAGCATCTGGCTGCGATCGCCCGCGGCTACGGCGACAAGGACTGGGCGGCGCTCGGAAATTACATCGCGGAAACGGCAGGCCTTTGATGCCTTTCAGCGCGTCGCTTCGAACAAAACGGCTTTACGACTTGGGCGCGGGATGGATGTTGTCGACCCAATGCACTTCTTCAGGTTTTTCGACGACGGGAATATCGAGGTTTACGACGACCGGTTCCTGGCCGCTGCGCACGAGCACGCATGAGAGCGGCTCGTCATCGTTCGCGTTGATTTCCTGGTGCGGGACGTACGGCGGCACGTAGATGAAATCGCCCGGGCCCGCTTCGGCGATGAACTCGAGCTTATCGCCCCAGCGCATCCGGGCCTTGCCGCTGACCACGTAAATCACGCTCTCGACCGGACCGTGATGGTGAGCGCCGGTTTTCGCCTTGGGATGAATCACGACGGTCCCGGCCCAAAGTTTCTCCGCGCCGGCGCGCGCATTGGTAATGGCTGCGGCACGGTTCATCCCGGGCGTCTGCGCCGTGTTGATGTCGAGCTCGTTCGCGTGCACGACTCGCACGCCGTGGAACTTCCATTTCGAATCAGCAGAATTGTCCATATGACTCCGTATCAGCGGATTACTGTGTGACACCGCGATGTCGCGGGAGTGCTACTCCGCGTGCATCTGCGATGTCAGGCGGGCGTGAACATCGGTATCGAAAAGCCGCCTTCGCTCTTTTTGAACGCCACTTTGACCTTCTGCCCGATCTTGATCGTATCGAAATCGCAGTCAACGAAGTTGGTCATCATCTTCACACCTTCGTCGAGCGTCACATAACCGATGCAATACGGAACGGGTCCGCCACGGCGCGTAATGCTGTACGTGTACACCGTGCCCGTGCCTTTCGCCTGCACCCACGCGACCTTGTCGCTGAAGCAGAACGGGCAAAGGCTGCGTGGATAGTGGTGATGCTCTCCGCAGGTGCCGCATTTTTTCAGCATGAGCTTGCCGTCCGCAGCCGCGTCGAAGTACTCCTTGTCGCCGGGATTCAACGCCGGGTCGCGGAGCTTACGCTCCTGATAGGGTGTCGCCATCGCTTTACTCCCTTTCCATGATGAGAGTGGCACTGCCGTGCCGGTGTCCCAGCGCGCCGCCGGTGCCGTGCGCGAGCGCGAGGTTACAATTCTTCACTTGCACCTTGGCGTGCGCTTCGCCGCGCAATTGACGCACCGCCTCGATGATCTTGGTCATGCCGCCGCGGTTGGCTGGGTGGTTGTTGCATAAACCGCCGCCGTCCGTGTTGAATGGAAGCTTGCCGGTCCCCGAGATCAGATTGCCGTCGGCGACGAATTTTCCGCCTTCGCCTTTCTTGCAGAAGCCGAGATCCTCGATCTGCATCACGACGGTTATCGTGAAGCTGTCGTAAATCGACGCGTACTTGATGTCGGCAGGCTTGACGCCAGCTTCCTCGAACGCGTGCGGTCCCGTCCACTTGGCCCCTGAGTAACTCAGATCGACGTGTCCGCCCATCTGGTGCTTGGTCGTCTCTCCCACGCCGAGAACCTTTACAAGAGGACGCTTGAGGCTTTTGGCGATTTCGGGCTTGGCCACGATCACCGCGCCGCCGCCATCGCTCACGACGCAGCAATCGAGGCGGTGCAGCGGATCGGAGATCATCGGCGAGGCCAGCACCTCCTCGACGGTCACGACGTTGCGCAGCATCGCGTTAGGATTGTACTGAGCGTGATGGGACGCGGCGACTTTGACCCAGGCGAGCTGCTCGCTGGTCGTGCCGTACTCGTACATGTGGCGCATCGCAACCATCGCGTACAGGTTCACGGTAACCGGCGAATACGGCATTTCGTAAGGTGCATCCGGCAGATTCACCCCGCGATCGCGAACCTGCGTACCGGAGCTGCCTTCCGAGTTGGGCCTTCCTGCGAGCGTGATCAGCGCAACGTTGCACTTGCCCATCGCGATTGCTTCCGCGGCATGCGCTACGTGAACCAGATAAGAGCATCCGCCCATGTCGGTGGAATCGACGTGGCGCAGTTTCAGGTTCATGTAGTTCGCCATGCTCCAGACGTTGGCGCCGGGCGCATCGCCTGCACAGAAATACGCGTCGATATCGTTCTTTGTGAGTCCCGCGTCTTCGATCGCGCCTTTCGCAACTTCGGCGTGCAACTGGGCAACCGATTTGTCAGGCGCTTTGCGCAGTGGATGCTCGTACGCGCCCACGATGTAGGCCTTGCCTTTGATGCTCATGGTTTCGTGCTCCTTGCAGCACCTCGCGCCAATTGTGCGAGGTTGCCGGTGACAACCACCCCCACCTTATCCCTCCCGTGAACGGGAGGGGACTTTTTGTTCAAGGCAACTTCGCCGTGACCTGCTTTGCTGCCGCGCTCGCAATCGTATCGTCCGGCGTACCTTTTTTCCACGTCGTGACCTGCCCCATGACGCTGCCTTTCAGGAAAATGACTGCCGCGACACTGTAAGTGACCTTCGGTTCAGGCTCGAGGCTCCGCGACTCTAATACCGCCGCCTCCCCCAAACCGCCCACAGCAGTGTATCTGGCATTGACGAATGGGCTGCCTGGCAGCTTTGCCATCTCCTGCCGGGCGGCGAGCGAATTGTCGTAGTAGGCCTTGGCATCAGCTTTCGTGCGCAGCGAATGAAGCGCGACCTCGATGCCGCGTTCGGGTGGACGATCGGCTTTTTGAATGTCGTACCCTTTGGGAAAGAAGCCGCAGATGCTGGCGTAATCGTAGCCGTTTTGCGCATGGGGCGTTTCCACGTGGCGAAAGATCTCACCCAGCGGCCCGCCGACGAGCGCGAGCGCTTCCTGCTCGCTGAGTACGGCGCACGCCATCGGCGGTGTCTGTTCGGCTGCCCACACACTTCCGATAGCGCACACGAGCAGCACGAGAGCGATCAGGCGTTTCACGGCAGTTTCACTCGGCACTTGCGAAGGTCTACTCGAACGATGAAACATTCTATCGCCACAAGCCATAGCTCGCGCTTATGGAATGAATCAAGGCGCCTGCGACGGCGGGTCTGAAGGTTTCCGATGAGTTCGACCGTGAGCTTAACCTGTAGTGGGCCGACGCCGCAGGAGCAGATGTTCCCAGGTCAACATGTGGAACTCGCTTCTTGCACTAGTACTGGCATCATCATGCGGGCCAGTGGATCGCCCGACACGCACGCCTTGAGCGCACGCGATGCGATGCTAGAATTCGCCCCGATATGACTTCCCGTAGTGACCCATGCAAAACGCTGACAAGCTGAACCGTGCGTTGCGGCCGATTCCTGCACTGATTTTCGCAAGCCGATGGCTGCAGCTTCCGCTTTATCTCGGCCTGATCGTGGCTCAGGGCGTGTATGTCTACCAGTTCTGGCAGGAGCTGGTGCACCTGATGGGCATGGTGTGGGTCACGGGCCGGATCAACGAGACCGAGATCATGCTGGTCGTGCTGGGGCTGATCGACGTCGTGATGATCGCGAACCTGCTCATCATGGTGATCGTCGGCGGCTATGAGACTTTCGTATCGCGCCTTTACCTGGAAGGCCATCCCGATCAGCCCGAATGGCTGTCACACGTGAACGCGTCCGTACTGAAGGTCAAGCTGGCCACTGCCATCATCGGAATATCGTCGATACACCTGCTCAAGACGTTCATCAATGCCGACCACCTGTCGCACCATCTCATCATGTGGCAGGTTTTGATCCATCTGACGTTCCTCGCCTCGGCGCTTGTAGTCGCAGCGACCGACAGGTTGTTGTATCACGCCGAGAAGCACAACAAGCACGCGCAGCTCCCTGCCTGATCGAGGCTTCATTCGCTCGCACCAGGCGCAGAGCGACCGGAGCCGTCCAACGTCAGCCCGGCTTTAGCGAGCTACAGATCCTCGCACGATCGCTGCGGGTCACGAGCTTCCGCAGGCCTTGCCATCCAATCGGTCTCATACGAGCGTTCTCAGATCGCCGGTCACGTCCTGGGTGTTACTCGCAGCGTTGACGCCGACATACACTTTGGCGATCTTGCCGTGCGGGTCGATGAGAAAGGTGTTGCGCCTGGCGAATTTAATTACGCCGAAGTCGCGCAATGACCCATAAAGCGCCGCGACTTTGCCTTTACGATCGGCGAGAAGGATAAATGGCAGCTTGTATTTACGCG
>JAQGNH010000328.1 GCA_028291945.1 Betaproteobacteria bacterium
GGCACGATTTCGTGCCAGTCCGCGCCGATACGCTCGCTCAACTCGGCGAGCGTGTTCGCTACGGTCACGGAAGCGACGAGGCAGCAGTTGATTGCGATTTTGGCGAGCTCTGCGCTTTCGTATCGCATCGGCAACACAGGGCAACCGAAAGCCGCGAGGAATTTCGTAACCGGCGGGGGCAGAGCGCGGCCCGGATCCGCGCATCCCACGATGAAGCGTTCGGGCTGCATGGCACGCTCGACTGCACGGCCGAATATGAGCGTTTCGACCTGGTAGTAAAGCTGCTCGGCAGGCCACTGCACAGCGCGCGTGTAACCCGGAGGCACTTGGCACAGCACGATCAGCAGGGCGCTCGGGTTCATGTGCGACCGCACACGGGCGATCAACGCAGAAATGCCCGAGAGGTCACTTGCACCCGCACCATCGGTCGGGACGTCCGACGCGATGTAAACGAGATCGCATTGGTTTAGCGCCTCGCCTTGCGCGCTGAACGTCAGGCGCTTACGGTTGTGAGCGATGAGCTCGGGCAACCCGGGCTCGACGACGGGCAGCTGGCCGGCTTGCAGCTTGCCGATCAGCTCGGCATCGCAATCGAAGCACACCGTCGGAAAGCCGCGTGCCGCCGCAGCGGCTGCGTAATTGATGCCGAGATGCGTCATCCCGGCATAGCCTATGATCGGCCGGCTCAAGTCGATCGCTCCTCGACTGCATTTTTACCGAGTCGACGCAGCAGACCGTTGAGCCAGACGTCGTTCGATAGATCCGTTTTTGCGCCTGATTCGCACAACTGTTTGAAGTGCGCATACTCGAGCGCCCACGTCGGATCGTCCTGAACGAGCGTGACCTGTTCTTCCGGCGGACGGCCCGACGGCAGGACGCGGCGTCTATGGGTGAACGTCGTGGGTCCCCATTTGCACAGCGAACGAATGTGCGCGGTGCCGTTTTCTGCGAGCACGTCGCACGTGAAATGATTTCGCCACGAAAGCAGAGTCATCTCGAGCTCGATTCGCGGCTGCGCCGACTCCGAACCTATGACCACGTGATCGGGCGCGCGGTTTTCGAAACAGTTGGAAGACACTACATGGAAATTCTGTCCGGGATCGCCGAACCAGAAGTTCACCGTGTCGAGCAAGTGCGAGCCCAAATCCGGCAAGACACCGGCGCCTTCGTCCCGCCAGGCAGATTCGCGCACGAGCCGGGCAGTGCCGTTTCCATAGAACATGCGGCACCGATAGATGCGGCCGAGCTCGCCCGAGCGCACCAGATCGCGCATGCGTACGTAGTGCGGCTCGAAGCGGTGGTTGTAAGCCGTATAGCACAACGCACTCTTCGATTGCGCGAGATGCTCGAGCCTGGTGATCTCGGCATCGCTCTCGGCCCACAGCGGCTTTTCGACCAGCACGTGCTTGCCGTGAGAGAGCAAATACGAAAGCACTTCGATTTTGGGCCCATCGGGTATGCATGCGAGAACCGCATCGTAGGTCTTGAGCGGAACCTCGGCGACGTCGCGATACTGCGCCTCCGCGTTCACCGGGTCCACTGCGGCCACAAAGTCCGCCCCGGCGAACTTGCGACGCTTGTAACCCTGCACGCCGAGGCCGGCGACGATCACCCGCATCGTGCGGTGTCAGGCATAGTTTGCTTGGCGCTCGACAGCATCGAGCTTGCGGCGCAAATCGGTCGGCGTGACCGGAATATTGCCGTCGTACTCACACTCGCACGCCGCAGCGATCGAACCCAGTATCGTCGCGACCGCATCGGAGCCAGTGACGAGTTTCGCAAGCGTCGCATAGGCGAGCAATGCGTCGCCCGCCCCTACGGCGTCGACCACGCGATCGACAAAGCTGTCAACGACGACGAACGAGTCGAGACGTTCGTGATCTTTGCTTCTGCACGTGAGCACCCCGCGCTCACCCAGCTTCAATATCAGGGTCTTGCAATCTGCGGCATCGTAGAGTGCTGATGCGAGCGGGCGAATACCGGAATCCTGGTCGCCGAGTGCAAAGCGCGCCTCGCGCTCGTTCGGGGTGATCAGGTCGAAACCCTTGAAGTCCGTGATGTTGCCCCACCGGCTCGCGACCTGGCTATCGGCAACTTTGAAAACGCGCGGAGGAATGGCCTTGATCAGCTTGGGAATGGTGCGTCGATTGAACACGCCATGCCGGAAATCGCTGAAAACCACTGCATCCGCAGAGGTCGAGGCTACCTCGTCACACAGCCGGTCCAGGATAGCGTCCGAAATGGATCGGTTGTCGAGCGTGTCCACCTTCAACAGCCGATAGCCGCCTGCGATGATCGCGTTCTTATGGGTGGTAGGCCGCGTCGAGTCGATGATAGGCTTGCACTGCACACCCGATTTTGCCAAGCCTTCGACCACGAAATCCTTCAGGACATCATTGCCGAGCACGGTCGAGAACACCACATCGGCTCCCGCTGCGCGCAGGTGCTCCGCGACGACTGCTGCCCCTCCGATGTAATCGTCACGACCCTCGTAAAGCACGCTCATCGTGGGGGTCTTCGTCTGTCCGCCAATCATCGCCGTGTGCGTGTAGCTGTCGACGATCGTATCGCCGACCACGTGGACGCGCCGGCCTTTGAGCTTTTCAAGCGCCTCGTGCAGCGAATTGAAGTTGAGCCCCTCGGTATCCATGAACGTAAGCAGCTTTTCCAGCCTGATGCTGGGCGGCGCGGCCTCGATCAGCTTGCTCGAGGAATACACGATGTCGCCGGGGGTAAAGATCATCTCGCCGCCATACTGTCGAAGCACCTCCGCTTCTTCCTGCGTCTTCGGAGGCAGCCCGCCGTTCGCGTTGTACTCGTACCCTTTCGCGAAAAAATCAGGCTGAATGCGGCTCAGATTTCCGACTGGTGTCGGCTCGGCGTCGATTACGACGTAATCGACGAGCTCGAACGCGGCGAGGTTAAGCGCTCGCAGATCTTGTGGAACGTGGGGTCTGAAATGGCCCTTGCTGATATGGATGTCCGCAGTAATGCTCGCGACCAGGATGTCGGCTTTGCTCTTGGCATAGATCAGGTGGCGCAGATGTCCCGGATGGACCACGTCGAACACGCCGTGCGCCATGATCACTTTCTTCGCGCGCGGAGGACGACCTATAGTGTCGATCAACTCCTCGACCGTCTTGATCTTATGCCGGTACTTCTCTGTAAGCGACGAAAGCATGATTAGGCAGTCTTGCCCATGTAGTCGAACCAGGTTTTCGTCGCCTTGGCTATCGAATCGGGGTCCCACAACGGCGCATCGCGCCACACATCGATCTCCTTCATCATCAGGCCGACACCCTGTTCGAATGAAACGCGCGGTTTCCATCCCAGGTCGCGCGTGATTTTGCTGATGTCGGCCCACGTGCAGTCGGGCTCGCCCGGACGCTTGGGCACGTACACTTTTTCGCCGCCCAGCAAATCGATCAACCGATTCACCGGCTGAGGATTGCCGGCTCCGAGATTCCAGATTTCCCCGGTTTTGTCGCTTTCAGCCGCAAGGCGAAACGCTTCGGCTACGTCCGTAACGTACAGAAAGTCGCGGCTCTGGCTGCCGTCGCCTACGACCGTGAAAGGTTTCCCCGCGAGCTTCTGCCGGAAAAACACCCCGAAGACCGCACCATAAGCGCCCGTCGTACGCACCCGAGTTCCGTACGCGTTGAAGATCCGTATGGAATTGACGGGCAGTCCGTACACCTTGTGCCAATGGAAGCTCGACTGCTCGCCCATGTACTTGCTCAGCGCATACGGATATTGCGGCGCAATCGGTGCGTCCTCGCGCGTCGGCGTATCGGCGAGCCAGTAACAGGAGGAGGAGGCAGCATAGACCAGCTTCTGCACACCGGCGTGCCGGGCGCACTCGAGCACGTGCACCGTGCCTTGCACATTCGCTGACATGTACTCGAGCGGACGCTCGATCGAAGGCACGATGTCGCCGATTCCGGCGAAATGGATAACGAGCTTCGCCCCCGCAAAAAGTGTGTTGCCCGGCTCGAGAGCGCGTATGTCGCGCTCTTCGAATACGAGATCCGGGTTGCTCTTCTGGTGAGCGAGGTTGCTCACGCGTCCGCTGACGAGATTATCGACCGCGTGCACTCGATATCCGTGCGCCAGCAGATTATCGACCATGTGGCTGCCGATGAATCCGGCGCCGCCGGTCACTACTGCAACCGGCTTGAGGCTCATTTCACCCCTAGACGTTTCATCCGCTTGACGTTGAAGTACTGGTCATCTTCCATGCTCGCCGGGAGCTTGCCTTCCTTGAAAGCCTTGCATAACCCCCGCACCGCGTCTTCGATCGAATATTTCGGTGTGAAGCCGATGACGCGTGCGATCTTGTCCGAGTTGATGTGATAGGAGCGCGGGTCGTCGGTGGGCGTCGTCGCGATCTCGATCTGGCCTTTATCGGGGAACTCCGACTGCACGACGTTGCGAACGATCTTCGCGATCTCCATGATCGAGAGGTTCTGGTAACCCGCGTTGAAAGTCTGTCCGGCGATCTTCTCATCCGGCAGCTTCAGAAGAAGCTCGTAAAGATCGCACATGTCTTGTATGTGCAAATTGGGCCGCAGCTGATCGCCACCGAATACCGTGATCTTTCCTTTGTTCACCGCATGGTTGGTCAGGATGTTCACCGAAAGATCCATGCGGGTGCGCGGACTGTATCCGCATACCGTCGCGGGCCGGATCGTCACGCACGTGAAGCCGGGCCCCTGGTGCTTCCACAGCAGCGGCTCGCACATGCCTTTGTACTTGTTGTAGAGGGTGAGCGGCACCAGCGGATGATCTTCGGTCACATTGGGCTTATCCGAAACACCGTAGACGGAGCTCGACGAGCAGTACACGAAGCGCTTCACGCCTGCCTCTTTCGCCGCTTTTACCATCGGCTCGAAAGCATCGAGATTGACGCTCGTGCTAAGCTTTTCGTCGAGCTCGAAGCTTGCATCGTTGGAGATGCATGCGAGCGAAATGACTGCGTCGATTCCCTTGAAAGCATCTTTGAGCTTGGCCGTCTCGCGTATATCGCCGCGAATCGTCTTCAGCTTGGGATTCTTGGGAAGGTGATCTTCGTACCAATACGTGTCGTATACCGTGACGTTGTAACCGGCTTTGAGCAATTGCGGGGTCAGCACGCAGCCGACATAGCCCGCGCCTCCCGTGATCAGGATGTTTTGCATCGGTCCTCTGGCGAATGAAATATCAGCCGACCGCGAGCTTGCGCTGCGTGCTACCGGCTGTATTGATGGAATAACCCGCTGCGCTGGCATCGCGGTAGAACATCTGGACGGTCTCGAGCGAATAATCGTCCTGATTTTTTCCGACCAGCGACAGCTTTGCGAGAATGTCGTTCGTAACGGTGATGATGTGGCAACCGATATCGTTCGCCTGGAACACGTTGAGAAGCTCCCGCGGACTCGCCCAGATGAGTTCGGCCTTGGGCTTTGCTTTGAGCAGCTCCACGGCCTCCGTCATAAGCGGAACGGGATCGATACCGGTATCGGCGATGCGTCCTGCAAAGATCGACACGATCGCCGGCGTGTTGCTGTCCAGGCAATCGACGATATTGCGCACTTGCTCGAGCGTGAAGACCGCGGTCACGTTGAGCGCCACTCCAGCGCCGGAGAGTCGGCGGATCACGCGGCCCGCAAACTCACCGCGCGTGTTCATGACAGGTACTTTGACGTTGACGTTGCGGCCCCACGACGCAATTGCGCGTCCCTGCTCCTCCATCTCATCGAATTCGTCCGCAAACACTTCAAACGAAACGGGGCGATCCGGTATCGCTTTTAGGACCTTGCGTGCGAATGCCTCGTAATCAGCGATGCCTGCCTTGCGCATCAAGGTCGGATTCGTGGTGAAGCCCTTTATGACCGGATTCCCGTACATCTTGACGATGCCGTCGAAGTCCGCGCCATCCGCGAAAATTTTGATGCGAAGCTGGTCCACTGAAGTCATAAGGAGAAGCCCGGAATGAAATTCAAAGTAGAGAGAGGATAGTTTTGACCGCTGAAGGCAGGCTTCTTACGCGCTGGTCGGGCTGTTTGGGCCGCGGTTCTGTGTAGCGTCGGTCAATAAAAAGAGTATAGCAGCCGACCGCTTCACCGGCAACGATGTCTCCGCTTCGATCGCCCACCATGAAGCTGCGTTTAAGGTCAATATTCAGATCGCGTGCCGCGTCAATCAGCATGCCCGGTTTCGGCTTGCGGCAGTCGCAGCCCGCAGACTGGCTGTGCGGGCACACGCGCAGGTCGTCGACAGGAAGTGCACTGCGCAGCTTGTCGTGCATGGCAGCGACTATCGATTTGGAAACAAGACCGTTCCCAATGTCGGGCTGATTTGTAACAACTACGACGAGCAGGCCCGCCGATTTGAGCGCGCGCACAGCAGCGGGTACGCCGGGCAAGAAGCGAAACTCTTCAACAGCACGCGGCGCGTAGGGTTTACCCTGACGCACTTCGCAGCGATTTATCACGCCGTCTCGATCGAGGAAGACAGCGCGCTGTTTGCGCCGAACAGTGCGGCGTGGGCTTGGAATGCCTGACGCTAAGCGCATACCGGCCGAAGCCCGCTCACCACTTGGTGCGGTTCTGCTGAAGTACAGGATGCGAGACGAGGCAATGCCAGACGACGGCGTGGAAAGCCTCGGTATGAGGCGTAATCAGCGCGTCATCAACGGTCGGGACTACAACCACGTGATCGCCCACCTTTTTCGTAAAGCCGCCGTCCCTACCCACGACCCCGAAAACTTTGGCCCCGCATTTCTTCGCAAGCTCCAGGGCCCGCACGATATTTGGGCTCACGTTCCGCTCGAGATCGCCACCGCCCACAGAGAATACGAATACGCCGTCCCTCTCCGAGAGTCGGCTCGTAACAAGCCATGCGGCAAACACCGTTTCCCACCCCTCATCGTTAGTGCGAGCCGTCAATTCTGAAACATTATCAGTCGGCGCGTATGACTCTATGCCGCAAAGCTTGCGGAAGTCATTGACGGCATGGCCGCAGTTCCCTGCACTGCCACCGGCACCGATGAAGAATAACCTGCCCCCCGCCTCCCGAACTTTCGCGAGTGCCGTCGCCATCCCATCGATTGCTCGCTGATCGATCGATCGCGCGATTTGCTCAACCTGCTTGAAGTACTTTTCGATGTGGTTCATGGGCCGCAGCTGGGTGCAATTAATGGCGCGGAATTGTATCAGGGGCTGCGGGCAAGGTCATGTTCGGTATAATTCGGTCCGTTCCATTTGAACTGACAGCCGCGTTCCTCATGAACACTCCGTGTACTCTGCAGAAGTGCAACTCGAAATAACGCGCGCGAATGCCTGGAGATGTACTTGACGGCGGATAGGTCTGCGCCAAACGGTCATGCCAATCATCGGGGCCGCTTCCTGCTCCTGGCTCAGACCGCGTTATCCATCGCGTTACTCGCATATGTCTTCTCGAATGTTGATCTGAAGGATGCGGCAGCGGCCGCTCGCGGAGCGAACCCGCTGCTGCTTATGGTTGCTGTTCTGCAACTCAGCGCACAGATCTTCCTCGCGGCCGCGCGGTGGGAAATTGTGGCACGCAGTCTCGGCGGCGAGTTGCCGTTCCGCATTGCACTCCGCTTCACATGGATTGGAGTTTTCTTCAATCAGGCGCTTCCCGCATCGGTCGGTGGCGACGGTGTACGTATATGGCTCTACTGGCTTCGCTTCCGAAATCGGCGCATTGCTGTTCACAGCGTCGCGCTCGAGCGCCTCGTGATGATTGGAAGTCTGCTGCTTCTGGTACTCGCGGTCCAACCGGGTCTGGCGACTCGTGGCGCTCCGGTTTCAATCGTATTTACCGATGCATTTGTGCTCGGGGTCATGGCCATCTGCCTGCTATTGTTGCTTGCTGCAAGGCCGATGTTCCAGAATCCCCAACGCTTCCTCGTCATTCGGCTGCTCGGCTTCGTCGCTGAAGACATTCGCGTCCTGCTGCGTAACGTGCCGCGCAGCGCGATGGTCACTCTGCTGTCGCTTGCCGCGCACGTCAATATCTCAATAACGGCGTGGCTGATCGCGCAGGCGCTCGGGCTCGCGCTACCGCTCATGGACTGTCTAATCCTTATCCCGGTGGTGGTGCTTGCATCGACATTGCCGATTTCGGTCGGCGGCTGGGGAATCAGAGAGGGCGTAACAGTAAGTCTCCTGGCCCTAGTGGGTGTGTCCAGTGCGGAGGCCCTTGCACTGTCGCTCCTGCTCGGTTTTGCGGGAATCGCCATCAGCTTGCCGGGAGCCATTCTTTGGCTCAACCAACGCACGACCCGTCCACGCGGCGAATCAATCCTGCATGAATACGCGGCGCCTGAGCAGCAGCAAGATCCGTTTTCAAGGGAAGCTAGCGAGGTTCTGCCGAGGCAGGGTTAGCAGTGCAGTTCAGTTTTCCAGCGGAGCTCTTGTATCCGGTAATCTTCTCGCTCACGTTTCCAATCACGTTGGCCGTCGTGAGCCGATCTCGCCTGTTGAGGGGACGCAATGCCGCCCAATTCTTTGTTGCATCATTAGTGCATTTGGCTGCATGGGTCGGCGGCTCGCTGTTCCTGCCGGCAGGTTACACGCCCCATGGCGCGTCTGGCTGGTTGATCAGCTCGATGGTGGTCGGCAGCTTCCTCATGATCTACCTCGAAGCGTGGGCGTTGCTCTCGCGGGGATATACATTGGCAATGCTGCTCGCTTTACTCGAGTCACCTTCACCGCTCGCCGCGGACGCGATCGCCGCGCGCTATCGAAGCGGAGACGGCCTCGAGTGGATTTTTCGACACCGGCTCGCCGGGCTTGAGGCAGCCGGAATGATCAGAAAAGAAGGCGCTGATCTAGCGTTGACCCCAAGGCTCGGCGCTTTCGTCGTTATGCTCTATAGAGTTGCCATTGCGGTCTTCGGATTGCGGAAAACTGGATGAACGTAACGGACGTCTCGCTGGGCATTACGTGGTTTCTAATCTACTTGACTGCCGTTTATGCGGCGATCCGGTCTTGGCCACAAGCATCTCCTGCGGTTCTGGCCGTCTTAATCGCTGCTGCAATTACGATCGCTGCAGCAGTAGTCGCGCCGGCAATTCCACTGAAAGCTAATTACTGGCGCGTTTTTGCCACAGCTTCCTTCCTCATGCTCGTCTATTTGATGGTGTTCGGAGCCACGTACAAATCCATTTCGCTCCACATTTTGCATGATCTCTGGCAGACGCCATCGCGCAAGCTGCCAATAGAACACATTCTCGCCCGCTACATACAAAAAGAAAGTTTCAGCGCACGTATACAAGTGATGCTGGAGCATGGGTGGGCAACGCAGTCCTCGCAGGGGATAACGTTAAGCCCGAAGGGCCGGTGGCTGGCCCGTAGTGTCCGGTTCGTGCAGCGCCTGTACAACATCGAGAAAAGCGGTTGATCATGCAGCATTCGGTCTGCGTCGAAATACAACCGAACGGCCAGACCCGGACGCTGCAGGCCGTAACCAGTTCGGAAGTGGATGTTTCGTTCTTTGTTCCCTGCTTCAACGAAGAGCAGAACGTCTGCGGTGCTATCGACAAACTGGCCGCCGCTGCGGACAAGCTGAGGATAAGCTACGAGGTGCTCGTTTTCGACGATTGCTCCAGCGACCGAACGTCGGACGTCGTCATGGATTACAGAAAGTCTCATCCATCAGTGCCGGTCAGGCTGTTTCGAAATTCGAAGAATATGGGCGTTTCCCGAAATTTTTTCGAAGGTGCCTTTCAGGGACGAGGCAAATACTATCGACTCATTTGCGGCGACGACATCGAGCCGATCGAGACCCACATCGCAGTGCTCAAGCGCATGGGTACGGCCGATATGGTCGTCCCTTATTTCACGAGGATCGAAGGACGGCCGCTGCATCGGCACCTCATATCGAGGCTCTATACGGCCATCATAAACCTGGCGAGCGGCTACCGGATGAACTATTACAACGGCTGTCCTCTATACACCCGTGGCGACGTGGTGCGCTTCCACGTCGAAGCCACCGGCTTCGGCTATCAGGCGGAATTCCTGACGCGCCTGCTGCACGAGGAAAAATCGTATGAAGAGGTGCCGCTGGTATCGATGGACCGTGAGGGTTCGGGTTCTCTCAATCTCCGGAACTTCATATCTGTCAGCCACTCTGTCCTGAAAATTTTTCTCAGGCGGATGCGCGTATCTCTTTTCAAGTGAGCCATGCATGAATCGCGATCTCTCTCTACACGAACAATGGGGGTATGCTGTGCGCGAAGCCTGCCCGTGCTGTACCGCACCGGCAAGCCGCGCTCGCGAGATAGTGCACTCTGATCCTCGTGCGGAATCGCTCCCCCCTGAGGAGCATGGGAGGTTTCTTTCAGGATACGACGCGAGGCGCGT
>JAQGNH010000553.1 GCA_028291945.1 Betaproteobacteria bacterium
CGGCCGCGGCTTCGAATACGTCGGCTGCGCCACCGGTTTCGCGCGATTGTCATAACATCCGCGCGTATATGAATGCCTGGCGCATGAACTTCGATCGTTCACTCACATCACTTCTGTCGCGGATAGGTAACCGCGTTACCGGCTCAGGTATACCGTAGTTGTCCGTACGACCGAGCGTTTTCGACGTAGGCTGTCAATAAAAAGTACACCACGTGTTCTGTTTGTGCCGACCGTATCGCGTCAGTGATGATCATTTCTCAGCGCCGCTCGGCCCGAAGCTGATCGAACCTGTTGATCATCGACAATCCAGAAAACTGGCGGCAACATCAGTGCCGAGTCGTCGCGAAGTCAGCACTGAACGGCAGTTACAGACCAGTCCTGTTCTTATTGTTAAGCGCGAGCTGGTTGGGCAGGGGCGTTACTATACCGTCGCCAGTGCAGCGCATCTGCGCGATTTCCTGGAGGGGAGACATGCTTTCGAGACTCGCAGCGGCATTGGTATTCGGCCTGTTCGCAGCAGCGTGTGCCGCCGCTTATCCCGAACGCCCGGTGCGGCTCATCGTGCCAGTCGCCCCCGGGGGCGCGGTCGACGTGTTCGGCCGCATCGTGGCGCAGAAGTTTTCCACGATCCTCGGACAGAACATCGTCGTCGACAATCGCGCCGGGGCGAACTACATCATCGGCACCGAAATCGTGGCGCGGTCGGTGCCGGACGGCTATACGCTGCTGGCCACCGCCGGCGCGCACACCATCAATCCTGCGGTCTACAAGAGGCTGCCGTACGACACGCTGCGCGATTTCACGCCGATCGCCTATATGGCCAACTCCACTGGGCTCGTCATCGTCGTGCATCCTTCCTTCCCGGCGAAGACGCTGAAAGAGCTGATCGCCATCGCCCGGGCGAGTCCTGGAACGGTGGTGTACGGCTCCGGCGGCTTCGGCAACCTGACTCACATCGCCGGCGAGCTCTTCCAGGTGATGACCGGGGTCAAGCTCAATCACGTCCCGTACAAGAGTGTGGGCCCCGCGGTGAACGATCTGCTCGCAGGACACATACCGCTCATGTTCGGGCCGAGCCCGGTGGTGGTGCCGATGGTGCAGGCTGGACGATTGCGGCCGCTCGCGTTCACCTCGCTCTATCGCACGCCGCAACTGCCTGATGTTCCAACCGCCGACGAGCTCGGGCTCAAAGGCTACGAAGCGACCGGTTGGTACGGCATCCACGGCCCGCGCGGCCTGCCCAAGCCGATCGTCGACAAGCTCAACGCAGCGGCGCGGCGGATGGTGCAGATGCCCGACGTGATCGAGCGCTTCACGCATCTCAATCTCGAGCCCGTGAGCATGAGTCCCGAAGAGTTCGCCGCGTTCCTGAGGACCGACCTGCAGAAGTACGCGGAGATCGCAAGGAAAGCGGGAATCCAACCGCAGTAAAATCGACTCTGCGCGAGCGCGCGCTCTTCGTCCTCATGCAAGACGTGACGAGCGCGTGCACTCAGCAATGACGCCTGCGACCTGCACCACCTTCTTACTCAGCGGAGCCACCGGATGCGATTGTCGCTGTACTTGAAATTGATCATTTGCACAGCGATGTCGCTCGCACTTTCGACAGCTCACGCGGCCGAACCGGCTGCCTCATATCCATCGAAGGCCGTTCGCATCATCATTCCTTTCTCGCCCGGCGGCGGTGCGGACAATCTCGCGCGCACGCTGCAGCCTGCGCTCAGCAGTGCTCTCGGGCAGCCGCTGATCCTCGACAATCGTCCCGGCGCGAGCAGCATCATCGGCACCGAGCTGGCCGCACGCTCCGCGCCCGATGGTTACACGATGCTGCTCATCACGACGACGCATACGGTGAATCCGAGTCTCATGAAGAAGCTGCCATATGACCCGTTGAAGGATTTTGCGCCCGTGTCTCTGGCCGTCACGCAGCCGAACGTCCTCGTCGTGCATCCCTCGCTGCCGGCAAAGTCGCTCAAGGAACTCGTCGCGCTCGGTAAAGCGAAGGTAGGCAATCTCACTTTCGCCTCGGGCGGCAGCGGCAGCCAGCCGCACCTTGCGGGCGAGCTGCTTCAGATGATCGCCGGTATCGAGCTCATCCACGTGCCGTATAAAGGATCGGGCCCCGGAGTCACCGCGGTACTCGGCGGCCAGGTCACGATGATGTTCGTGGGGCCGCTCGCGATCGAGGCGCACGTGAAGTCAGGGAAGCTGCGTGCGCTCGCGGTCGCGGACAAGAAGCGTTCCGCCGTATTGCCCGACGTGCCCACGGTATCAGAGGCCGGATTTCGCGGCCTGGAAACCGGCACGTGGTACGGATTCCTTGCGCCCGCCGGGACACCGCAGCCCGTAATCGATACGTTCCATGCGGCCGTAATCAAATCGATGTCAACGCCCGACATGAAGACCCGGCTGCTCGCTCAGGGGGTGGAGATCGTGGGAGCCGGTCCGCGCGAATTCGATCAGACGCTGCGCGAAGAGATCGTGAAGTGGACGAAGCTCGTAAAACGCGCGGGCATTACGGCGGAATGAGCTAGAAGAAAACCTTCATCGCCCAGGTGGCCGGCGGAGGTCGCATCCGCATGTCGACGATGCTGCTCGGCCATGTCACGCCATATTCATGAGCCGCAAAGCGTTCTTCGACATCACTTTCTCGAATACTTCAGGACTGAACCCAAGCTCTTCGTACTCCCTGACCATATGTCTGTGGGGCCGGCTCGGATACGCCGTGCCGAAGCACGCGCGGTCGGAAAAGTAGTTGTTGACGGCTTTCACGTATTCTTCCGCGCCGGGCAGACGTTTCACCATGTACTGGTCCGGTGAGAGCCACACATTGGGGCAGACAAATCCGACACCGATCATGTCCATCACGTAAGGCCATGCTGCGTGAGCCACGTGAATGACGAGCTTCGGAAAGTCCTTAGCGACCTGATATAGCGGAATCGGTGAGCTGTCTTCATACGGACGACCCAGGCGCGCCTGGAGCTGCGAGCTCAAGGTGATGTTGATCGGTACGCCGCGACGGACACACTCGTCGTAGATCGGATAGAGGCGGCGGTCTGCCGGGCTGTGGATGCTCGGGTCTTTCGATATAGGCGGTTCGATCGAGACGCCGTTAAAACCGGGCTTCTTCAGGCAGCGATCGATTTCCTCGATGCACCAGTCCATCGGCTGGCTCAGGTCGAGCCCTACCCAGCCCACGAACCGATCGGGATGCTGCTCGATACATGCGGCGATCTCATCGTTCGGGATGACACCGAGCGGCTCTTCTGACTGGCGGCCCATGATCACGCCCCATTGCACGCCTGCATCATCCATCTCGCGCAGAAGATCGGCGGTCGATTGTGTTCGGGTCGAGGCGGGACGATCGTATCCGAGCTTCTGGTAGTAGTCGTCGCCGCGCGTGAACTGCAGCTTCCCGACCCATGTCCTGAGCGGCGGGCGTAAGCGCATGTCAACGATTTGCACAGCGCCTCCCTAACTGGGGTACATCGATTTGAATACGGGGTCATCTTCCAGCTTGAAGACCCGCAGGGCGTTCTTGTAGAGGATCTTGGAGAGCACCTCTTCCTTGATCGGCAGCGTCCAGAACTCGTCGACAAACGGCTTGACCGGTATGGATGGAAAACACGTCGCAAACAGAAACTGATCGCGCAGCCCGAAATAGTTGTTGTTGAGCGACTTTACCCAGTCCTCGGTGCCCATCTGCGTGAGATACATGTCCGGAGATAGAAATACATTCGCGTGCCGCGCGGCGACGATGATCGCTTCGCGCACATACGGATAGCATGCGTGCCCGGCTATGATCCTGAGCTTGGGAAAATCCTCGGCGACCTGATCGATATGACGGGGATGCGCGTAATCGATGCTTTTGCCGCCCCACGGACCGGAGGTCTGCGGAAAGAGCACCATGTCGTGCTGCAAGCATTTCTCATAGAGAGGATAGAGACGGCGATCGTCGATATCGCAGCCAGGCGAACGGCCCGGTTCGATGAACATGACGCGCAGTCCCATCCCCGCACAGCGATCGAGCTCGGCCAGTGAGTCGTGGAGAACGTTGCCCGCGTCGATGCCGGCGACGCCAATGAAGCGTCCCCAATGCTCCTTCTCGAGCCGCGACATGAGATCGTTCGGCGTCGTCCGCGCGGCCATCACGCGCCCGCCTATCATCATCTCGGGTGTTTGACCCGACGTCGACACGGCGGTCGTGATCCCGGCTTCGCCGATTTCCTCGAAGAAGGCCTCGATCGTGCCTTTCGCGAACGACTTGATTGTATTGAACCGTCCTCGCTCTTTTGCACGGCCCGAAAAGTACTCACCCGCTTCAGGTATGGTCACTCTGCACCTGACGTCGATGATCGGTATGTCCTGTTTTCTGCTCACTGGCGCATCCTTATTCGACACGCAATCCGCGGCTCTTGATGACTTGCGCGTATTTGCTGATTTCGGCTTTGATGAATTTCGCAAACTCGTCCGGCGTGCCGCCGATGACCTCGGCACCGTCTCGCGTCATGCGCTCCTGGAGGTCGTTGCTGCGAACGACGGCGACAACGTCGTCGTGTAGCTTATCTATGAGCGGCTTCGGCGTGCCGCGCGGGGCGAGCATGCCGTACCAGTTGTATTCCTCATAACCAGGTAGACCTGCCTCAGCGATCGTCGGCACGTCCGGCGCCACAACGGATCGCTTCATGCTGGTCACGCCCAGCGCCCGCAACCGCCCGCTCTTCACGTGCACCATGGCCGACAGAATGTTGGCAAAGTACATGTTGATCTGTCCGCCGATGAGATCCGTCAGCGCAGGCGCACTGCCCTTGTAGGGAACATGTACGAACTGGACATTCGCAAGTGATTGAAAGAGCTCGCCCGCGAGATGCGGCGGGCTGCCAGAGCCGGCCGAGCCGAACGTGAGCTGCTTCGCCTTTGCTTTCGCCAGCGCAATGAGCTCCTTGACGCTCGCCGCGGGCAGCGATGGATGCACGACGAGCATCTCCGGGACACGCGCAACCAACGTGATCGGTGCGAAGTCCCTGACGGGATCATAGGGGATCTTGCTGTAGAGACTCACATTCACGGCCTGCGTCGCCACGTTGCCCATGAGGATCGTATAGCCGTCAGGCGCGGATTTCGCCGCCAGATCGGTACCGATGATGCCGGTCGCGCCTGGACGATTATCGACGACAACCTGCTGTCCCCAGCGATCGGACAGTTTCTGCGCGATTTGCCGCGCGACGATATCGACGCCACCGGTTGCGGGAAACGGCGCGATGAGCCGAACGGGACGCGACGGATATTGCTGCGCGTTGGCTCCAGCACTCGTAAGTGCGAGCATCCCCAGAATCAGGACGAGAGTGCGGTTCATGAAAAGACTCGCACGCTAGTCGCTGCGAATGCCGGCGAGCTTGATGACTTTGGTCCACTTGTCGATCTCTGACCGTAGATAGGAAGTAAACTCCTCCGGCGTGCTTCCCACCGCATCGGCGCCTTGAGCAACGATGCTGCGTGAGACCTGAGCGTCGCGCAGCACGGTGCGGATGTCGCCGTAAAGCTTCTGAACGATCACACGCGGCGTCGCGCGCGGCGCCAACAGGCCGTACCAATTGGTCGCTTCGTATCCCGGAACTGACTCCGCTATCGCCGGGACCTGCGGGAGAGACGGCGAGCGCTTGATCGAAGTCACTGCGATCGCCCTGACCTTGCCTGACTTGATCTGAGGCAGCGCCGGCGGAAGCGCGAGAAACATGAGCTGGATTTGCCCACCCATGAGGTCTGCGAGCGCAGGCGCACCGCCTTTGTAGGGCACGTGAACAATTTTGACTTTGGTCATTTCGGTCAGCAGCTCGCCCGCGAGATGCGTCGTGCTGCCATTGCCCGCGGAGCCGTAGCTGAGCTTGTTCGGTTCAGCCTTTGCGCTTGCCAGCACATCGTCGACGGACTTGGCCGGCAGCGACGGATTCGCCAGCAGCGCCTGAGGCGCCGAGGCGACAAGCGTGATGGGCTCGAATGAGTCCACCGGCATGTAGCTGGTCTTGTAAAGGCCGGCACTCGCTGCATGGCTGCTCGAGATCATCAGAAGCGTGTAGCCGTTGGGCGCGGCCCTCGCGGTGATCTCCGAACCAATCGTGCTCCCCGCGCCGGGGCGGTTGTCGACCACAACCTGCTGGCCCCACATCTCGGAGAGCTTTTGACCGACGATGCGGGCGATGATATCGGCGGCCCCACCGGGCGGAAAACCGACGATCAGGCGCACAGGCCGATCCGGATAGGTTTGAGCCCGCGCGGCTGTTGGCGGAGCCAGAACGCCAGCACAGGCGAGCAGGATCAGCCAGACACGATTTTGCATGCCTCCTCCTCTTGTTATTTTTATGGTCGCGTCAGAGCTTGAGTTCCTCGGTGTACTTCTTCAATTTTTCAGGCGAGACGGTGACACCGAACCCTGCGCCTTCCGGCAGTGACACCGTTCCATCCTTCTCCATCATGATGGGCTTCTCGCAAATATCATCGACCAGGCGCTCCATCGGCGAGCCATAGCCGAGCACGGCATGCATAGCGGGAATGGCCGCAGCAAAATGAAGGATCGCAGACGTGCCCGGACTCAGGGGGTGCTTGCTGCCCATGAGGACGCCCATGCCTGCGGCGTCGGCGATCTCCGCCATGCGCCTGCTCAAGAAAAGGCCGCCATTTTTTACAGGCTTCAGGCAAATCGTGTCGGCGGCGCCTTCCTTGGCAATGTTTGCCACGTCATACGGCGTCCACGCGCTTTCATCCGCAGTCACTGGGGTGTCGATCGCCATGCGCACGTCTCGCATACCCTTAAGGTCCCACCACGCGACGGGCTGTTCGACTGCCTCGATGCCATACCGCTCCATCTTCTTGAGCGTCGGAATCGCGACCTCGACTGTGTAGGCGCCATTGATGTCGACCTCGATCGGATAGTTTGCGCCGACAGCCTCACGCACCGCTGCGACGCGATCGATGTCGTCGTTCGGATCGAATCCAGCTTTGACGGTCAGCATCGCGTATCCGGCTTCTTTCAGCTTCAGCGCATCCTGCCCCATCTCTGTGGGCGTTTTTACACCCAGGCTTCTGCTCACGCGAAAGTTCGTGCGGTAAATGCCGCCGAGCAGCGTCGCCACAGGCCGACCTGTGGCTTTGCCCATGATGTCGTAACACGCGGTGTCGATAGCGGCTTTGGCGCAAAGAAAGCCGGTACGCCCTTGATTGAACGCTTCGAGCTTGTCGATGATCCGCCCAACTTCGAACGGGTCCATGCCGATCACGATTGGAGTGAAGTACTTCTTCAGTGTGATGTAGATTGCCTCCTGCGTTTCTCCACCGCGTTCGATCAGCGTCACGCCGGTTTCGCCTACACCGCTTATGCCTTCGTCCGTGTCGACCAACACAATGATCTGCCTTTTGTGTGTCGTTTCGCCGGGCGCCATGCGGTAGGCGTTCTTGTACGGAATCGTGACCATGTGGCATGACACGCGGGTGATCTTCATTGGCGCTGCTCCTCGCTGAGTTGGGTACCGGCGGCGATGGTGAGATTCCACAAGACCAAAGTCAAATAAGATACGATTGCACTTCACCCAAGCCAAAGTTATATGACTACGCCAAAAATCGTTACGCCGCATCACCTGATTGCGCTTGCGTCAGTCGCCTCGAGTGGAAGCCTTACTGCTGCGAGCACCGCACTGGGTAAAACACAACCTGCGGTCTCTGCACAACTCAAGCAACTGAGTGATGCGGTGGGCACGCCACTCGTTACGCGTCATCGTTACGGCGTCACGCTGACGCCTGCGGCGGAAACCCTATTACCCTACGCACAAGCATGCGTGCGCGCACTAGAAGGTGCTGAGTTAGCGTTGCGTCGACTGCGCGGTCTGGAAGAAGGTACGCTGCGGGTACTGGCGAGTACGTCAGTCGCGGTTTATCTGCTGCCTCCGGTGCTCGCGGCTTTTCATGCGCGCTTCCCCGCAATCGAGTTGCGGATGACGCGGCATAACGCCGAAGAGGCAATGAGCGCACTCAAGCGCGGCGAGGGCGACATAGCACTCGTGAGGGGGCCCGCGTCCGAGCTTACCGCGCTCGGATCGAACTTCGTGATCCGCACGCTGGTGCGGGACGAGACGATGCTCGTGGTCTCGCGCAGGCACTCGCTTGCCCGCCGAAGGAAAGTGCGCGTGGAGCAGTTGGATGGAATCGAGATCGTCAGCCGAGAGCCGGGCTCTGCAACTCGTGCACTCGTTGAGCGCATGGCGATGCGCGCTAACATCAACTTCAAAGTAAAGTTTCAGACAGTCGGCGTCGAAGCTTTGAAAGAAGCGATTCTCCAGGGATTCGGAGCGGGGTTTCTTTCGAGATTGGCTGTGCAGAGAGAAGTTGAAGCAGGCACGCTCAGCGCAGTCCACATCGACGCACCGGAGCTCATGCAGCACATAACGATCGCCTATCCCGCTTTGGGCCAATCTCCGCCTGCGGTGCAGAAACTCGTCGAGATTCTGCGCTCGCCCGAAACCTACGATCCCAAAAGCCGATTGAGCAGTTGATTACGGCTGGTGTTGGCGGGAAGCCCCTCGGCACGGAGATTCACTGCGACGGCAAGGTTCGGTGGCTATACCCTTGGCTTCATCAACACCGCATCGCGATCAATCCGTAAGCCTCCGGTCGAGCTCGGCACCCTGTTGAGGCCTACCGAATTACTGGAGCGCGCGCCAGCTGCGGCTCTGAGTCAGCGCTGCAATACAGAAGCCTGCACTCGTGATCTGTGATAAACACTTACATACGCAGCGCTAATTCTTCCCGGAAGGCTTTCGATGATCGATTTGTTAAGCAACACGCAGTTCCCGGTTACGTGCCCCAAGTGCCACAACACGTTCAACAAACGGTTTCGTGAGCTCGAAACGAAGACTGAGATCACGTGCCCAGGTTGCCGCACGCCATTCGCGCTGGACAGAAAGAGCTTCAAGTCCATGCGAAAGGGCCAGACGAAATC
>JAQGNH010000356.1 GCA_028291945.1 Betaproteobacteria bacterium
GCGACAAAGCGACTAAGGAAATCGTGTGCACGCTGACGTCGACTACCTTCTGTCGCGCCGACGGTGGATTCGGCGGGCCTTCAGGGCCTGTCAAAAGCCCGTACCCGATACCGGAGCGCACGCCCGACCTCACGTGTGACCTGCCGACGCTGCCGCAGGCGGCACTCATCTATCGCCTGTCGGGAGACTACAACCCGTTGCACGCCGATCCTGCCTACGCAAAGAAAGCAGGCTACAAGATGCCGATACTCCACGGGCGGTGCACTTTCAGCGTCGCAGGGCATGCGCTGCTCAAGTCATGCTGCGGCTATGATCCTGCGGGTCTGAAAAGCATGGAAGGCCGCTTCTCATCACCGGTGTATCCCGGTGAAGTGATCCGCACTGAAATGTGGGTGGATGGAACGACTGTCGCATTTCGTTCAACTGTGCCGGAGCGCAAAGTGACAGTACTCAATAATGGCCGTGCTGAGATTCGTTAGAAGCATCGACCACTAAGGACACAAAGGACACGAAGGAAAACGAAACATGTTGCCAAGAAGCCGGCTGCAGATGTCCGAAGGCGCTTACGCTTCTCTGAAGGTCCTTGGCCAACAGGAGGAGTGAGGACGATGGCGGCAGGTGCCACTGCTGAACGCAAAGTCATCGAGCGTGGGGACATCCGCATCGAGTATTCCGTACAGGGCCGCGGACCGATGGTCGTGTTACTGCCTTCGCTCGGCCGGGGCGCACAGGATTTCGACGCTATCGTTCCCGATCTCGCCCCCGCGAGCCGTGTCATAACGCCGCAGCCGCGCGGCATCGGCGGCAGCCGCGGCCCGATGGGCGGAATCACGTTGCACGATTACGCGCGCGACATTGCCGCGGTCATCGAAGCAGAAGGCGGCGGCCCTGCGCTCATCGCCGGGCACGCATTCGGCAACTTCGTCGCACGCACGACGGCGACCGACCGGCCCGACCTCGTCCGCGCCGTCGCGTTGCTGGGCGCGACTCATGTCTGGCCGGTTCCACCTGCAGTGCGCGAATCGATCATGAAAAGCAGCGATCTCTCTCTGGCCGAGGACGAACGCATCAAGCACCTGAAGCACGCGTTCTTCGCGCCTTCGAGCGACCCGAAAGTCTGGCTCGCTGGCTGGCATCCCGAAGTCAAGAAAGCTCAACGGATCGCGACTGACGCGACGCCGCAGGCCGAGTGGTGGCAGGCGGGCAATGCGCCTATCCTCGACGTACAGCCTGAAAACGATGTGATGATCCCACCGGAGAGCCGGTCGCGTTATCTCGATGATCTGGGCGAGCGTGTATCGATCGTGCGCATACCGAATGCAGGCCATGCCCTTCTTCCCGAGCAGCCGGATGCCGTCGCGCAAGCGCTGTTGCGATTCGTCGAACGGATTTTCCCGCGCACATGAAACTTTACTGGTCTCCGCGCTCCCCGTTCGTGCGTAAGGTGATGGTTTGCGCGCACGAGCTCGACATTTCGGACCGCATCGAAACGGTTTACACACTGGTCTCCGCCAGCAAGGTCAATGCGGAGATGATGCGCGCGAATCCACTGGGCCGCATCCCCGCGCTAGTGACCGAAGACGGCACAGTCCTGTATGACTCGGTCGTGATCTGCGAATACCTCGATGTGCGGCACGGCGGCCGCCGTCTTTTCCCAGTGGATGGGAAGCAGCGTTGGGATACTTTGCGGCGCCACGCACTGGCCAACGGCATGCTCGAGCTTCTTGTGCTGTGGCGCAGCGAGCTCGGCAGACCCGCGTCGCAGCAGTCGCCGAACACGCTGCACGCGTTCGAGCACAAAGTCGACTCGGCGCTCTCCGCCGCAGCGAGGGAGGAGGCTCTGGAGAGAGTGAGGATCGATATGGGCCACGTCACGCTCGGCGTCGCGCTCGGGTACCTCGATTTTCGCTACGGTGAGATCGATTGGCGAGCCCGACACCCGCGCCTGGCTCAATGGTACGAATCGTTCGGTGCACGGCCTTCCATGACGAACACCCTCCCAGAGGACGAGCAGATCCACGGCGACGCTTCAAAGAGCAAGTGAACCGAAGAGAACGCTGGGGGCGCAGTGGACGCATCGATGTTTGGTTTCTATTCTGTCGCCCCATGAAATAGATTTATTTTGATCAAAACATAACGAGGAGCACATGAAGACATTTCGCGGCGTGCTGATGCTGCTGTCGATGAGCGTCGCGTTCGCAGCGCAAGCGCAGAGCTATCCCTCAAAAGCCGTGCGGCTGGTCGTGCCGTTCGCACCCGGCGGCAGCACCGACATCATTGGGCGCGTACTTGCCCAGAAACTGAACGAGATGTGGGGACAGCCGGTGCTGGTGGACAACCGGGCCGGAGGCAGCACCGTGATAGGCACCGAAGTCGTCGCAAAGTCGGCGCCTGACGGACATACGCTGCTCGTCACGCCCGCGCCGTTCACCATCGTGCCGAGTCTCATGCAAAAACTCCCTTACGATCCTCAGAAAGACTTCGAGCCGATCACGCTCATCAACACGACGCCGCTGGTGGTCGTCGTTCATCCCGGCGTGCCTGCGAAGTCCATCAAAGAGCTCATCGCACTAGCGAAGGCGAGACCCGGTGCACTGAACTACGGCTCGTCCGGCAGCGGCGGCTCCAATCATCTTGCCGGTGAGCTCTTCAACGCCATGGCCAACGTCAAGATGGTCCACGTGCCCTACAAAGGGAACGCGCCTGCATTGACCGATCTCATCGGAGGTCACGTCGACGTCGTTTTCAATGGACTTACGTCGGCGCTGCCGTTTATCAAATCAGGAAAGCTTCGCGCACTCGGTATGACGAGCGTCAATCGCTCCTCGACGCTGCCGAGCGTCCCCACGCTCGACGAAGCCGGGCTCAAAGGATTTCAGGCGGTCGCGTGGAACGGGCTCACAGCACCCGCACGCACGCCCAAAAACGTGATCGACAAGATCAACGCCGATGTCCTGAAAGTCATTCGTTCGCCCGAGCTGGTCGAGAAATTGAAAGCCGAAGGTTCCGATGCGGTCGGCAGCAGCGTGGACCAATATGCAAAGTTCCTGCGCGACGAGATCGCCAAGTGGAACAAGGTCATCAAATTCGCGAACATCACAGGCCTTTGAGAATGAAGCATGTGCGCTGCGTAGTTTTCATTTGCACAAGTCTGTGTGCTGCAACTCTGCCGCTGCACGCCGTGGCACAGGCGTATCCGGCCAAACCGGTACGCATGGTGGTTGGTTTTCCTGCAGGCGGTCCCACCGACATCGTTTCTCGCACCATCGCCCCGAGAATGAGCGAACCGTTGGGCCAGCAAGTGCTTGTCGACAACCGCGGCGGCGCGGGCGGCGTGATCGCGACCGAGCAGGTGGCGAAGGCCGCGCCTGACGGATATACGCTGCTGATGGGAACGATCGGCGGAATCGCCGTCGCGATGAGTCTGATGCCCAATCGCGGCTACGACAGCTTGCGCGATCTTGCGCCGGTCACGCAGGCTGTAACCGTCACCAACCTGCTCGTGGTGCACCCCTCGGTACCGGCGAGGAATGTCAAAGAGCTGCTCGCCATCGCGCGCTCGAAACCGGGACGTCTCAATTACGCCTCCTCGGGCAACGGGACTGTTACGCATCTCGCGGGCGAGCTCTTCAAGCTGATGGGCAAGGTCGATATCACGCACGTCCCTTTCAAAGGCGGCGCACCTGCGCTGACCGCCTTGATCTCGGGCGAAGTCGACTTGAGTTACGAGAACAGCCTCGTCGTTACGCCGCACGTCAAAGCAGGAAAGGTGAAAGCGCTTGCCGTCACCGGCACAAAGCGTTCGAAGCTCATGCCCGAGCTGCCGACGATCAGCGAATCGGGACTGCCGGGGTACAACGCGAGCGGCTGGTATGGGCTGTTCGTGCCGGCCGCGACACCCAAGCCCATTATTGCGCGACTCAATCTGGAGGCCGTGAAAGCACTGCGGACGCCGGAAGTCGTGAGGACACTGTCCGGCCAGGGCGCGGAGCCGATCGGTAATACGCCGGAGGAGTTCGGCGCGTTCGTCAAAGCGGAAATCGAAAAATGGGCGAACCTGGTCAAGGTCGCCAGAATGAAGATGGATTGATGCCCGGCGCAGGTGTCGGCGTTCCGATGCGCGTTGATCGACGTGCGAGGAAGAATTCAAAAGCGTTTGACGCAAGGAAAGCGGAGTACGGGTGCCGGCTCGACGCGCCCCGTGGGCGTTACCGGTTTGGATAGAATCCATCAACGTAGCAGCGACCTGCACTGCATCACAGGAGCAAGCATGACCTTCACTCGCGTCACCGCAGCAGCCTGTTGTGCCATGCTCGCGACCGTACTGACACCGACAGTATTGCACGCGCAGTCGAAACCGTTGCGCATCGGGATGACGCTTTCCGAAATTCCACTCACGACGGGACAGCCGGACGGCGGCGGTGAGGGTTACCGTTACATGGGCTATACGGTGTACGACGCGCTCGTCAACTGGAAGCTCGACGATGCCAGGATTGCGCCGACGCTCGCCCCCGGCCTCGCGACGGAGTGGAGCGTGGATGAGAAGGAAAAGACCCGGTGGACGTTCAGGCTCCGCCACGGCGTGAAGTTCCACGACGGTTCGGATTTCAACGCCGACTCGGTCATCTGGAACATGGAGAAGATCTACAACAAGACCGCACCGCAGTTCGATCCCAAACAGGCCGCACAGGTGCGCAGTCGGCTGCTGTCGCTCAAGGGCTATCGCAAGATCGACGATTACACCGTCGAGATTACGACGCTCGCGCCGGATTCGACTTTTCCCTACCAACTCGCACAGATGTTCTATTCGAGCCCCGCCCAGTTCGAAAAGGTGGGGCGCGACTGGAGCAAGTTTGCGCAACAGCCTTCGGGCACCGGCCCGTTCCGCCTGGAGCGCCTGTGCCGCGGGAGCGCGCAGAGCTCGGGCGTAATTCGAGTTACTGGAACGCACAGCACGTCCCGAAGTCCGAACGGCTGATCCTGATGCCGATTCCCGAAGCCACTACGCGCACCTCGGCTCTGCTATCCGGCCCGGTCGACTTCATCGAGGCGCCGCCGCCCGATATGATTCCGCGCCTGAAATCGGGCGGATTCCAGGTGACGTCCAACCGCTATCCGCATTTCTGGCCGTACTTCATGAGCTTCCGTGAAGGCTCGCCCTGGCTCGACATACGCGTACGCAAGGCGGTCAATCTCGCCATCGACCGTGACGCAATCGTAAAGCTCCTCGGCGGTTATGCAATCCCGGCGAAAGGCATCGTGGAACCGGGCAACCCGTGGTTCGGCAAGCCCACGTTCGAGGTAAAGTACGATCCTGCCACTGCGCGTAACTTGCTCGCCGAAGCGGGTTACTCCACGCAGAAGCCTCTGACACTGAAAGTGCTGGCTGCGCCCTCAGGCTCCGGACAGATGGTGCCGAGGCGTATGAACGAGTACATCCAGCAGAACCTGAAGAGCGTCGGAATCAATCTCGAGCTCATCACGGTCGATTGGGAGCAGGTGCGCAACTGTCGGCGCGCCGGCGCGGGCTCACCGGTGTGCCAGGGCGCACAGGGCATCAACAATTCGCACACTACGATCGATCCGCATACGGCCTTCGCGCGTGTCTACAGCTGTGACAGTGTGCCGCCTGCGGGCTTCAATTTCGGCTACTACTGTGACAAGACGGTCGAAGCGATGATCCACAAGGCACTCAACACGTTCGATGAGCGCCTGCGCGACCAGATTCTCGCGAACCTCCACAGCTATATCGTCGATCAGGCAGTGGATGTATGGGTCGTGCACGACGTCGCGCCGCGCGCGATGTCGGCGAAAGTGAAAGGCTTCGTGCAGGTCAAAAACTGGTACCAGGACTTCACTCCGGTGTACGTGGAAAACTGAGTGCCAAGGGAGAGATGCTCACGCAGATTGATTTCGAGCTGAGCGAGTAGGTCAACACGTAAAACCTCATCGCCTACGACGCCAGGACACGAATTAAGAGCAACGATTCACCACAAAGGACACGAAGGAATACGAAAAGAGCAGTTCAAGGAATTCGGAGGCACCAGTAGCATCCCCTGGTGGCCCTGCTTCTACCTTGGCGTCCCTCCTTCCTGTTTTCGGTTTGTCATATCGAAGAGGAACAGCACATGCAAAGTCTGACTGAGAAGTCCCCGCTCGGGACCTTCATAGAGCACATCAAGAAAGGCGAGCTCGCCTATCAGGTGAGCGGTGACGGCAAAGCCGTGTTCTACCCGCGCGCAGTCGCGCCCGTTACCGGCGGCAACCTGGAGTGGCGCGTTTCCAAAGGCCTTGGCACCGTGTACTCGACGACGGCCGTGTATTACAAAGGCGAAGCACCGCTCAATGTGGCGCTCATCGACATGGACGAAGGCTTCCGGCTGATGAGCCGCGTCGAGGACATCGACGCGATGAAAGTCAAAATCGGTATGCGCGTTAAGTTCCGTGCGCATCCGGGCGATGAGAAGCAAGCGCCCTACCCCGTGTTCACACCTGCGGAGGCCGCAAAATGAGCGGACTCAAAAAAGGCAGCGTAGCGGTTGTCGGCGCCGCCGAATCCGACCTTGGACTCGTCGCACCGAATACGAGCCCCGTCGATCTGATGGCGCAGGCCACGATGCGCGCGCTCGACGACGCGGGCCTGAAGCTCTCCGACGTCGACGGCGTATTTTCGGCCGCTACTCAATCGCGCATGGCGCCGATGGTGCTGTGCGAGTACCTCCGGATCAAACCGAAGTACTTCGACGGGACGATCATCGGAGGCTCATCGTTCATGACGCATGTTGCTCACGCGCAGGCCGCGATCGAGCATGGGCTCTGCGAAGTGGCGCTGATCGCCTATGGCAGCACACAGCGTTCGGTCTCGCGGGCTGCTGCATCGCCTCGCGAATACAACTACTACGAGTCGCCGTACCGGCCGATTCTGCCGATCAGCGCGTACGCAATGGCGGCGGCGCGTCACATGCATCAGTACGGAACAACGCGCGAGCAGCTCGCTGAGGTCGCCGTCGCGGCTCGCAAATGGGCGCTCATGAATCCCAAGGCGTGGGAAAAAGAGCCGCTCACGATCGAGCAGGTCATCAACGCGCGGGTGGTCTCCTATCCTTTCACTGTGCGCGACTGCTGCCTGGTAGTCGACGGTGGGGGCGCCATCGTGCTCACTTCTGCTGCGCGTGCCAAGTCACTGAAGAAAAAGCCGGTATACGTTCTTGGCGTAGGCGAAGCGTTGAGCCACGCGAACATCTCGAGCATGCCTGACCTTACCGTCTCTGCAGCCTCGGAATCGGGGCCTAAAGCCTACGCTATGGCTGGCGTAAAACCGTCCGACATCAAGATGCTGTCGCTGTACGACGCGTTCACGATAACGCCGATCCTGTTCCTGGAAGACCTGGGTTTCTGCCCCAAAGGCGAAGGTGGACGTTTCGTCTCGAACGGCGCGATCGCACCGGGGGGCAAGCTGCCGGTGAATACCAGCGGAGGCGGCCTGTCCTACTGTCATCCGGGGATGTACGGCCTGCTGGTCATTATCGAAGCGGTCCGCCAGGTGCGCGGCGAATGCGGGCAGCGCCAGGTGCCGAATTGCGATGTAGCTCTGGCGCACGGCAACGGCGGTGTCCTCTCAAGTCAGTGCACCGTCATTTTCGGCTCTGAGGCAAGCTTGTAGACCGTGCGCACGCTCGCCTACGCGGTCGCCTCCCGGGACACCGGCGCCCCTGCTCCTCGCTCCGACGCGCTTGGCTATGGAGTGGGGCTCTTCAGCCATTGCATAGTCATTTTCGGCTCGCAAGCGACGTTGTAGACTCGCGTAAGGGGCGCCCGCCCGGGCGCGACTAAGGCGCATCGGCCCGGGAATTAGCGTGTGCGGCCGCGGTCTTATCGCCACA
>JAQGNH010000365.1 GCA_028291945.1 Betaproteobacteria bacterium
CCGACAAAATCCGCCCGCGTCAGCGTGACGGTCGGTATTCCGAGGCTTTCTATCCTAGCGGCTGCACGGCCGCATGCTGTGGCGCAGGCCCCTCAACTCGCGTTGCCGACAATGACGGCGTCGACCCCGCTTTTCTTGATGATCCTTGCGGTCTCTTCGGTGCCGATCATCAGGTTGCCCTGAGGATACGCGTCGATCGGTAGCACCTCGACTCCGTTGAAGTCTTCCTCCAGCAGCGACTTCAGCATCGGCATCATGCGGTAGGCCTGCCATTGATCGTTCGTGACAATGCCGATGCGTTTGCCTTCGAGCGTATCCAGCCGGGGCGCGAAAGATTGCGTCACTTCGAGCGCACCTGACGGGTCGTGAAATTCAAGTCTCATGTTGTGAACTCCTTGGTCTTGATCTGCGACTGCATTGTTCCACAAACGCCGCCGCGCGATCACTGAGCGCGCAATACGGATTTTCCCGGGCCATAAAGGACGCGTCCCGGGCGCGCTGACGTCATCGCCCCATTCTCGTACACGACCTGGCCGTTGACGATCACGTGCGAGAAGCCTTCCGCGTACTGGTGCGGCTTCTCGAACGTAGCAGCGTCTCGAACACGCGCGGGGTCGAAGATCGCGATGTCCGCCTTCATTCCGGGGCGCAGCACGCCGCGGTCGTTGAGACCGATGCGGATCGCCGGGAACGATGACATCTTGCGCACTGCCTCTTCGAGTGTAAGGACTTTCCTGTCTCGCGCATATACGGCCAGCACCCGGGCGAACGTTCCGTAGCTGCGCGGGTGCGGAGCCCCGCGTCCGAAGATCGGCACTTCGCCGTCGGAGGCGATCATCGTCGCCGGGTGCACGATGATGCGCAGCAGGTCGTCCTCTCCCATCGCGTGAAAGACGCCGCGGCAGCTGCCTTGCTCGATGACCCACATCACCACTTCGGCGGCATTCTCGACGGTGGGCATCATGCCTCGCGTCTGCGCGACTTGCGACAGATTCTTGCCCGCAAGTGTCGCGTCCCATTCACACAAAGACAGCACGACGTTCGCGGGATCTCCACCGCCGCGCTCGGTGCGGATCAGCCCGGCGATCGCAGCCTTTATCTTTGGGCGCGTCGCCGCGTCCTTCACGCGTTTCTGAGTTTCCTGCAGACCGCCTTCGAGCGCCCAGCCCGGCAGCAACGCCGCGTGGATGGACGTGCTGGAAGCCGTATACGGATACTGATCGATGGTGGCGTCGACGCCACGTGCACGTGCTTCGTCGATGAGTCTCAGCGTTTCGATGCTGCGGCCCCAGTAGGCTTTGCCGATCACCTTGTGGTGAGAGATCTGCGTCGGCACACCACCGTGCTCGCCGATCGCGATGGTTTCTTTCACGCTGTCGACGATCTTCGACGCTTCGTCGCGCATGTGAGAGGTATGCAGGCCGCGATAAGGCGCTACTACTTTCTGCAGCTCGATGACTTCCGCCACTGGCGTGAACTTTCCCGGCACATAAAAAAGCCCGGTGCTCATGCCGAACGCGCCGTCGCGCATCGCCTGATCGACGATCGTGCGCATGCGCGCGATTTCGTCCGAGGTCGCCTTGCGGTCGCCGAGCCCGACCACGGCTTCGCGCACCGAGCCCTGCCCGACAAAGCTCCCGATGTTGAGCGACTTCCGCAATGCTTCAAGCCTGTCGAGAAAAGGTTTGAGCGGCACCGGCGAGCTGCCGTCGGGTCCTTCCATGATCGTTGTCACGCCCTGGCGTACGTAGTTGTCCGCAGTGGGCACCTGGAAGATGCCGCGTATCGCGTGCGTATGCAGATCGATGAAGCCAGGCGAGACGACGGCGCCGTTCACGTCGATGATTCTCTTAGCCGACCCGCTGATCGAAGGCGCAATCTGAACGATCGCGTCGCCGCGTATGGCAAGGTCCGCGCGGTACCACGGGCTTCCCGTGCCATCGACTATGCGCGCATCGCGCAGCACGAGATCGTAAGGACCTTCGGCTGCGTGCGCGGCGGCTACGCATAACCACAAAGTCACGACGATTGCTTTAGCGGTCGCTTTCATGCGTGTCCGGATAGCATCGGTGCTACTCGGCCTTTGCACCCGCCGCCTTGAAGATCTTCCCGCGCATGATGATCTCTTCGCGCACCATCCTGTCGAACTGCTCCGGCGTCATCGACTTGGGCGCCGCACCCTCGCGCAGGATACGGTCCTGGACATCGGACATCGCGAGTGCGCGCGCGATCTCCTGAGAAAGCTTGTTCACGACCGCGCGAGATGTGCGCGCAGGCGCAAAGACCCCGTACCAGCCTTCGTATTCGAAGCCGGGAATGGCGGCCTCGGCGATCGTCGGCACGTCCTGCAGCATCGGCAGGCGCTGTGGCGACGTGACTCCGAGAGCGACGACGCGCCCGCTTCGAATGAGCGGCATCGCGGGCAGCACCGGCGAGACGAAAAACTGGATGCGACCGCTCATCGTATCGGTCAACGCCTCGGGCGTGCCGCGATAGGGAATATGCGTGACGTTGATTTTCGCCGACAGCTTGAAAAGCTCTCCGCCGAAATGTGTTCCGCTACCGATGCCTGAAGAGCCGAAATTGATTTGCCCGGGCTTCTGCTGAGCGAGCGCGATCAGCTCTTTCACCGTTTTCACGCCGAGGCTCGACGACACGACGAGCACGAGCGGCGTTACGGCGAGCAGCGTCACGCCCGTGAAATCCTTGAGCGGGTCGTAAGGCAGCTTTTCGTAGAGCGCTGCGGCGCCGGCAAAACCAGAAGACGTGAACATCAATGTCTGGCCGTCCGGGGCCGCACTGGCAACGATGCCTCCCGCGACAGTGCCGCCCGCGCTCGGCCGGTTGTCAATCACGACCTGTTGGCCCCACGCGTCAGTGAGCTTCGGTCCCACCATGCGCGCGAGCATGTCGCTTGCGCTGCCGGCGGTGAACGGCACGATCACGCGGATCGGCCGGGACGGATAATCCGCTGCGAACCCGGTAAGCACGTACAGCGCTGCGACAGCGACTGCAAGATACGCCCTCATGACGATCCTCCGTGCTCCCAATGTCGTGTGCACGTGCTCGAGCATTGCCGCGCTACGGCGTTCCGTGCGCGTCGCGCAGTCTCAGCTTACGCGCTCGGGTTCGGTGTGCCAGCCACAGTTTCGAAGATCGCCGCCAGCTCGCGCGTCAGCTCACGACGATCGAAGCGCCGCACGATCGACAGATTGGCCCGCTGGCGATACAGAGTGCCGTCACACCAGCGCCTGTACACGCTTGCCAGCTCAGAGACCAGCTGAGGCTGGTTCCCCGGATCGATCGAAACGCCGCCGCCGGTCGAATCCAGAATCCTGGTGGTCTCTCCCGGAAGCACCAGCGCCATTACGGGCTTTTGCATGCGCAGATACTCGTACAGCTTGGCGGGCACGAGTCCGCGCGTGTCCTCTGATGCTTGAAGCAGCAACAACACGTCGGCGCGCGCAAGCTCGTGTAGACCCTCGGCATACGGCAAGCGCGGCAGGAACTCGACATTCGCCTCGAGCCCTGACTCGCGCACGGCCTTCGCGAGCTCGGGTGAGCCACCATCCGGACCGGCGCCCACGAAGCGCAATCGGACGCGGCTGAGATCGACGCGCCCCGCATCGGCTGCAACCCGCAGCGCGCAGAAAAGCGGACGCGGATCCCGAAAATGCGGGTTGATGCTTC
>JAQGNH010000386.1 GCA_028291945.1 Betaproteobacteria bacterium
CCGCCGCTTAGAGTAGCCATTATCGGTGGCTCCATTGCTGGACTGTCCACCGGCATCTCGTTGCGCTGCTTGGGATTCGACGTGCAGATCTACGAGCAGTCGCCAACGTCGCTTCGGGGCGGGGGTGGCGGTTTGGTCGTCCAGCATGAAATGCTCGACTGGATGGCATCGCACGGCATCGCTGCGCGGGCTACTCTCACCCTTCGTGGAGTCGAGCGTCAGTTTCTCGACCGCGAAGGCAAAGTGATCCAGCGGTACCCCGACTCCACGCCGTTCACATCTTGGGAGGCGGTGTTTCACCAACTTCGCGAAGCATTTCCTAATGAACTGTACCATCACGGGCACCAGTGTATCCGCGTGTCCACAGCGAACGGAAGACCGGCGGTGCAGTTTGCGAGCGGCGGATCTATCGACGCAGACCTGGTTATCGGTGCCGATGGGGTTGGGTCGGTCATTCGCCACCACCTCTTTCCTGAAGTTCGTCCGGCTTATGCAGGATATGTGGCTTGGCGCGGTGTCTTTCCAGAATCGGCAGCACCGCCTAATGTGGTAGAAACGTTGGCCAAGCGATTCACCCTGTTTCAAGGGCGTGACTTCCACCTCCTGAGTTACCTAATTCCTGGTGAGCACGGCGAGCTCGACGAGGGTTTGCGGCGGATAAACTGGGTGTGGTATTGGAACACCGATGCTGATCGCGAACTTCCAGAAATATTGCGCGACCGCGCGGGTCGCGTACACCACTCCTCCGTTCCCGCCGGTAAATTGCAGGAACAGCATATCGCCACGCTCCAGCAGCGTGCCGACCAACATCTTCCGGCCGTGCTCGCACAGCTTGTACGCTCGACGCCGGAGCCGTTTGTTCAGGTGATATACGACTTGCGGGCCCCTGCCATGAGCCAAGGGGCTATCGCGATTCTCGGCGACAGCGCTTGCATCGTGCGTCCGCACACCGCGGCCGGAACGTCAAAGGCATCCGGGGATGCAGTCTCCCTAGCGCAGCACCTACAGGCAGCCGACGTTGATTTGTCGCGCGCTCTACCCCTTTGGCAGACCGAACGGTTAGCGGTTGCACAACGGCTGATTCATCACGGCAGGCAGTTGGCGCGTAGCTCAGGATTGGGAAAATGACGCCTAACTACGTGTTGCAGGCGACGCGCCAACGGCGGCGCGCGCCTGAACACGGACGTTGGGCATCTTTTTAAGAGGGTTTGGTAGTGCATCATTTGATTCAAATGCCTGGGCTGTGGCACCCTGTCGATTCAGATTGTTACGCGCGGCCCTCCCACGCCTATCGTAATCTGTCACCTGGCATCGACTTCGAGACGCGGCTCTTTGCGAAAGTGAACGCGGCCGAACTGCTGCGCCAGGAGCTGTCGCGTCCAAGCTACGTCTGCAACGAGATCATGATCGGTGCGAATACCGATCCTTATCAGCCGATCGAGCGCGAATTCAAAATCACACGCTCGATACTGGAAGCTTCGGGAGTCGAATGATCGGCTCGGACCGCTTCGCAGAGCTGCTGGAGCAGCGTTTCGACATTGCATGCAAACGCATAGGCTTCAACGCGAAACGGGGCAGACGCCTCGTGACCACACTCTTCTGGGTGCCGGGCACGCCGCAACAAAAATCGTTGTTCTAGTGCGAGCCGGTATAACGCTTGCGCAGTCGCCGCGCTCGTACGACCGGCGCGCGTAATGTTTACACCGTGTTAGCAAAAAAACGCGCACTGGGGTACCACGACGCGTCCCAGAGCCATTGTGCGGCATGACTCAGTCGTGTTTCCGCATGGCGGCACGGCATTTGCGATTGAGGAATCAAACCAATTCGAGAATCCTGAATGGAACCAACGTTCAACCGCTGCGCCCGCTTACATCCCGGCACAACAGACATTTCCCGTCCCAGGCGGCAACGATTTTTTGAGGTCGACGGCGGCTACGTTGTGCTGTGTGGCGCCAGCGACGGACTCGCGACAGCACAGCGTCTTTCGAAGGTGTTGCGAGATCCCCACTTGACACTGGCTCTACCGGCCCCGGATGAGGCGTGCGCCGCCGCGCTCGACGAAATCGCAGCCCAGGCTGCGCATGCGTGCACACGGATCGTGATTTACGAGTCCGAGCTGCCGGGCCGGGATCATCCCGGTGCCGGGGCAGCGCTGCTTGCCCGCGCGATTCGCAGCTCGGCACGCATCGAGTGCGGTGTCGTGCTCGACGGCTCCCGAGCGCTGCGGCACTGCATCGACGGAATGGCCGCAGGTGACATCATCGTTTATTGCTGTGACAAGCCGCAGGGTGCGCGCGAAATCCTCGAGGAGTACGGCGCAATACCGATCGTGCAGATCAGTGCGCGCCCCAACAGTGAACCCCGCTCCGGCATCGTTGCAAACCCTTCATCCCGCGCTCCCGCTGTGGCACCAAGAGCCCGACTGGTCGGGGGCCTCTGAGGGAGCGTTGTCGACGGCATGTGGCAATTCCGAAAAGACGATCATTCCAAGTGGTACTGGAAAGAAGTCGACGACATGGGCCGGCTTCTGCGCCGTAGCGCAGAGCTTTTCAGAGACAGGATCGATTGCATAGCGCACGCCATGCGCAATGGCTACGTGCATCCCCGCCAGCGCGCTCTCGCGGAGCGGTTGAATCCGAACCGTGTGCGGAGCTCTCCTCGAACGCCGCGTTAAGCTTTCACCAGAATCGCGGCGGGAAAGGACCGGAATGCATCGCCCAGGCGTATGCGCCCGCGCTCGATCTCAACTTTTTCTCCGGTGAGGATGTTCGACAGCGTCCCCGTGAGCGCGCCTGCATCAACCGCCGTATCGCCCCAGAGCCCACGGCCTAGCGGCAGTTGCCCTTCCTGGCTCCCGAGTTTCATCCAGAGCCTGCCGGCAATCGCAATCACACCGTGCTCACCCGCACGGCGCATGAATGAAATCACGTGCTCCGCGCGTGCGCCATGTGCCTGGAGGGGCACGTACTGACCGTCGCGGAACAACTGAGGCTCTCTTTTGCGCAGTTCGAGGGTGCGCCACATCATCCATGTCTTGGCACGGCCGTCGACGCCTGAGGCGGCAAGCCGCTTCACGTCCTCAGCCAGTCGTGCCGAGCTGCTGAGCCTGCCGAATTCATCGAGCAGCCGCTGGCGGTGTTCGTAGTCCACCGGGCGGCGATTATCCGGATCGACGAGGCTCAAGTCGGAGGTTTCGGTTCCCTGGTAGATGTCGGGGACCCCGGGCGAGGCGAGCTTGAGCAGCGTCATCGACAGGCTGTTCAGCATGCCGAACCATGCCACAGTCCGGCTGCGAACACACAGATCCTTCACGAAAAGATTGCGGTTCGACGGGGAGAGGAGCGCGCGCACGAATGCGCTGACCGCGCTCTCGTATTCCGGATTGGGATTGATCCAGCTCGTATGGACTTTCGCTTCACGCACCGCTTTCAGCATGTAAGCTTCGATACGTTCGCAGTAGTTCGCAGGCGCACGATCGTCCGTTTCGTCGGGGACGAAAGTCCCGAGCAATGTCTGATATAGCAGGTACTCATCGTTCGAACTCGGTGCAGGGCGCTCCTCGACGAGCGCTTTCTTGCTGCGGTTCATGCGCTCCCATCGCCGCAGCAGGGTGCGCCATTCGTCAGGCATTTCCGACAGCACGTCTATCCGGGCGCGCACGTCTTCAGAGCGTTTGTTGTCATGGGTCGAAGTCGCGAGCATGGTGTGCGGCCGATGCGCAGCACGCTCGGCCGTCGCGCCGTGGAAACCGGATACTGGAATTCCAAACTGATTCGGATCACTGCCGACGTCATTGAGGGAAACGAGCCTGTTGTAGCGGTAAAACGCAGTGTCCTCGATGCCTTTCGCGGTGACCGGCGCCGTGAACTGCTGCATCTTCATCGCGAAGCCCCGGATACGCGCCTTGAGCTCATCGGTTGCATCGTCCGGCGCTTCGGCGAGCAGCATGTGCTGCAGAAATTCGAATATCGTAGTATCCGCAACACGGCTGCGCCGCCGCGCCTGCGCAACCGCCCATTCGACGTAGCGGCGATCCTGCGGCGAAGGCGCGTCCACGATGTACGTTCTGTATACGGGAAAGCACGCGACGATTTCCGAAAGTGCGTGCCGCAGGTTGTTCAACGTGTAATCGCGCGTTCTGCGGTCGGCGCGCGCAATGCGGGTGAGCTCCGTCGCGAGCATCATGAGAGGCGAGGCGAGAGTGGCCTGCATGATTTCATGCTTGCCCTCATACGCGGCCTGCGCGTACTCAGGCGCATCCGGAGCGAACTCCCGGTAAACGCGCTCCATGTCCTCGGCTGCTGTGCTATCGACGAGAACGTTGTTCACCACCGTCGCGAAGCGATAGCCGGATGTGCCATAGACCGGCCAGCTTTCAGGCAGTCTCTCGTGGGATGCTGCTATCTTTTCAACTACGACATACAGCGGACGGGCTGGGCGCCCATCACCGGCTGGCGTGAGCTCCACGCCTGCGAGTTGACCATAGCGCTGCTGCAGCCGCCGGAAATAGTGTTCGGGGTCAAAAAGGCCGTCGGGATGGTCTATACGTAATCCATCGACCTTGCCTTCCGCGCAGAGATGCAGCACGAAGCGATGAGTGGCTTCGAAAACATTTTCGTTTTCCATGCGCAACGCCGCCAGATCGTTGATGTCAAAAAAGCGCCGATAGTTGATCTCATCTGCGGCGACGCGCCATGATGAAAGCCGGTAGGCCTGACGCTCGAGGAGCTCGTGCAGATGCTCGAAGCTCGACCGCTCTCCGGCTGTGCCGTTCAGCGTCTGCACCGCACGCTCTATGGCATTTCCAATCTCGGGATGATCCTGTGCCAGATGCGCGAGCTGGCGCTTGTGCACGTCCTTGTTGCGCTGGCGCTCGGCCCTGCGCTCCGGAAGAGGGTCGTCACGTGAGGGCAGATGGTTGAACGCGGAACACAGCGCCGCGAGCTCTGCACGCGCGTGCGCTGGGACATCGGCAGCGTTCAACGCTGCAGATGCCGCTTCGAGGATGGCCGGATATTCACCGGGATCGACCGGGAAGCGATGGTCGTAATAACAGATACTGAACTCGCCCGCCTCGCCTTTGAACGTGAGCTTCAGCTCGCCGCGCTCGAGCACGAGGCCGTATTGGTCACCGAGCACGGCGATCAGCACTCTGTTTCTCAGGACCGCGTTCGCAGGCTGCCACTCGATGTCGAAGAAATCCGCGTAGAGCGAAGCGGGGCCATTTTCGAGCACATCGAGCCACCACACGTTGTCCGCGCCCATGACGCCCATGTGATTCGGCACCATGTCGAGCATATGGCCCATCCCGTGGTCCTTGAGCGTCGCTACAAACAGCTCGAAGTCCTCCGGGCTGCCGATGTCGGGGTTGAGTGAATTGTGATCGACGATGTCGTACCCATGCGTGCTGCCGGGACGCGCACGCAAGTAGGGGGAGCAGTACACATGACTTACGCCTAGCCGTGCGAGATAGGGCACGAGCGCCGTGAGGTGCGAGAACCTGAAGTCGCGGTTGAGCTGCACGCGGTAAGTGCACCGCGGAATGCGGGCCTGAACCGGCGCTCGCCGCGCGCGCGTCTGTGGTGCGGGCCGGATCCGTGCGAGCGTTTCTGCATTTTTGCGAAACCGCTCGTCGCGCTCGATTTCTTCGAGCATCGCGGGCAGTTTGCGGCGCCAGTTCGGCTGCTCTTCGACCGTTCCCGGCATGTTGGCCTGCTCGCGAACACCCAGGATGTCTTCGAGCTGGATCACGAATACGCGCGAAGGCGTATGAGCGAGATAGGCGTGGATCGCCAGCGCCAGCTCGGGCGTCATGGGTGACGCTACGGGGTTGATCGCACCTTCAGGCACCAGCCTTTCACGTTCCAGGGCGATCGCGAGCCATGCCCGCTCCTGCGCTCGATTTACGACGTACTGCGCGCGCAGCTCTTCGGATGGGAACAGATTGAGCTTGTGTCGTACCTCGAGATCGTAGCCTTCCCAGAATCCGGTGAGCGTTGCGAGATCGTGTGTGGACACCGCGACGAGCGCGTCATTCGGATACTCATTCGGCCGCTTGTATTCGCCGTCGGCGCTGCGTTCGAAATAGAGCAGACGGTACGAGAGCACCGTCGCGCGCGCGAGTCCTGTGCGAACCTCGTCAGGCACAGTGCCCAGGTCTTCGCCTATGACCATGCACTCATTTCGATGACTCTCCAGCGCGAGGATCGTCAGAAGGTCATCGAAGGGGTACGCGACGTACGCGCCTTCTGCCGCGGATGCCTCCGGCGGAATCCAGTAGAGGCGATACAGGCCCATCACATGATCGATGCGCAGCGCTCCCGAGTAGCGCATGTTCGAGCGCAGCGTCGCGATGTAGGGATCGTATCGCGCGTCTTTGAGCCGCTCCGGCCGCAACGGCGGCAGCCCCCAATTCTGCCCCTTCAGATTGACTTCGTCGGGCGGCGCTCCGACGCTTGCGCCGACCGCGTAGACCTCCTGATTAGCCCAGCTCTCGGCGCCGCCCCGGTCGATGGAAATCGCAAGGTCCTGATAGAGTCCTACGCCGTAACCGAGATCCCGTGCCCGCGCGCCTGCGCGTTCGAGTTGCAGCGCAGCGTGCCATTGCAAGTACTCGTAGAACTCGATGCGCTCGGTGTTCGCGTCTACGAACTTCTGCACCTGGGGGCTCCGGGGGAGCCGATACTCCTCGGGCCACAGAGGCCATCCCCAAACCGACGCGTCCTCACGATGAAAATGCTCCTGCAAGGCTTCGAACAGGGCGTGCTCACGCAAGCGCTTGCCGCCGGCTGCCTGAAAATGCCGAAACGCGCGACCGCGTTCAGCTTCGGGGTCGAGGTGATGTTCGCGGAAGTGGCGATATGCAACCTCGAGCACGGGAAGCTTGAGCCCAGCGACCGCGTTATAGTCGACTAGGTCAGTCGCGCGTGCGGCCTGCAGCGCCATATGAAACTGTGCCGATCCCACCAACGCCAGAGCCTCCGTCGACTCACGCGCGTCCGGGACGGCCTCGACATCGATATAGAGGACGTTTAGGAATACGCGTGATGACGGGCTGTACGGACTCGCGTGCGCAGGGTTGTGTGGATACAGCGCGTGTAGCGGGTTGACTCCCACCACACCCGCGCCGCGGTGTTCCCACTGCTCGATCAATGTGCGCAGATCCGTGAAATCGCCGACGCCCCAATTGCGTTCCGAGCGCAGGCCGTAGAGTTGCACCGCCGCGCCCCATACACGTGCTCCGGCGCACAGTGCGGGCGGCAGGTAGCAGCTGGGTGGACCCACGATCAATGAGAGCCAGTCGTCTTCGCCCACGCCGGGTCCATTCAAGCGGTAGCGGTGGTAGCCGAGAGGAAGCGTGTCACGCCAGTCGAAAGCGGTCTCGATGTAACGCTCAGTGTCGATCTCGCGCCGGTCGAGGACCTCGAGATCGCATGGATGAAATTCGCCGCTGCGCGTGTCCCCGTTCTCGAGTGCAAGAGTCCATCGAAATATTGTTTTCGCGTCTCGTTCTTTAAAACGCAGATGGATGCGGTAGGGCAGGGCATCCGCGCGGAATACGGCTACCGCCGGCAGTGTCCGTCGCCAAAGCCGCGCCTCATGCGCTCGCAGCGCGGCGTTGAAGTCGGCGGCATCGTCGAGCGCACCAAGCGCTTTGAGTATTGCAGTCCGCGTTTTGTCCGACGCGCGTTGAGTACCGCCCCAGATATCCTTGTACTCGCTCGCGACGCCGTAAATTCTGCACAGCGCGTCGAGAGCCGAGTTCGCGCTGACGCCGCCGTTACCCTCGGGCATGATGCTCTCAGTGAGCGCTGTCAGCGCGTGAAAGGTAGACGGCTACCGCGTTGGGCGGTAGCTCGCCTGAGTTGAACGCGATGGCGGCGGACGCTGGCTCGCAATGGAGGAGTTCGCCGCGAGGTACGGCCTCGGCGGTGCGTTTCTGCGACGAGCGGTTAAGAACGGTACTGAGGCTGCTGCCATCCCCGAGCTGCCACACGGCCTGCAGCGTCGAATCCGAGATGACGCTATACGGCTCGCCCTGGTACGCGAAACCCTCTGTCAGGCAGCGCGCGAGTTTGGTGGCGGTGTCGCTTGCGTAAACGAGGTGGATTTCGCGCTGAGCACCAGGGCCGCTGCGGACCTCTTGCGCCAGCTCGACAAGGATGTGCGGCGTTGAATCGTCGATGATCGCGTGGACCGCATCGAAGCGCAGTCCGTCGAAATGGAATTCTTCGAGCCAGTAGAGTGCGTTGTGGATGAAAAAGTCGCGCACCGTGCGCGCCCCGGCGCCGTCGAAGTTAATGGCTGCACCCCAGTCGGTGCGATGGCGCTCCGTGAAGAACTGACACGCGTATGCGTGCAGGTAGTTGCCTTCGGGTCCGAAGTGGTTGTAGACCACGTCCAGCATCACCATGAGTCCGCGGGCCATGCGCGGCGGCGACGAGCCGCTTCAGGTCATCGGGTCGGCCATAGGATGCTTCGGGTGCGAACTGCAAGACGCCGTCATAACCCCAGTTGTGCTTGCCGGGGAACTCAGCAATGGGCATGAGCTCGATCGCAGTCACGCCAAGCGCAGCAAGATAGTCAAGCCGCCGCTCGACGCCGGCGAACGTCCCGTCCGGCGAGAAAGTGCCCACGTGAGCCTCGTAGATCACCGCTTCCGACCATGGGCGCCCGCGCCATGCACCGTCGCTCCATTCAAATGAGGTCGGATCGATTACTTCGCTCGCACCGTGCACGTCGTTCGGATTGTGGCGGGACGCCGGATCCGGCACTTCCAGTCGATCGTCGATGCGATAGCGATAACGTGTACCGGGCGCGGCGCGCTGGGTGTGCTCGCGCCAACCCTCGTTGCGCAAGGGCATGTCGATGATCTGCGACTCGCCCTGATCGTTGATGAGTACGAGCTCGACTGAGCGTGCTCTGGGCGCCCAGAGCCGAAATCGCGTGCGCTGGTTGTCGAGCGTTTCCGCGCCGAAAGGCATCCTATGCGCTCGCCTCATTCCGCGGCCTTTTGCTGTTGCAGCAACACCAACGACCGCCCCTGCAATCCGTACGCGCTTCCCGCCTGAAATGCGCCTCCGCGGGTGAGGCCGCTTTCGTACGCCGTGTCCACGACCATGAGCCAGCGCGATTCCGGCAGCAACTGAGGCAGGACGAATGGGATCTCTTCGTGGTGAGCATTGAACAGGACGAGAAAGCTTGCATCGGTGACGAGGCGGGCCTGCTCGTCTCTCTCGGTGAGACATTCTCCGCACAGATAAACACCGAGGCTGCGGTTATGCGGCTCTTGCCACTGCGCCTCGGTCATCTCGGTGCCGTCCGGCTTCAACCACACGATGTCCTTGATACCGGCCGGCTGTATGAGCCTTCCCTGGAAAAATTGCCGGCGACTGAAAATGGGATGCTCGCGCCGGAGCCGGATCATGCGGACGAAGAACTGAAGCAAGCGTTCTTTTTCCGGCGTCATGTTCCAGTCGAACCAGGACGTCTCGTTGTCCTGGCAGTACGCGTTATTGTTGCCGCGCTGCGTGCGATCAATTTCATCGCCGCCGAGCATCATCGGCACGCCTTGCGAGAGCATCAGCGTTGCGATCAAGTTGCGTTTCTGGCGCTCGCGAAGCTGATTGATGGCCGGATCGTCCGTCTCGCCTTCGACGCCGCAGTTCCACGAGCGGTTTTCGTTGTGTCCGTCACGATTGCCTTCAAGATTCGCTTCGTTGTGCTTGACGTTGTACGTGACCAGGTCATGCAGAGTGAATCCATCGTGGCACGTCACGAAGTTGATACTCGCGTGGGGGCGGCGCCCGGTGCGTTCGTAGAGATCGCTCGATCCCGTCAGACGCTGCGCGAATTCACCGATGACTCCGCTATCGCCTTTCCAGTGCGAGCGCATCGTGTCGCGAAATTTGTCATTCCATTCGCTCCAGCCCGGAGGGAAATTGCCGACCTGATATCCGTCCGGGCCGAGGTCCCATGGCTCGGCGATCAGCTTGACCTGAGAGATCATGGGATCCTGGCGGATGATGTCGAAGAAAGCGCTGAAACGGTCCACTTCGTGCAACTCGCGTGCCAGCGTGGAGGCAAGATCGAACCGGAAACCATCGACGTGCATCTCGGTGATCCAGTATCGCAGCGAATCCATGATGAGCTGCAGCGCGCGCGGCTCGTGGGTGCTCAGCGTGTTTCCGCAGCCGGTATAGTCAACGTAGTAACGTGGGTTTTCAGGATTGAGCCGGTAGTAGCAGGCATTGTCGATGCCCCGATAGCACAACGTCGGTCCGAGATGATTACCTTCAGCCGTATGGTTGTACACGACGTCGAGAATCACTTCGATTCCGGCCGAGTGGAACGCCTTCACCATCGTCTTGAACTCGGAGATGTTGCCATCCGACAGATAACGTGACTCCGGCGCGAGGTAGGCGATCGAGTTGTAACCCCAGTAGTTGCGCAAACCTTTCTCGACGAGGCGACGATCGTCGACGAATGCATGAATAGGCAACAGCTCCACAGCTGTGACGCCGAGGCGCTTCAGGTGCTCGATCACCGGTGGCGTGGCGAGACCGGCATAGGTGCCGCGCACGCCGGGCGGCACTTCCGGATGTCGCAGGGTGCAGCCCTTGACGTGCACTTCGTAGATGACCGTTTCGTGCCACGGGATATTCGGCGGTCGATCATCGCCCCACGTGAAAGCAGGATCGATGACGCGGCATTTCGGCATACCGTGCGCAGAATCACGCCGGTCGAAGGAGAAGTCCTCGCGCTCGTGCCCCACGCGATACCCGTAGTGTGCGTCGCTCCAGTTGAGCTGACCCGCAATTGATTTTGCGTAGGGATCGAGGAGCAGCTTGTGCGCGTTGAAGCGATGGCCTTTCTCAGGACGATACGGGCCGTGAACCCGGTAGCCGTACAGCAGACCAGGACGTGCCTCCGGCAGGTAGCAGTGCCACACCTGGTCGGTCTGCTCGGGCATGGCGATGCGCCGGACTTCGCGCCGGCCCTTGGCGTCGAACAGACACAGCTCCACCTTGTCAGCGTGCTTGGAAAAGAGAGAGAAGTTGACGCCTTCGCCGTCCCATGTCGCGCCCTGCGGGTAAGGACGGCCCGGCCATACTGCGGTGATGGCAGTGTTCATGATGTGCTTGTAAAACTGACAGACATTCAACCGCGTGTCAGAGCACGCGCAGAAATATTAAACCTCGATCCGGCATGCTCGAGGCGCTGCTGCGGAGCTGCCAACCGGCAGCCGCAACGCGCACGCTGATATGGGTTTTTAGCTGCGTCCGTCGTGCGTGTCGTGCGTGTCGCGCCTGCCAAGTCTGCGGGCCCGCATGCCGCCTTACAGATCGTGTCGCTGGGTGCCCTGTGTTCGCCGCGGCAAATCCTCTATGCGCGATCGCGTATCGTTTTTCCCGCGGGGCCACCAGCGTTCCAGCAGCTGAGCCGCCCAGTCGCGGCCACCGAGCCCGAATGCTAGCGCGAGAGCGAGGATGACGCCGGCCAGCACGATCAGGAAAGCGTAGCGCACGATATCGCCCCCGATCTGCATATGCTCGAGCGCGATCAGCACCACGAAGGCAAGAATGGCGTATTGAGCGAGCCTACCCAGGATGTCGCCGTCCTGTATACCGACGTTGCGGCAATAAGCCATCACGGCTCCAGCAACGAAGCGCGCGAAATAGGAGCCGAAAGCGAGAATCACCAGGGCCACCATGAGGCGCGGCACGAACAAGACCACCTGGCGCACGAGATCGGTCATATAGTTCAGGCCGAGTGCGTTGAACGCGATCACGAGTGCTGCCAGGACGATCAGCCAGTACACCAGCACGCCGAAAATATCGGTGGTATCGCTGCGTATGCCGCCTTGCTTCAGGAATTCGTCGAGACCCGCGCGCTCCGTCAGCACGTTGAAATTGATCGCGCGCAAGGCTTTCACCACGGCGAAGCGCGCCGCTTTAGCCAGCAGCCAACCCGCAATGAGTGCGACGAGAGCAATCGCGAGGCGCGGCAGGAACGCGCCCACCTGGAGCATGACCGCGTGCAGAGGTTCGATCAGCGTATCGACTTCCATGCCTGCCTCCGATTTATTTAAACGAGCGCGCGCTGGGCGCGTTCCACGTCATGAGTCCAGCAGCCGTGCAATGCCGCTCAGCGGCCAGCGTACCCAGTCGGGCCGGTTGTTGAGCTCGTAACGGAGCTCGTACAGCGCCTTTTCGAGCTCGAAGATCGCGAGCAGCGCACGCATGTCGCTTTCGTTCGCGTAAATGCCTGCGCGCCGTGCGGTCTCGTCGTACGCGGTGAGAAACGCGCTGCGCGCTTCCGTCTCCCAATTTGCGGCCAAGGGTGCGAGCTTCGCCTCGTCCTCAGCGGATTCGACGGTTCTGCCGAGCGCAGCACCGGCCGCGTAGCTGAAAGAGCGCACCATACCCGCGACGTCGCGCAGCGGCGTGTGCTTTTTGCGCCGCTCCTCGAGCGTGCGCGCAGGTTCGCCTTCAAAATCGGTGATGATGAAATCGTTCTTGCTGATGAGTACTTGTCCCAGGTGATAGTCGCCGTGGTGGCGCGTTTTGAGCGCCGGTCCTGCCGGCGTCGGCAAAGAGCCTATGCGCTCCAGAATCTGGGCCCGGCGCTCCAGCAGCTTGCGCGCGTCGGCCGCAATCGCGGCCGGCAGCTGCTCGAGCCTGCGACCGAGGAGATCGAACGTGGCGACTGCATCCTCGTGAAGGCGCCGCCTCCATTCTGCATAATCTTCCTGCCGCGCAGGTTCCGGATCGAAGGCTGCATCGCCCGTTTTCTGCGCAAATGCGGCGTGAAGCTCGGCCGTGCGCACGCCCAGCGTCTGAATGAGCGCACGATAGGCGCCGTGCACGTCCGGCGGCAGCTCGGCTGCAGCGCGCTGCGTATCGAGAAACCGCGCAAGGTATTCGAGGGTATAGGTCCAGGCATCGCCCTGGTTGCTTACGTACGCCTGCAGTATGGCAAGGGTTGATACGCTGCCATCCCGATCGACGTGCTCGACTATGCCCGCGAGCGGTACACAGTTCGGAAAATGAGCAACCTCCGTGAGAAAGCGTCCGATCTCGACTTCGGGATTCACCCCTCGGCGCGAGCGCCGATACCCTTTCAGAAACACTCTCTGGCCGAGCGTGACGATCGTATTGCTGCTGGCGCCATGCGGGATGCTGACGCGCAGTGAAGCGACGTCGGGTCCCGCAATCTCCGAGTAGGCGAGGGTAGGCAGAAAACGTAGAGCACCGCGCGCTGTAGCAATTTCTCCGCCGCGCCCGATCGCAACCGCCATCGCTCGGCAGAACCCTTCGTCACCGAACGCATCGGCGAGCACGCCCACGCTCGCCTGCTGTCGGACTCTCGCGATCGTGACCGGCCCGAGTGCCTTCAGCCGCTCTTCCTCGGTGTCCTCCCACGCGAGTGCGAGTGGCAGGAAATAACAGGCCGGCTGCGTCCCGCCCTCGGTATTGAACATGGCGATCATCCACTGACCTGCGGGTGTTTCCCACAGCAGATGATCGAACATGCGCACGCCTTTGATCGCTTCGCCCTTGGAGGCGTACCAGCGTTGCGACTGCAGGTATCGCGGCAGGACTTGTTCTTCGAGCTGCAGCCGGGTTTTCTCCGCCATGGCGATGCGCCAAGGCACGACCCGATCGCGAAAGAAGCTCGTCCACCCGTCGAAAAGTATGAGGATCGGGAGGTCCTCAGGCGCCATACGCTCCTCGTGCCAGCTGGGGACGGGCACATCGGTCGCCAGCCGGAACCAGTAGAAGCTGTGTGCAGGGAGCGTGAGCATGTAGGGAAGCTCGCCGATCGGGGGGAACGGCGTGCGGCCGAGAAGCTCCAGCGGAACGCGTCCTTTAAAGCGGGAGAGATTCAGCTCGGCCGGCTGTGCAGAGCGACCGAGATTCGCCACGCACAGAATCGCCTCGTCCCCGAGCTCGCGCAGATAGGCGAGAACTTTGCGGTTGCCCGGCCGCAGGAAGGTCAGCCGCCCGCGGCCAAATGCGCGGCTCGTCCGGCGCACGGCGAGCATGCGCTTCATCCAGTTGAGCAGGGAGCTGGGCTCGCGTGCCTGGGCCTCCACGTTGACCGCCTCGTAGCCGTACACCGCGTCCATGATCGGCGGCAGGTAAAGGCGTTGCGGATCGGCACGCGAAAACCCGGCATTGCGATCAGGACTCCACTGCATCGGCGTTCTGACGCCATTACGGTCACCGAGAAAGATGTTGTCGCCCATCCCGATTTCATCGCCGTAATACACGATCGGGGACCCGGGCATCGACAGGAGCAGGCTGTTCATCAGCTTGATCGTGTCCATGTCGTTTTCCATGAGCGGCGCGAGACGGCGCCGGATGCCGAGGTTGATGCGTGCGCGCGGGTCTGCGGCATACATGCGATACATGTAGTCGCGTTCCTTGCTCGTGACCATCTCGAGGGTGAGCTCGTCGTGGTTGCGAAGGAATATTGCCCACTGACAGTTGTCCGGAATGTCCGGCGTCTGCTGCATGATCTCGACCACCGGATAGCGGTCTTCCTGAGCGATCGCCATGTACATGCGCGGCATCAGCGGGAAGTGATACGCCATGTGGCATTCGTCGCCGTTGCCGAAATATTCGCGGACGTCCTCGGGCCACTGATTGGCTTCCGCGAGCAGCACGCGGTCGTTATATTGAATGTCGAGGGAGCGCCGGATCTGGCGGATGACGTCGTGCGTCTCTGGAAGGTTCTCGTTGTTCGTACCTTCGCGCTCCACGAGATAAGGAATAGCGTCAAGGCGGAAACCATCGACGCCCATGTCGAGCCAGAACCGCATGGTGCGCACGACTGCCTTGAGCACGCTCGGATTGTCGAAATTGAGATCGGGCTGGTGGCTGAAGAAGCGATGCCAGTAAAACTGTTTAGCGACTTCGTCCCACGTCCAGTTCGACGTTTCGGTGTCCGTGAAAATGATCCGCGTGCCGTTGTACTTGGTCGGGTCGTCACTCCAGACGTAAAAATCGCGCTTCGATGAGCCGCGCGGCGCGCGGCGAGCCGCCTGAAACCACGGGTGCTGGTCTGACGTGTGATTGACTACGAGCTCCGTGATGACTTTCAGCCCTGCCCGGTGAGCTTCACGCAGGAAGTGCCGAAAATCGGCGCGCGTGCCGTACATCGGATGCACGTTGTGGTAATCCGCGACGTCGTATCCATCGTCCTTGAGCGGAGACGGATAGAAGGGCAGCAACCAGATCGCATTGACGCCGAGCTCCCGAATGTAATCGAGCTTCGCCGTGAGCCCGCGGAAGTCCCCTATGCCATCGTCGTTGGAATCGAAAAACGCTTTGACGTGCAGCTGATAGACGACAGCGTCCTTGTACCAAAGGGGATCGTCGGCATGCGCGGCTTGCTCGGTGTCGGTCGCAGCGAAAGCTGCAACAGGGCGGTCCATAGAAAGCTAATCCTTAGACGGGGGATCCAGCGGCGCGCAATGGCCGTGCCGGGCCTCGCACGACGAAGATGTGGCCCATGCCGGGCGTCAGCTCCACGTAATTGCGCCGACCCTGCCAACGATAGCGCGCGTCGGTCAGCAGATCGTGAACTTCATAAGGTACATCGGATTGCAGCCCGAGGATATCGAGATCGACATCGACCCAACCCGATTGGCCATGATACGGGTCGAGATTGACGACCATCAGCAACACGTTTGTAACGTCCGTAGTCGCCTTCAAGTAGGCGATCAGCTGGTCGTTATCAGTGCTGACGAACGCAAGCGTGCTGTCATTCTGCAGTGCCACGTTCTGGCGGCGTATCGTGTTCACGCGCGAGATCAGGTAGCGCAGACTGTCGGGCCGTTCGAGGTCCCAGGTTCGTATCTCATATTTTTCGGAATGCAGATATTCCTCGCTGCCCGGCTCGCGCGGCACGTGCTCCGAGAGCTCGAAGGCAGGCCCATAGATCCCATAGTTCGCCGCAAGCGTCGCGGCGAGCAGCAAACGCGTGACGAAAGCGGGGCGTCCGCCGCTCTGGAGATATTCCGTGAGGATATCGGGCGTGTTCGGCCAGATGTTGGGGCGGAAATACTCGCGGCCCGGGCCATGCGCAAGCTCGGTGAAATACGCCGTGAGCTCCTGTTTGGTATTCCGCCACGCGAAGTAGGTGTATGACTGCGTGAACCCGAGCTTCGCGAGTCTATGCATGATCTTCGGCCGCGTGAAAGCTTCGGCGAGGAATATGACTTCCGGGTGGGCGGCCTTGATCTCGTTGATTGCCCATTCCCAGAACCCAAAAGGTTTGGTGTGCGGATTATCGACGCGAAACACGATGACGCCTTGCGCGATCCAGTAGTCGAAGACGCTTTTAAGCTCGTCCCAGAGCGGCGTCCAGTCATCGGATTCGAAGTTGAACGGGTAGATGTCCTGATACTTCTTCGGCGGGTTTTCTGCATACTGAACCGTGCCATCCGGACGCCACGTGAACCACGTTGGATGCTGAGTCACGTAGGGATGATCCGGTGCGCTCTGAAAAGCGATATCGAGCGCGATCTCCATGCCGAGCTCGCGTGCGCGCGCCACCAGCCTGAGAAAATCATCGTGCGTGCCCAGCTTTGGGTGTATGGCTTTATGGCCACCTTCGGCTGATCCGATTGCCCACGGACTGCCCACGTCGGTCGCAGCCGCTTCGAGCGCGTTGTTCCTGCCTTTCCTGTTGATCTGTCCGATCGGGTGTATCGGCGGAAGATAAACGACGTCGAAGCCGAGCTCTGCGATGTACGGCAGGCGTGCTTCGCAATCGCGCAGCGTTCCGTGCCGCCCCGGTTCAGGGCTGGCTGACCGCGGGAAGAGCTCGTACCAGCTGGAGAAGCGGGCACGCTCACGATCGACCACGATCTTCAGCTCTTTCTCATAGACCGACGCATAGCGTCGATCGGGATAGCGTTGTGCGACTTCGGCCATCTCCTCGTCAAGGGCGAGGCGCCTGATCTCGTCGGTGTCGAGCGCGGAGATCAGCTGTTTACCCCAGTCGCGCAAAAGTTGAGCGTCCCGCTGCATTGCGCGATTGGCTGCTTCTGCGATGAGCTTTGCACCGACGAGAGCGGCTGAAGCAATATCGGCCGGGTCTACGCGGCGCTTGAAGTCGGCACGCCACGAGACGAAATGATCGACCCATGCAGTCACCGTATAACGATAGCGGCCCAGTCGCTCGAGCGGAAATTCGCCGCGCCACCGGTCGTTCGGGAGAGCGGTCATCGGTATTTCGTTCCAGTCACGATCGAGCTCATGCCGGAAACCCAGCATGCAGGCGAGCTGATCATGGCCGTCGGCGAAAACGTCGGCTTCGACGATCATGCGATCGCCTACGACACGCTTTACTGCGAAGCGGCCGCAGTCGATCTCGGGTATCACGCGATCGATGACCGCGCGCACGCGCCCGTCGTGGCTTCCGCGGCGGCCGACTTTGAGTGCGGCTGTTCTGGGGGCTCTAGCGTTCATGCTTGAAATAAACTACTGCGAGAGGAGGAAGGGTTATGCGTATTGCATGATAACGTCCATGCGCCGCAACCGGAGAGGATTGCACGCCACCCTGATTGCCCATGCCGCTGCCGCCGTAGAAAGGCGCATCCGAATTCAGCACTTCGCGCCAATAGCCATGACGTGGCACGCCGAGCAGGTGATTCTCCCGCGGCACCGGTGTGAAATTGCAAGCGACTATGATAATGGTGTTCTCGTCGCGAGTCTTCCGCGCGTATGCGAGGGTGCTGAACTGAGAATCGGAGTTGTCGATCCATTCGAAACCGGCGGGGTCGAAATCCACCTGGTGCAGCGCGGGCTCCTCACGGTAAAGCCGGTTCAAATCGGCTACCCAGTGCATCAGCCCACTGTGTTCCCGATACTGCAGCACCCACCACTCCAGGCTGCCGTCATGTTGCCATTCGCGGCGCTGTCCGAACTCTCCACCCATGAAAAGGAGCTTCTTTCCAGGGTGACTCCACATATAACCGTAGAGCAGACGCAGATTGGCGAACTTCTGCCAGGTGTCCCCGGGCATTTTGCCGATGAGCGAGCCTTTACCGTGCACCACTTCGTCGTGTGACAGCGGCAGCACGAAGTTCTCCTGGAACGCGTAAATCAGCGAGAAGGTGAGCTCGCCATGATGGTACTTGCGATGGACCGGGTCCTCTTTGAAGTAGTGCAGGGTGTCGTGCATCCATCCCATGTTCCATTTGAGGCCGAAACCGAGGCCGCCGATATAGGTAGGCCGTGACACCATGGGCCACGCGGTCGATTCTTCGGCGATCATCTGCACGTCGGGATGATCGCGGTACACCGCTTCGTTGAGCGCGCGCAGGAAAAATATCGCGTCGAGATTTTCTCTGCCGCCGTACTTGTTCGGGATCCATTCTCCGGCACGCCGGGCGTAGTCCAGATACAGCATCGATGCGACCGCGTCTACGCGTATCCCGTCGATGTGATATTTCTCGAGCCAGAACAGGGCGCTCGAGATCAGGAACGCGCGCACCTCGTTGCGGCCGTAATTGAAGATCGCACTGTTCCAGTCCGGGTGGTAGCCTTGCCTCGGATCGGCGTGCTCATACAGGTGAGTTCCGTCGAAGCGGTAGAGACCATGCTCGTCATTCGGAAAGTGCGAAGGCACCCAGTCGAGAATGACGGCGATTCCGTTCTGGTGCAGGGTATCGACGAAATTCATGAAGTCCTGCGGCGTTCCATAACGCGCAGTCGGGGCGAAATAGCCGGTCGTCTGGTATCCCCACGAACCGTAAAATGGATGCTCTGTAATGGGCATGATCTCCAGATGTGTGAAGCCCATTTTCTGCATGTGCTCGACGAGCTCGGTCGCCATCGCACCGTAGCTCAGGAATTTGCCGTCGGCGCCGCGCCTCCACGAGCCAAGATGCACTTCGTAGGTCGACATCGGTGCGGTGAGTGCGTTGTGCTCGCCGCGCGCACGCATCCAGGCCGCGTCGCCCCATTGATAGTCCAGATTCCACACGCGCGATGCTGTGCGCGGAGGCTCTTCCCAGTAAAAAGCGAAAGGATCACCTTTGTCGACCGCGCTCCCGTAGGGGGAGACGATGCGGTACTTGTAGGCTGTGCCCGCTTCGACTCCCGCAGCGTCGCCTTCCCATATCCCAGAGCCGTCCCGGCGCGACTCGAGCTTGTTCGCGGCGGCGTTCCAGCCGTTGAAATCGCCGATCACCGACACTTCACGCGCATTCGGCGCCCATACCCCGAAATGGGCGGTCCCCCGTTGGGTTACCCGAGAGCCAAGCTTCTCGTAAAGTCGCGCGTGGCTGCCTTCCTTGAAGAGATAAATGTCGTGATCGGTCAGTAAATTCATCGCAAGTGCGCGGAAGCAATTCCGCGGCCTGATGACGTGAGCAGGGCGAGACTTGGGGTCGAGCGCAGAGCGCAGCCGAGCCGACGATCCTGCGCTATAATCTCCTTCAACGCTACAAGAGGCCCCGGGAGCCACTCCCAGAATGGGCCGAAAACACTGGAGCGTTCTCCCGAAGCGGCGATCGTCTTGCTCATGGCCAATGTGACTGAGCCTGGGATCTTGGCGACTCTGGCCGGGCGCGCGAAGCGCAAGAATTGCACACTGTTTTGCACGCGATGCAGGCCTCTGCACGCTCGCAATGGTGCGTACCGGCGGACGCACACTCATCGAAGGTGCGCGCGACGACGAGCTCGGCTCCGCTGTTCTCGCGCTCTCGGTAGGGCTCGCTGCATGCTTCTATAATCACCTCGTGTGCACCAAGGCGCTTCGCAGGAGTCTGCCGTGGCCAAGGAAGTAGAGTTGTATGTCGGTGAAGCGCTCGGGCGCTATGGTTTTCCGCATGGGCATCCGTTCGGGCCCGACCGACAGGATGCTTTCTGGAAAGAAGCCGAGAAGCGCGGCTTGCCAAAGCGCGTCGCACTGCGCGAGCCGCGTGAGGCCAAACGGGAGGAAATCGAGCGCTTTCACAAGCATGAGCACGTGGAGCGTGTCCGCGTGCTCTCGGTAGAGGGCCATGGCTCGATCGATTATGGCGATACGCCGGCCTACCCGGGCGTCTACGATGCTTCCGCAAACGTCGTCGGTGCTGCGCTGGATGGCCTCGAGCAGGTCATGACAGGCGCGTGCTATCGAACATTCCAGCCCATAGGGGGCTTGCACCATGCGCGACGTGCCGGTGCGGCGGGCTTTTGCGTCTTCAATGATTGCGGTGTGGTCATCGACACGTTGCGCAGCCGCTACGGAGTAAAGCGTGTCGCATACGTGGATATCGATGTCCATCACGGTGATGGCTTGTACTATCCTTATGAGGAAGATCCCGACCTCATCTATGCCGACATCCACGAGGATGGTCGGTTTCTTTATCCGGGAACCGGACACGATTACGAGCGCGGCAAAGGCGCAGGCGAGGGGCTCAAGCTCAATGTGCCGATGCAGCCGGGTTCGGGTGACACAGAGTTCTACGCCGCGTGGGAGCGCGTCGTCGAGCATGTTCGAAAACACAAACCGGAATTCATCGTTTTCCAGTGCGGCGCCGACAGTATCGCGGGCGATCCGCTGGCACATCTGCAATACACGCCTGCGGCCCATGCGCATGCAGCGCGCAGCTTGTGCGCGCTCGCGAATGAAATGACCCAGGGTCGCATCATGGGTTTCGGCGGAGGCGGGTACAACCGTGGAAATTTGGCCGCAGCGTGGTGTGGGGTGCTTGACGCGTTCATAAAAGGCTCGGAGCCGTGACCAGATTGGACCGCGCGCAAGGTGAGGCCGAACCCGGACCACCTGATGGCTGCTCGTGCACATCATGAGCGCGGCGATTATGATAAGCGGGTAGGAAGCGCATACGTGCGAGGCGCCGCGTTCAACCAATGTCAGCGGCGTAAATGTTTGAACGTTAAGGATAGGGCTGGCGTCGCCGGCTACCGAACCTCGACGGAGGGCTGGTATCCCACTTCATGGAGGACATGATGAAACAATTGATCGCGGTGGTGTGTTTGGTACTGGCCAGTCCCTTGGCGCTCGCCCAGGACAAGTCGAAAGATGTCGAAAAGAAAGCACCCGTGGCTGCCGAGCGGTCCGCGAAGGGCGGCGACATGAAAAAAGAGCCGACCGAAAAGCAGAAAGCTCAGCAGGAACGCATGAAGGACTGCTCAGAGAAAGCCGGGGACCGCAAAGCGGACGACCGCAAGAAGTTCATGAGCACGTGCCTGAAAGGCGGTGCGATGGACACGAAGGCCGACAAGGGCAGCGCGAAAAAGACGGCGCAGCAAGAGAAGATGAAATCGTGCAACAAGGAGGCAGGTGACAAGAAAATGAAAGGCGGCGAGCGCAAAGCGTTCATGAAAGATTGCCTCGCGAAATAACAATACCGCCAGCTATAAAGCCCGCTCCAAAAAGTGAGCGGGGTTTGCGCCGGAGCGACCGACTGCCGGGCATACTTCAATGCGTATGCCCATTCTTTTTTCATCGCGCCCTCGCTCGAGGTTGTACTTGGCCGCGAATGGTTTAGTTTTTGCAACACTCGTGGCAATGGACAGCAACGCGCAGGATCGTTACGCCACAGCGCGCAATGCGATGCTTGAAGACATCGCCCGCATTGCTTGGGAGACGCGCGCCGAAACCGGCCGCGAGACGTTCAACCCTCGGGTCCTCGAGGCGCTCGGCCGGGTAGCTCGTCATAGTCTGGTGCCATCGGGACAGGAGTCGCAGGCTTATGACAATCGGCCACTTCCGATTGGGCACGGCCAGACGATCTCGCAGCCTTTCATCGTTGCACTCATGTCTGATTTGTTGGCCGTGCAGCCTGGCGACAGCGTGCTTGAGATAGGTACCGGCTCCGGGTATCAGACCGCCGTGCTAGCCGAGCTTGGTGCAATGGTTTACACGGTCGAAATCATCGAATCACTCGCACGACAAGCGCATGAACGTCTAGCCGAGCTGGGCTACGGTGACGTCGCGGCGCGCATCGCGGATGGCTATGCCGGCTGGCCCGAGCATGCGTCTTTCGATTCCATCATCGTTACGGCCGCTGCCCCGGAGGTGCCCGATGCGCTCAAACAGCAGCTCAAGACGGGCGGCAGGCTGGTCATTCCGGTGGGAGCACAACAGGGCGCGCAGACGCTTTATCTCATCGAGAAGCAACCCGACGGCACCTTCCATCGACGGGCCATACTCGCAGTGCGATTTGTGCCGTTGACGGGCCGCGATCGCGCGCAGTAACGCTAGAAGCTGCGGCTTACGCCGAGACGCAGCCCCTGCCGGCGGGCGAGCGTTGCCTGTTCGTGACTCTGCAGGTCGTACGTCAGCGCCCAGTTCGTAGACAGCCAGTGCCGTCCTGAGAGCGTCAGATCACGAGCATCGTTGAGCGTCAGGCCAAGTGGGATTACTGGGTTATCGATCTCGCGCCCGGTCGTGTAGGAAAGGCCTACGGTATTGCGTTCGCCGTAGAGGTAACTCACCTGGACGCGCTGTGACGAGCCGAGATCGGCGCCTTCCGTTCTGCCCGAGTACAACGTGTATGCACCGCGGAAATTGCCGATATAGCGTTCGCCTGAGACAGAGTACAGCGTGTTCGTTGCAAAGTTGTAGCTGCTTTGTCTTACGCCGAATCCGAGACCCCAGCCGCCAGGCAGCGATTGGTCTATCTGCCGATAGAGCGAGTATTTAGGAACGATGTTGTGTAGTGGGTTCGTGTTGCCGGTGTCGAGGGCCAAGTTCTGGCCGTGCGGCCGGTAGAGAGAAACCCTTACGTCGGCGTCGTTGAGTGTGAACCGGCGCGATTCAACCGTGCCTCCATAGAGCGTGAGGCGTGGTGCGAAATCCTGGAGGACGCCGGCCGCTCGCCACTTCACACCTGGCGCGCTCGGTGAAACGTCCGCCGCTTCTGTATCCGAGGTGTCTTGCTGCGGCTTCAACCCACGCAGCGTGGAACCTTCTCCTGCAAGGGCGGATGACTGGGAAAATACGGCACCCGCTACGAGCACGGCACAAAGCGCTGTTCTCATGATGGGCATTTGATTCTAGTTATGATGTTTCCACGATTGTAATACAGCGCCGCGTCGGCGCCACGCCCAGATCACCAGTGGCCGGAAAAAAGCACTCCTTTTCAGCGTCCCTCTGGTCACTCGGGCAGCCGTTTCAGAATATGTGCGTGGGGGGAGATTTGAACGGTCGTCCCACAGGCGCCTGCCCCGCGGGTGTTATAGGTGTTGCTTTATGGGCAGTTCGAATCTTCCCGCCGGTTTCGAAAGCGCGGAAGGCTTCGGTGCCGCAGCTCGCACCGACGTACGATCGTGGCTGCAGCTGCTGTGACCCATGCGAGAGGTTCGGCTTTGCGCGGGCAAACCCCTGCGGTCGCAACCATGAGGCTCTCTTCCAGATGGCTCCGTCACGACTAGAAATGCGACTGTGACGCTCCAGTCGCGGATTGGTCACTGCTCACACTCGGCGCATGCGAATACGCGTGCGACCAAGCTTTTCGTGCAGACTGCCTGGCTGCAGTTCCTTTCTGCAAATGGCTGAACTTTGGTTTTAGCTGCGACTATGAACTGATCGCTGAATCTTCGCTGAGCACGACGGGGCGCTCTGAGCCGTCTTTTGACGCGTGTTGATCATGCCAGCACTATTGCCTAGCGCGCTGCGTTTGGTTACTCTAGGACGTTGTCGTAAAAAAAATCTATGCCCATGGAGGTGAAATGAAAAATCCACTCGACTCCTTGTGGGGCACGGTGATCTCGGGTCTCGTGCTCACGCTCATACTCTACAACGTCGTCAAGTTCGCGCTGCAATAAGGAGAAGTCATGGGAGATTTCATTCAGCTCGGCATTGGGCGTTGGATTCACATCCTCGCGGGCGTCATGTGGATAGGCCTGCTCTATTATTTCAACTTTGTGCAGGTGCCCGCACTTGCCGACGCAGCCAAAGACGGCACGGCGCCAGGCATCACGAAACACGTCGCGCCGCGCGCACTGTTCTATTTCCGATGGGCGGCCCTGGTCACCTGGCTTGCCGGGGCAATGATTCTGGGCGCCCACTTTGTCGATGCATTCCTTTTTCAGAAGTCAACGTATTATCCGATCGGCGTCGGTGCCTGGCTGGGCACGATCATGCTCTTCAACGTGTGGGGGCTGATCTGGCCCAACCAGCAAAAGATCCTCGGTTTGAAGCCGGCGACTGATCCCGAGAAAGCTAAAGCGCGTCGCATCGCGTTCCTGGCTTCACGCACCAACACCATGCTTTCGATTCCGATGGTGTTCTTCATGGTCGCGAGCGGCGGTGTGTTCCGCACGGCGATGTTCGGCTAGCACACCCCGTAAGGGTCCGTCTGGATGCCGACGCAGCGTGCCTGCCTCAGCAACGCGCTAACAGCGCCAAGAAAAAAGCCCGCGATCTCGCGGGCTTTTTTTGTCACGGCTTACCGTCTGCAGTTTACGGCTGACGAATTAAGCGAGCTTCACCTTAGCGAACCGGCTTTCGCGAGCCCTTCGACTTTCGCGCCGGGTTTGATGCCGCGCTTGGCGAACCAGCCTTGAGTTGTTTCGAGCGCATATTGCGCAGGTCGCGCTGCGCCATGCGGGTTCTGGGTCTGCGGCTGCATGTCAGCAATATTGATGATGGTGCCGTCGCGATCGAGGAAAGCGACCGAGAGCGGCACGTAGGTGTTCATCATCCACATGCTGTGAAGAGCTACGTCCGGAAACAGGAACAGCATACCGCGGTTCTCCGGAAGCATGCGGCGATACATGAGGCCCGTCGTGCGGTGTGCGTCCGTGGCGGCAACTTCGGCCGTCAGCTTGTGCCCGCCTATCGTAAGCACGACCTCAGGGAGGTCGGCTAGTGCGGTAGAGCTCCACAACGCAAACAGCGTCGCAGCCAACAACGATTTCATCGGTACACTCCTGCTTTGTCTGTCTTGCGGGCCATCACGCATTCGCAGCGACCCACGTGCTCACGGCATCGATGACGGGTTCAGCTTCGCCTGCGGCAGCCAGCAATCTGAATTCGATCCCTGGGTGGCTTCCGCGAAGCTCGGCGATCAGCTTCAACAGGTCGCGCTTCAAGTGTGCACCCTGCGCCATGAACATTGGTGCGATTGTAATGTGCCGATTGCCCGAAGAGACCAGCCGATTCACTGCATCGGGCAGTGATGGCTGCATCAGCTCGAGAAAAGCGAGCTCGACGGCGAGCTCGGGTTTTTCGGCCGCGACTTTTCGCTGGATCTCACGAAAAGGTGCGGCCCAGTCGGGGTCGCGTGAGCCATGTGCGAAGAGCACGAGCGCAGACTTCATGTGCGAATGACGAATGGCCAATGATGAATGATGAATGAACGCGGGCACAGCGTGCGCCCCGCCTTGTTCCGCATTGCATATTCGGGATTCATCATTAAACCTTGCCGGTACTCCCAAAGCCCCCCGCGCCACGGCTGCTAGCGTGGAATTCTTCGACTACGTTGAAGCCCACCTGAACGACAGGTACGACGACAAGCTGTGCAAGACGTTCCATCGGCTGTATCGTAAACGCGGCTTTTCCGCGATTCCACGTCGATACGTAAATCTGCCCCTGGTAATCCGAGTCGATCAGGCCGACTAAATTCCCGAGCACGATACCGTGCTTATGGCCCAATCCCGACCGCGGCAGAATGATCGCGGCGATGCGTGGATCGTCGAGGTGGATCGCGATGCCGGAAGGTACGAGCTCGGTGTCGCCGGGTTGGAGCGTGAGCGGTGCCTGTAAACACGCGCGCAAGTCGAGTCCCGCACTGCCGGGCGTAGCGTAATGGGGAAGCTGCTCGCGCAAACGTGGATCGAGAATCTTGACTTCGATTGTTCTCATGTATGTAGCAGGAGAGGCACGCAGAAGCAGAGCGTGAGCGCGCGGTTACGAGTTGGTGCGCGGGCGCTTGTAGAGTTTTGCGATGTGCGCCACGAGTTGACGCGCCACGACTTCCTTGGGCGCACGAGGCAACGGGTGCGCGCCCTCGTCGTCGAACAGGGTGATTTCGTTGTCGTCCGCGCCGATCGCGTGCTGCACCAGATTTGCGGCAAGCAGAGGCACCTTCTTGCGCCTGCGCTTCTCTTCGGCGTACTCAGCGAGCTTTTCGCTCTCTGCCGCAAAGCCCACGCAAAAAGGCGCTTTGGGTAAGGCTGCCACATACGCAAGGATATCCTCGTTCGGCACGAGCTCGAGCGACACGGCTCGATCGCCTTTCTTTATTTTCTGCTCGCTCACCTTGGCCGGACGGTAATCTGCCACGGCCGCGACACTGACGAACACATCCGCTTTCGCGACGCGTTTCTTGACTGCACTCAGCATATCGTCAGCGGAGACGACGTCGACGCGCTCCACCCGGGCAGGCGCAGTAAGGCTGGTCGGCCCGGAAACGAGCGTCACGTCTGCACCCGCTTCCACTGCTGCGCGCGCTACGGCGTAACCCATCTTGCCCGAGCTCTGGTTAGTAAGGCCACGAACCGCGTCGATCGCTTCGAACGTCGGACCCGCCGTAACCAGCATGCGCACGCCGGCAAGCGCTTTGGGCGCCAGCAGTGCGGTCACAGACTGTGCAATTTCAATCGCCTCGAGCATGCGCCCCATACCCACTTCGCCGCAGGCCTGATCGCCCGCTGCCGGACCCAGTACCTCGATCCGGTCGGCATTCAGTTGCGCGACGTTGCGCTGGGTGGCGGGGTGCTCCCACATCTGTCGGTTCATCGCCGGCGCAACGACCAGAGGGCAGTCGCGTGCGAGGCACAACGTCGAAAGCAGGTCGTCAGCGATGCCTACCGCGAGCTTGGCGAGAAAATCGGCGGTCGCAGGTGCGATCACAATGAGGTGCTTGTCCCGTGAGAGCTCGATGTGAGCCATGCTGTCACGGATGCGCGGGTCCCACATATCCGTGAAAACCGGATTGCCAGATAGCGCCTGCAAAGTAGCGGGCGTAATGAATCCGCATGCAGCCTGCGTCATCACAACGTGAACATCGACGCTCCGTTCGGACAAGCGGCGCACGAGCTCGGCAGCCTTGTAAGCCGCGATGCCCCCAGTGACGCCGAGAAGTATCTTTTTGCGCGCAGTATCAGTCACGTAGCGCCCTTCACGTTCGAGCGAGCGCAAGTGTAAACCATCGTGTTGAACGCGTCAGCTTGCATCGGAGTAAACAGTAATCGCCGTCGCGCGTTTCTAGAAACTCAGCGGCGTGGCGACAGGGGAGGGGACAAATGACTATTGCGCATTGGCCCGTGGACGACCGGCCGCGGGAGAAGCTCATCTGCAAAGGTCCGGAGGCGCTTTCAGACGCCGAGCTCGTCGCAATCCTGTTCCGCACCGGCATCAGAGGGCGGAGCGCTGTCGATCTCGCGCGCGATGCGCTGGCTGAATGCGGTTCGCTTTCTGGTTTGCTGAGTGCCGAGCGTGACGTCTTCAATGTGATACCCGGCCTCGGCGATGCCAAGTATGCACAGTTGCCGGCCGTGCTCGAGATGAGCCGGCGGGCGTTGCGGGAAACCTTGGATCGCGGGGCTGCGCTGAGCTCACCGCACGCCGTGCGCGACTATCTGCGGCTCAAGCTGCAGGGCCGTGCGCACGAGGTCTTTGTAGCCGTCTTTCTTGACGCTCAGAATCGCGTGCTGGCGGTCGAAGAGCTTTTCCGCGGCACGCTGACCCAGACCAGCGTCTTTCCGCGCGAGATCGTCAAGCGCGCGCTGCATTTCAACGCGGCGGCAATCATTTTCGCGCATAACCATCCGTCGGGAGTCGCGGAGCCGAGCCGGGCCGATGAGGCGTTGACGCAGACGCTGAAGCACACGCTCGCTCTCGTTGACGTCAAAGTGCTCGATCATTTTGTCGTAGGAGGCGATGCAGCCATGTCTTTTGCCGAGCGGGGGTTGCTGTAAGGGCTATAAGCGGACAGGGTGAGCGGCGGCCCGCACAGGCAGGTTGAGCTGGGGACGAAACCCCTGTAAAATCCGCAGCTTTTCGGCATTCTGGAGCAGCGTCATGGCACGCGTATGTCAAGTCACCGGCAAGAAGCCCATGCGGGGTAACAACGTTTCCCACGCGAACAATAAGACGCTTCGGCGTTTCCTGCCCAATCTACATTACCGCCGTTTCTGGGTCGAAAGCGAAAACCGCTGGGTCAGCCTGCGCGTGTCCACTGCGGGCCTGCGCACAATCGACAAGAAAGGTATCGACGTCGTGCTCGCCGAGTTGCGCAGCCGCGGCGAGCTTGCATAAGGAGCGCGTGAGATGAGAGAGAAGATCAAGCTGGAATCGTCAGCAGGAACCGGCCATTTCTATACGACCACGAAGAACAAGCGCACGAAGCCCGACAAGATCGAAATCAAGAAATTCGACCCCGTCGCGCGCAAGCACGTGATCTACAAAGAGACGAAGATAAAGTAAACCGGCAGTCGACTAGCCCCTCCCCCTCCCCAACGGAGGGGGTAACCGCCGCGATTAGCACATGGCGGCTGATCATTCCGGCGACCGCATCCAAGAAAAAAGCCCGCTATCAGCGGGCTCTTTTATTCACGAACTTCTGAATTCTGACGTCAGGCGTAACAGCGCAACCTGCGTGAGAAAGTCTGCAGCGCTTCGATGCCGCTCGCTTCAGCACGCCGGCACCAATCTTCGAGCTGGTGAACGAGTTGTTCTTTCGAAGCCGTAGAGCGTTGCCATAACGCGGCAAGCTCATCGCGCATCGTATAGACCGTGGCAAGCCTGGTGCTGGCTTTCAGGACGCGCTCGCGCTGCTCGCGTTCGATCTGCGGCAGAGTGCTGGTATCGATATGCAGCCAGCGCTTGAGAGCCCGCAGGTCAACACTCACGGCGCTTGCGCGCAGCGAACGCATTTCGTCCGCGCAGGTCGTGCGCAGCGATTTCGCGTACTTCGCCAGAACTTCGTAGCGGTGCGTGACGACAGCTTGCAGTGTGGCCACGTCGCAATGCGTCTTGGCGCGGTCGAGCTTCAGGCGAGGCGCGATTTTCTTGACGTCCGCAAGCCCCAGCATTTGCAGGCACCGGATGTACATCCAGCCGATATCGAACTCGTACCAGCGATTCGAAAGCCGCGCCGAAGTGCCGTACGCGTGGTGATTGTTGTGCAGCTCCTCGCCGCCGATCAGAATGCCCCAGGGCACGATGTTCCTGCTCGCGTCGGCGGGCTGGAACGTGCGGTAACCCCAATAGTGGCCGATACCGTTGATGACGCCCGCTGCCGTCAGTGGGATCCAGATCATCTGAACGGCCCATATCGTGATGCCTATGAAGCCAAACAGCACGAAATTCGTGACCAGCATGAGCGAGATGCCGAGCACGGTAAAACGGCTGTAGAGCTTGCGCTCGATCCAATCGTCAGGGGTGCCGTGCCCATAGCGCTCGAGGGTTTCCTTGTTGACGGATTCCTTACGGTAAAGCTCGGCGCCTTCCCACATCACTTTGTTGATGCCATAGATCTGGGGGCTGTGGGGATCTTCAGTCGTTTCGCATTTCGCGTGATGTTTGCGGTGTATTGCAGCCCATTCCTTTGTAACCATGCCCGTCGTGAGCCACAACCAAAAACGAAAGAAATGACTGGGAAGAGGGTGCAGTTCGAGGGCTCGATGCGCCTGATGGCGGTGCAGATAAATCGTAACGCCCGCGATGGTGACGTGCGTCATAACCAGCGCATAGACCACGTAACCCCACCACGGAAGATCGTAAACCCCTGTAAACATGAGACTCCTCGAAGATTAAATGCCCTCTTATGACGGCTGGAGTCTACCTAAGTTCAACCATGCCGGCAAAGCATTCCGGTACGTCCCAAACGTTGATTCCATGCCACTGAAGTGATGAGCAATTTACCGGCCGGGAGCGCCTGGCGCCTGCCCCGCGCGGGACCGCTCGAAGGCGGCGCCAAAAAATCCGTCCGTTCCGTGCACGTGGGGCCACAGACGCATGCGCTGCGGTATGTTCGTTTCAATACCCTGCTGGCGCAGAATCTCTCCGCAATGGAGCGGCGCGAATTCCGGGTGGGCCTCAAGGAAGCGATCCACGATTTCTTCGTTCTCCTCGCGCAGCAGACTGCACGTTGCGTAAACCAGCCGCCCGCCTGCTTTCACCAGAGTGGACGCTGCAGCAAGTATGCTCGTCTGCTTTTCACGCAGCTCTGCGACGCTATCTGGCGACTGCCGCCATTTCAAATCTGGATTGCGACGCACTGTCCCGAGACCGCTGCAAGGCGCGTCGACGAGCACGCGATCGATCTTGCCTGCGAGGCGTTTGACCTTCGGATCGTGCTCGCTTCTGAGCAAGTGGGGGTGAAGGTTGGACAGACCTGAGCGCTTGAGCCGCGGCTTCAGTCGCGAGAGTCGCGCGGGCGAGACATCGAACGCGTATACACGGCCCTGGCTGTTCATCATCGCGCCGAGCATCAGCGCCTTACCGCCAGCGCCCGCGCAGAAATCAACGACGAGATCGTTACGTCGCGGCGCCACCAGGTAACCTACCAGTTGGCTGCCTTCATCCTGCACTTCCACAGCGCCCTCCAGGAACATCGGTTCGCGGTTGAGCGCGGTCTTGTGCGAAATCCGCACGCCGATTGGCGAGTGCACCGTTTCCAGAGCTTCTATGTTTCTTTCCGCAAGCTGACGAAGCACCCGCGGGCGATCGCTTTGCAATGTATTGACCCGCAGATCCAGTGGAGCAGGCTCCTGCAGTGCCCTGCCCAGTTCAACGATGTCCGCTATGGTCATGCTCGCAGCGAGGCGCTCGTAAACCCAGTCCGGTAACTCGGTGCGCACTGCGACCGGCAACTCGTCGAGCGAGATCGCTTTGAACTGAGCCACAGTCGCCGCCTCTGCGGCTTTTAGCGCTGAGCTCACGTCCGCCACGTTGAAGCCTGAGAAACGCGCAATCCAGCCGAGCAGCAGCCGACGGGCATTGCCGTTCTCGGTGACGTGCTCCAACACCCGCTTGTGCCGCAGCACGCCGAATACGGCCTCGGCGATGAAGGCTCGGTCTCTTTGCCCCAGCGCATGATGTTGCCTGAAGTACTGGCTGAGGACCGCGTCAGCGGGCTGTTCGAACTTCAGCGCGATCCCAAGTGCGTGCGTAGCGGCGTCGAGAAGTTTGTGATGTATGTTCAAGAGTGGGTGCTTTAAAGCTGCTGAGCGAAAAAGAAAAGCAAGCCGCGCAGTGCCGCGGACATATAACGAGTGGTTGTGGCTGAGTCGAGAACGCAGCGAATCTATTCTTCGGACAATCTGATCTCGGTGACAATCTGTTCGCCCTGAGGCTCACCGTCGCGGTTGAAGAATCGAATGCGCACAGGCAGGTAACGATATTCCGTCGCAAACCATAGCTCGAGACTTTCTTCGCCCGGTTTACGCACCTGCCTGACAGGCAACGCGCGCAGCGCGCCGAGCGGTGTTTCAATCGTTTCCTCCGGCAGTGAATCGAGTTCGTATATATCCATACCGCGTCCATTGGTCACGCTCCTTTGAAAGCGACCCATCGGCGGCGGATCCAGCGCGATCTGGTACATCAGACTCAAAATGTCCTGCGTGTCGGGCGGAAGTTTCTCGTTGCGCGGCGCGGCCGAACCGTCCAATGTCACAGTGGCGCCATTCCAGTCAAACACGGCGCGCGCTTGTTCAGTGCCGCGCCCGCGATTGCGGCTCATCAGAAATGTGTCCGGTCGCAGTCCCTGCCGCGTGAGCGAGCCGCGGCTGAGGTAGGTGCCATGTTGCGAGCGAATCAGATCGACGATGCCCGTGGTTTCCGACCGGCTGGCCAGTTGGTAGGCCGTGCCGTCCATTTCCCAGGTCTGCACCGTGCGTCCGACCGGAAACCGATCGCGTCCATAAACGAGGTTGTAAGTGATGCGTCCTTTGCGGGGGAGGGTGCGCGGGAGTGGGGGTTCAGGAACTAACGTCGAAGATGGAGCTGTGGCCACGACGACGGGCTCCGTGGGAGCAACTGGCGCTGACGCTTCGTCGACCTGGGGTTCGTCAATGTTCGGGATGTCGTTCGGTTCGGGATCTACAGGGAGCGCGACAGGCGAAGGGGCGTCTATCGTTGCGAGACGGGGTCCTTGCGCACGTCTCGCCCGAGCCGGTCGGGGTTTGTCAACGGGTGCTGCGGCTAACGCGCGCGCTTGAGGCGGGAGGCTGACGATTTGGACAGCAAGCGGCGGCAGCTCTGACGTTTGTTCGGGCAGTTCGATGCGCCCGAAAATGACCACGGCGGCGTGAACAACGCTCGAGAGGGCTGCGGCGAGGGCGAGCCGCCGCAAGATGCGCGCATCAATCACGGACCTCGAGACTTTGAATGATCTGCTCGAAGCGCACGCCGTCTCTCTCCACGATCGTCATTTTGACGGGGAAGTAGTGATGCTGGGGCGAAAGCCAGACCTCGTTGCCTGGATCTCCCGGATCACGAATTTTTACCAGATGCACGGTCTTGAGTCGACCGATGCCTGTTTCGACTTCCACATCGCGCGTTACGCGGTAGCGGTAACTATCGAGCTTGCGTCCGTTCGTCATCGGCACGTGTAGCTCCCGCGTCTTTTCCAAAGGAAGGTACATGAACTGATACATAACGGAGAGACGGTCCTGCGTCGCGGCCGGCAAGGATACTGATTCCGTCTTGCCGTCGTGCCTGAGCATGAGCTGCGCTTGATCCCAATCGAACTCCGCCGTAACTTCGGGTTCGTCCGTGGGCGTGCGCCGCGCTTCGAACTGCTTGGGAAGCAGCCCCTCCCGTGCAACCCGACCCACGCTCGAAAATCTCAGTGGCTGACGCTGGATGAGCGCCGCCAGCCCCAGCGGCTTGGTGTCGCTTACGATGCGGTAGCGTCCCGCATTGGCTTCGAACTGTTCGTTGATAGTGCCAATCGACAGCCCGTTCATGAAAGCGTTGTAGCTTGCCTTGACGGTCTTTGGCGCACCGAGCGCGTGAGGCGCAATCAGTCCGATCAGGCAGGCGAGCACAACTCCAAATCCATGTCTAAGCGTGCGTTTCATTATGATAGAGACCGCGTGACAGGCAGCGCGTTCGCGCTATGTCTTGACCTCGATTGGGGGTGAGACGAGGGCACCGGCTGCCACCGGCGCACCGTCGATATGAACGGTGGCGTTCCCCGAAAGCGTAAGCCGTCCTTCGCAGAACCAGCGCACCGCCTGAGGGTAAATCACATGTTCCTCACGGAGGACGCGAGCCGCCAGGAGCTCTTCGCTGTCGTCGTCAAAAACCGGGACCGCGGCTTGACTCACGATCGGCCCGTGATCGAGTGCGGGGGTCACGAAGTGTACGGTGCAACCGTGGATGCGCACGCCCGCTTCGAGCGCCCGGCGATGCGTGTGCAGACCCGGGAATGCAGGCAGCAGCGACGGATGTATATTCAACATGCGCCCGCTATAGCGCCGGGCGAAAGGTTCCGTCAAAACTCGCATGAATCCTGCAAGCACGATCAGATCCGGCGTATGGCGATCGATTTCGGAGGCGAGCGCAGCATCGAAGGACGGGCGATCCGGATAGCGTCGGTGGTCGACCCCGGCCGTTGCGACGCCGTGAGCTCGTGCAGTTGCGAGTCCCGGCGCGTCGGGAACGTTGCTGATTACCGCAGAGATCGTGGCAGGCAAACCGGATTCGAGCAGCGCCTGCATGTTGCTGCCCCTGCCGGAGATGAGTACAACTATGCGCGTCGTACGCATGGGCGCATCATCGAGTCGAGGCTTTTCTGCCGCCCACCGGGCCGATTTGCGAGAGCGTAAGAGTACGCCGCACCATTAGGAGCTCAGGGCAATCGAAGCGCAGTCAACCGAAAACGGTCTGCGGCTCATCGCCTGTACGTTTCTTGATGACACCGATGCGCCATGCCGTCTCTCCACTACTGGCAAGCACATTCAGCGCGCGTTTGACATCGCTGTTGGCGACGACGATTACCATGCCGATGCCGCAATTGAAAACGCGGAACATTTCATGGTCGGTCACGTTGCCCGCTGTTTGCAGCCACTTGAAAAGTGGTGGCATCGTCCACGCGGCGCGGTCGATGCGCGCAGTGAGATTTTCTGTAAGCACGCGAGGAATGTTTTCCACGAGGCCCCCGCCCGTGATGTGGGCCATACCTTTGACCTGCGTCGATTGAAGAAGCTGCAGAACAGGTTTTACGTAGATGCGAGTGGGCGCGAGGATCAAATCCGCCAAGGTGTGCGACCCTAGACGCTCATCGAGGCTCGCACGGGTCGTGGCGAGGATCTTACGTATCAGCGAATACCCATTCGAATGCGCGCCGTCGCTGGCGAGACCCAGCAGAACATCTCCCGGCTCGATCGTCGAGCCGTCCACGATGCGTGTTTTCTCCACGACTCCGACTGCGAACCCGGCAAGGTCGTACTCGCCAGGCGTGTACATTCCGGGCATCTCCGCGGTTTCGCCGCCGATCAGTGCGCACCCCGCCCGCTCGCAGCCCGTCGCGATGCCTTTCACCACTTCGCTGGCGGTGGCTACGTCGAGCTTTCCGCAAGCGTAATAGTCGAGGAAGTACAGCGGTTCGGCGCCCAGAGTCAGAATGTCATTGACGCTCATGGCGACGAGATCGATGCCGATCGTGTCGTGTCTCGCGAGCTCGAAAGCGAGTTTGAGCTTGGTGCCCACGCCGTCGGTGCCTGAGACGAGCACGGGCTCCCGATAGCCTTTCGGCAATTCGAACAATGCGCCGAAGCCGCCGATACCCGCCAGTACCCCGGGTCGCATCGTGCGCTTCGCGTAAGGCTTGATCCTTTCGACGAGCGCATCGCCGGCGTCGATATCGACGCCAGCGTCACGGTAAGTCAGAGACGGGGTAGAGGTCGGTTCAGTCATTCGGGGGAAGCACGGAGGGGCGACAGGCGCGCCAGCATATGCGAACGCAATAATCTTGGTGTGGAATGCTCGCACCGGACCGCGCTCACTCGCAACCCACGATTCTACCGTAAATGCAGATATTCCCGGCACCCAGCCTTGCCGCTGGGTTGTCTCGCGCTGGAGGTGGCGTGCTGCTGCGGCCCCGGGGCTTCGTGAGGGTAATCAAGTCGAGCCGCCGGACGTCGGCGAGCGGTGTGTACAATGCCGCCTCATCGTGCTAGACCTGCAGTCGTAACCTGGCAGCATTTGCGTGAAACAGCTCGCGTTCGATTTTTCCGTCCTGCCCCCGCCGACACTCGACAACTTCGTTTCCGGGCGCAATGCCGAGCTTACGGTGCGGCTGCGGAGTCTCGATGCGCGGGGCGGCGATGAGCGCCTTCTATACCTATGGGGTCCGCCTGGGAGCGGACGTACCCACCTCTTGCGCGCTGCGCTTGCACGGCTTGAAGCAGCGGGTTCTCATGTCATTTATATCGCGAGCACTCCCAAGACGACCTTGCCCGACGGCCTCTGCGAGATCGATGCAGTGGCCATCGACGATGTGGAACGGCTAAACGAGGAGGCACAGGTCGCTTTTTTCAATGTCTATAACGTATTTAGGGATGCGGGTAAGACTCTGCTCGCTGCGGGCAATGTGGCGCCGATGCAGCTCCCCTTGCGGGCCGACGTGGTGACGCGGCTCGGCTGGGGTCTCGTGTACGAAGTGCATTGTCTGAGTGATCCGGAGAAGGCGCAGGCGCTCGCCGAGCATGCGGCAGTCCGAGGATTTGCGTTGCAGCCGGATTTGATTGAATACCTTTTGACGCACGTGCGCCGCGACATGCCTGCGCTGCTTGCGATGCTCGAGGCGCTGGATCGTTATTCGATGTCAGCCAAGCGTGCAGTCACGATGCCGCTGCTGCGCGAGCTGCTCTCGACGCTCAAGGAGTGAAGGTGTGAAGCTCGCCTTGTTCGATCTGGATAACACTCTGCTTGCGGGCGACAGTGATTTCGAGTGGGCGCAGTTTCTGATCGAACAGAACGTGCTCGATAGGGAAGTCTATGAAGCACGTAATCAACGCTTTTACGACCAGTACAGAGCGGGCACCCTCGATATAAACGAGTTCCTCGATTTTCAACTGAAACCGCTCGCGCGGCACCCGCGTGCGACCCTCGACGCCTGGCACCGCGAGTTCATGGCGCGAAAAATACTTCCGATCATACGGAACTCCGCGCGTGCGCTCGTCGAACGCCATCGCGCGGACTTGCGTGCAGTAATCACGGCGACGAACAGCTTCGTTACTGCGCCGATCGCTCGCGAGTTCGGCATCGAGCATCTGATCGCAACGGAGCCCGAGCAACGGGCCGGAGAGTTTACGGGGAAGGTGACCGATATCCCCTGCTTTCGGGAAGGGAAGGTGAAACGGCTCGAATCATGGCTCGCGCATACCGGCCGCTCGCTCGCCTCGTTCGAGGAATCGTGGTTTTACAGTGACTCCCTGAACGACCTCCCCCTCCTAGGGCGAGTGAGCCACCCGGTCGCAGTGGATCCTGACGAGACGCTGCGCGAGTACGCCGAGCATCACGGGTGGCCAGTGATAACACTTTCGTGACCGGGCAGCTGTATGGAGCCAGTGAGTCTGCCGGAGCGGGTAGAGCGCGCAGGCGGGCGTCAGCATTGTTTGCTGTTCTCGCGATGACGTCTTTTGCGAGTGTGATCGCAGCGCTCACCTTCGGCAGCGTTCCGATCGGCATCGGGAATGTGGTCGAGACGATCGTGTTGGGGACGCCCGGTTTATCACACGATGTCATCTGGAACCTGCGCGCACCTCGAGCGTTCGCCGCATACGCCTGTGGGGGGCTACTCGCGCTCGCCTCGACGCTACTGCAAGTTCTTCTGAGAAACGCGCTGGCAGATCCTTACGTTCTGGGCGTCTCGGGCGGTGCCTCGCTTGGTGCGCTGCTTGCGCTCTCCTTAGGCGCGGGCGTGGCAGTCATGAACGCGTCTGCGTTCGCCGGTGCCATCGGCGCGATCGTTGTCGTGTTCGGACTGACATACCGCGCCGGTGACTGGAACGTCTACCGTCTGCTGCTCACGGGCGTCGTGTTGTCGGCCGGCCTCTCAGCCATGATCAGTCTGACGCTGGTCCTCGCGCCCGAAGCGCAAGTGAAAGGAATGCTGTTCTGGCTGATGGGCGACTTGTCGCAGGGTGATGCGCCGCTGTCCGCGTGGATCGTGCTCGGCGCATTGATGGCATTGAGCTTGGTTGTTTCGTTGCAACTTGACCTGATCACTCTCGGCGAGCTCAAGGCCCGCTCTCTCGGTGTTGCGGTCATTCCGTTGCAGATGGGCATTTTCGCGGCTGCGGCACTTGCAACGGTCACCGCTGTGGTCCTCGGCGGCGCAATCGGCTTCATTGGATTGATGTCTCCGCACGCGATCCGCTTGGCCGGCGTCACTCATCATCGTGCCCTAGTCCCACTGGCAGTCATGTTGGGAGGATCGCTACTCACGATCGCCGACACGGCGGCGCGCACGGTGTGGGCGCCTCAACAGCTCCCAGTAGGGATTGTCACTGCGCTACTCGGCGTGCCCGCGATGTTGCTCCTTCTCGGCAAGCAGCGCTGATGCTGCGGTGTCACGAGGTCACCATCCAAGTGCCCGGTCGGGTTGTCTGCGATCATCTCTCCGTCGTTTTCGAAGCCGGACAGGTATGGGCCGTCCTCGGTAGGAATGGTGCTGGCAAGAGCACGTTAATCCATACGCTCGCTGGCCTGGCTCGACCTGCCGCAGGCTCCGTCGAGTTACAGTCGACCGATGAATCTGCGCGTGGTGCCCGAGCGCGCGCCCGCATCGTAGGCGTCCTGCTTCAAATCGAAGACGGAACGTACTGGGGCACCGTGGCCGAGTATGTTCTGCTGGGGCGCTTTCCGCACTCGCACCCGTTGATGGGCTATTCCCGCGACGACATCGAGCACGCTGAAGCTGCTCTCGATGCACTTGCCCTGACGACCTATGCGGGGCAGCGATTCGCGACCTTGTCGGGCGGCGAGCGTCAGCGAGTTCGCATCGCCCAGATCATCGCGCAACGCCCTCGTCTGTTCCTGCTCGATGAGCCGCTGCAACACCTCGACCTCGCACACCAGGCTCGCGTGCTGGATCTCATCGCGACGCGTGCCCGCGAGCACGGGGCAGCGGCGGTCATGGTGCTCCATGAACCGCTATGGATCACGCGCTCCTGCACGCACGTGCTGGTCCTCGCTGGCGACGGCACCGCCCACTGCGGACCCGCGGACGAAGTATTGACGCGCGAACGTCTCGAACACGCCTATGGCTGCAGGTTGCGCGAAGTCGATTACGGCGCCGGGCGTTCCTTCGTGCCCGATGTATAATTTGGCCTCGCCCGAGTCGAACGGACTTAGCATCCGAGCGCTGCTCGTGTGCGGCGCACATCCCACCTAGATGATCTCTAAATTTTTCGGTAACGTTTTCTCGGGTCGCATATTCAAGGGCCGTCAGCCACGAATTGTTCCGTACAGCGAGCACGGCATTGCACGCGAGCGCATCAGCCCGTGCGCGCTCAGCGTGACGCAGACGCTGCAGGAGCACAATTACACCGCGTTCGTGGTCGGCGGGGCAGTGCGGGATCTGATCCTGGGGTGGGAGCCGAAGGACTTCGACGTCGCTACAAGCGCGACGCCTGAGCAGGTGCGGCAGCTTTTTCGCCGCTCGCGCATCATCGGCCGCCGCTTCAGAATCGTTCATGTCATGTGCGGTCGAGAAACGGTCGAAGTATCGACCTATCGCGGCAGCGCTCTCGCGTCCGAGGAAAACGAGCAGCAGATCGCGGATGAGCATGGACGATTGCTGCGCGACAATGTATTCGGCACCCAGGAGCAGGATGCTATTCGTCGCGATTTCACACTCAATGCGCTCTTTTATGACCCGAGCACGCAGCAGGTCTGGGACTATCATAACGGGTTCGAAGATCTGAAAAAGAAGCGGCTGCGCATGATCGGCGATCCTGAGCAGCGCTATCGTGAAGATCCTGTGCGCATGCTGCGCGCCGTGCGGCTCTCGGCGAGCCGTGGCCTCGATATCGATCAGCCCACCCGCGCACCGATCAAGTCGCTCACAGCTCTGCTCGCGAACGTTCCCGCCGCACGCCTTTTCGATGAGATGTTGAAGCTGCTGCTGTCTGGCCACGCGTATGAATGCGTCATGGCATTGCGCCAGGAGGGCCTGCATCATGGTTTGCTGCCGATGCTGGACGTGATCCTCGATCAGCCCATGGGCGAGCGATTCGTGATGTTGGCGCTGCGCAATACCGACGCGCGGATCAAGAATGAAAAGTCCGTATCGCCGAGTTTTCTCTTTGCGTCGCTCTTGTGGCACGAAGTGCTCGCGGCCTGGAAGAAACTCGAAGGCGAGGGGATTCCGCCGATACCCGCGCTGTACCAGGCGATGGACCAGATCGTGCAATCGCAGGCCGAGAAGCTTGCGATTCCGCGCCGCTATGGCAGCGACATGAAGGAAATCTGGGTCATGCAACCGCGATTTCACCAGCGCAGCGGACGGCGGCCTTTCAGGCTGGTGGAGAATCCGCGCTTTCGCGCGGGCTACGATTTCCTGCTGCTGCGCTGCGCGAGCGGCGAAGTCGATCCGGCTATTGGCGAATGGTGGACACGCTTCCAGCACGTTGACGAGGGAGAACGAAAGGCGCTGCTCACCCAGGAGGCGGAACCCGCGACACGCAAGCGACGTCGCAGACGCCGGCGACCAGGTGCCGAGCCCGCGAAGCAGGCGGAACCTTCTTGAAACTCGAGCCTGCTTACGTTGCGCTCGGCAGTAACTTGAACGGTCCCGACAGGCAGGTGAGAGCCGGTATCGAGGAGCTTGCGATGATTGCCGACACGCGTCTCTCGCGTGTGTCGTCGCTGTATCGCAGCGCGCCTGTGGGATACCGTGACCAGCCGGATTTTACGAATGCAGTCGCGCGGATCGAAACCGCGCTCACGCCGCGGGCGCTGCTCGACGCGTTGCTCGCGGTGGAGCAGCGCTACGGCCGTGTACGCGATTTTCCGAACGCGCCGCGAACGCTCGACCTCGACATCGTTCTTTTTGGGGACAGCGTCGTCCAGGAGCCTGGTCTTACCATTCCGCATCCGCGCATGCACGAGCGCGCTTTCGTGCTCGTGCCGCTCGCCGAGATCGCTGCTGATGCGATCGTTCCAGGGCGCGGGCGCGTAAGCGAGCTGCTAGCACGCATCGATTCAGGGGGGCTTACCAGGATGGAATTTCCAGAAGAATGAAGTTGCCGGACAAATACCGTTACGTCGTAGTGGAAGGCCCGATCGGTGTAGGCAAGACTACGCTTGCCCGCGCGATCAGCGATGCGAGCGGCGCCGCGCTGATGCTGGAAGACCCTGGTGCGAACCCGTTTCTCCCCCGTTTCTACGAAAACGCCGAACGCTACGCGCTGCCAACCCAGCTTTTTTTTCTGTTCCAGCGTATTGACCAGGTCGCGGCGCTGAATCAATCGGACCTTTTCCGCCGTGCCACAGTCGGCGATTTCATGCTGGAGAAGGACCCGCTTTTTGCGCGGCTCAACCTTAAGGATGAAGAACTCAAGCTGTACGAGCAGATCTACACGCACCTGAAGCCGCAGGCGCCTGCCCCAGACCTCGTCGTGTACCTTCAAGCGACTCCTGAAACCCTGGTCGAACGCGTGCAGCGACGAGCGATTGCTTATGAAAAAAATATCCCGGACGCATACCTGCTGGGTTTGGCCGAAACCTATGCCCGCTTTTTCTACCAGTACAGCGATGCGCCGTTGCTGATCGTGAACTCCGACCGCCTCAACTTCGTTGAATCGCAGGATGACCTGATGCTGCTCATGGAACGCATAGCGGCGATGCGCGGACCGCGAGAATTTTTCAGTCTCGGCGCTTAGCACAGCGCGAACACCGACCGTTATATAATCTCCGGCCCACGAGCTAGGGCCATGCCTATGCGGATCACCCTCAGCACCCTGCAGAAGATGGCGCAGGAGGGCAACAAAATAACGCAGCTCACCTGTTACGACGCGAGCTTTGCCGCGCTTCTCGAAGCAGCCGGTGTGGAGACGCTGTTGATCGGTGACTCGCTGGGGAATGTCTTGCAAGGGCACGAATCGACTCTCCCGGTGACGCTGCGCGATATTGTCTACCACACTGAATGTGTCGCACGTGGCGCGAAGCGCGCGTTCATCATCGGCGATATGCCTTTTGGGACGTTTCAGATATCGCCGCAGGAAACTTTTCGAAATGCAGCCGAAATCATGGCTGCCGGCGCACACATGGTGAAGCTCGAAGGCGGTCGCCCGATGCTCGAGACGGTGCGGTTTCTGACCGAGCGCGGTATACCGGTGTGTGGCCATCTGGGCCTGACGCCGCAGTCCGTGCATCAACTCGGCGGATTCAAGGTTCAGGGGCGGCAGGAAGGCGAAGCTCAGCGGATGATAGAAGAAGCGCGGATGCTCGAAGACGCGGGGGCCGGAATGATTGTCCTGGAGGCGATACCCGCTGCGCTTGCAAAACAGATCACTGCGGCCGTGCGTGGCCCGACGATTGGGATCGGGGCTGGCGTGGAGTGCCACGGGCAGGTGCTCGTGCTGCATGACATGCTCGACGTGTACCCCGGGAAGAAAGCAAAGTTCGTCAAGAACTACGTACGCGTGGCTGGAACGATACAGGGCGCGATCGAGCTGTACGTAAAGGAAGTAAAGGCTAAGACGTTTCCAGGGCCGGAACACTCTTTTTAAATGCGTGATTCGTGAATCATGGTTCGTGATGCCGAAGTTCGACAGCGCTTTTTCGGATCACAACTCACGAGACAGTAATCACTGATCACGGTTTTCGATAATGGACATCATTCACTCCGTAGCAGCGCTTCGCGAGCGACTGCGGCGCGCGCCCAACAACGTCTTCGTGCCGACGATGGGCAATCTGCATGAAGGCCACATCGAGCTGATTCGAATCGCAAAGC
>JAQGNH010000387.1 GCA_028291945.1 Betaproteobacteria bacterium
CGTGCCGAGGAATCGGGGCGATCCGTGGCGCAGCCAGCAAAGGCGCCGACCAGCGCGCCCGCAACAATCAAACAAGACGCGGATTTCATGTTCATATTGGACCTCCTGTTAATGTGATTTGCACTGGCTAGTCCGCAAACGCCATGCCCACTCGGTGAGGCCCTCAAGGCTTCATAGTCTCCAGGAACCATTCATCCGGCAGTTGCCGTCCTATGCCAGCGCGGACCGCATCCTGGTAGACCCGGCTCGCCACCGCCGCGAACTGCAGACCAAGGCCGACGTTATTCTTGAAGACGGTAATGTCGTCGGGATGCGTTCGATGTGGCGCCTCACCGACGACGAGCTCACTCAAGTCGTAGAGCCGCTCCCAGCTCAGTATGCCGCTCGACACGGGCCCGGCGAGATCGCCTTGCCGTTCGTTCATTGCGGCTTCCTTCGAATGCACGACCACTACTGTCGCGCGCCGGAACACTTCGTCGTCAAGCTCGCGGCGCTGCAGCCGCTCGTCGCCGCTGACGATCGAAACCACGTGCGCACCCGGTGCAAGCCATTCACCGTTTACGGCAGGCGCACTCGTGTTGGTCGCGGCTATCACCAAATCGGCGCCGTCGATCGCCTCGGACGCGCTGGAGGCGGATACGACCGTAAGGTGCAAAGCTTCGCGGGCGCGCGCTGCGAACGCTTCGCGTCTCTCACGATTGGGACTGAAGACACGCACGCGTTTGAGCGCGCGTATCGCCGCTACGGCCACGAGATGAGCCCACGCCTGCCCGCTGGAGCCGATCAACGCGAGATCGGAAGCGTCCTCACGCGCAAGCAAGCGCGTTGCGAGCGCGCTCGTGCACGCAACGCGATTCACCTGAATGTAACCATCGTGCAGCAGAGCAACGGGGGCGAGCTCACGCAAACTGAAGAGCATAATCAGGCCACAGTATGTTCCGCCCGGTCCTCGCGGCAGCTTTTCGCGGCGTGCAATACCGTCCACTGTCGCTTCGCGCACGATATCCGAGGTCACGCGCAGCGCCATGTACCCCGTTTCGGGGAGCGATCCCTCCATCGTTTTCAGGCAGTAGGTAACGTCAGGTTCCGGCAACTGGACATACGTCTGTGTACGATGCCGCACGACGGCATCACCGCGCGCCTGGGCGCGATACGCCGTTTCCAGACTCTCCATGCACGCCTTCACGTCGAAGACGCGCTGAACGTCCTCGTTGTTCAGAAGCAGCATGCGCGGCTCGTTGCGGCAAGGCTCAAGAGGAGACGATCGTCGTTTCCATCAGTCGAACCGCAGGCCAGGGGCTACAGGCTGCCGATGAGCCCGAACACGCCGCGCTTGCGGATGCCACGCCGCATGAGCTCGACGTCGATCACCTGGTGATCATCGATGTCGAGGTTCGCCTGGTTGCCCAGTGCGTTCAGATACCACGCCTGGCTCGCGCCGTCTTTGGCCTGGAAAATGAAGTCCTGCGCATCGAAGCGCCCGACGAGGTTCAGAATGAAATCGCCCTTGAACTCTGTGACGCCTTCACTCACGCCTTCGCCCTGCACCAGCACTTTCCACGCGCCAGCTTTCTTGTATGCATCGACCTGGGTGAAGACATAGCTCTGGCTGGAGGTCCAGTCTTCGATACCTTTCTGACCCGCTTCGGCAACGACCTTCAAGCCGGCGGCAGTGGCCATTCGAATCAGCTCGCATTTGTCGCGCAGCGACATTGCAACCTGCGCGCTCGACACCTCCACCGCATCTGCGCCGATCTCCTTCACCGCTTTGTAGAACTGGCTCGACAGGCCCTGCAGGAAGGCGGCTTCGGTCACGTCACCCGCGAAGAAAACCTGGATGCCCGCCTTGTGCAAAGCCGCGATCTTGCGCTTTAGCAGATCTTCCGACTGAAGCCGGAAAGCACCGATGCCGATTTTGACGAGATCGATGTACTCGCCCCCGGCCTCGATCAAGTCGGCCACGCGATTCATGGCCATTCCGCGATCCGCCACGACAGTAAGCCCCGAGTCCCGTGGCTTGCTCGCGCGCGGCGCGATGCGCACGAATGAAAACGCCATGTGCTTCAAACCTGAATCCGCTTCCATACGTCATCCTTTCAGTTGTGAGCTATTCGGACACGGGCGATATGCGCGCAACGAGTTCCCGGTACACATAAGGCAGCAGACCGCCGTGCTGGTAGTACAAAAGCTCTTCGGCCGTGTCGATCCGGCATGTCACTTTCACTTCGTCGATCGCGCTGCTCGCTCGATGAATGCGCAGCGCAAGCTCGACGTGCGGCTTCAGATCGTGTTCGATACCGGTCACGTCGAAGCTCTCGGTGCCGTCGAGCCGCAAGTCGGCACGACGTACGCCTTTCAGCTCGAGCGGCAGCACGCCCATGCCGATGAGATTATTGCGATGGATGCGCTCGAAGCTCTCCGCAACGACGGCTCTCACGCCCAGCAGCGCCGGGCCTTTCGCCGCCCAATCGCGCGAAGAGCCCGCACCATATTCGCGTCCGGCAAAGACGATCAGCGGAACGCCGCGGCTGCGGTAGGCCGCGGCCGCATCGAAGATGGGAACGACGGTGCCCTCTGGCTGCACCTTCGTGTATGGCCCTTCCATCCCGGGTACGATCTCGTTCTTGAGCCGGTTGGAGGCGAAGGTACCGCGCAGAGCCATCTCGTGATTGCCGCGGCGAAAACCATGCGTCTGAAAGTCGGCGGGCTGTACGCCGCGCTCGGTCAGATAGCGCGCAGCCGGGCTGTCCGCGGCAATCGTATTGTTGGGTGACAGGTGATCGGTCGTGACCATGTCACCCAGAATCGCAAGCGCCCGCATTCCTTTCAGGTCTCGAAGCGGCGCGGGCTCTTTCGGGACACCGTCGAAAAACGGCGGCTTGCAGATGAACGTGCTGTTGGCGGACCAGGGGAACAGTGCCGTCGCCTCCCCGCGCAGCGCTCTCCATTCGGCGGCGCCTTCGAAAAGCTTTGCGTAGCTTTCCCGATAGAGATCCGGCGTGAGGCTCGCGCGTA
>JAQGNH010000419.1 GCA_028291945.1 Betaproteobacteria bacterium
GAAGAGCACGGCGCCGGCAAGCAGCTGGTGCGCACGCGCGCCCTGTACCAACCGGGAACGTATGCTCTCGCCGTGACAGCTGTGCTGGCTGCGCTGGGCGCGCTTGCGGTTTTCGATGGCGCATGGCTTGCGGCGCTCGGTCTCACGGCGCTCGCGACGCTGCTGGGCACTTGCATCGTGCGCGATTGCAACTGGGCCCGCCGCATGTGGGATCACTGTAAAGTCAGAGTACAGACATCCAACTCGGCTGCTCTGTAATCTCGAGCCGCGGCCATGCCTGCGCTTTTCCGGAAATACAGACGCATACTGGGTTTCGCCCAAACCGAATGGCGGTCGCTGGCATGTGCGGTCGCGGTTTCTGTTCTGTTCGCCGGGTTGGCAGCCGTTCAACCGTGGCCGTTAAAACTTCTGATCGACTATGCTGTCGGTGATGCGGTTCTGCCGGTGTGGATGCAGACGGCATTCGGCTCCGCCGGACACGCGCCGAGCCGGACCCGGCTCGTCATCATCGCGGCGTTGCTGAGCGTCCTGGTTTTTGCCGTAACGGCTGCGCTCGACTCGGTCCTGACCCTGACATGGTCGCGTGCAGGTCAGCGTATGGTTTACCGCCTGGGTAGCGACATCTTCCTGCGTCTGCAGAGATTGTCTCTGCTGTTCCATGCCAAGCGCACAGTCGGGGACGCGCTCTCCCGTGTCACAGGCGACGCCTGGAGCGTCTATCACGTGACGGAAAACGTGCTAATCGCGCCCGTGAAAAACGCGTTGATCGTCATCTTTGTCGGCGTGCTTGCGTGGCAACTGAATCCGGCGCTGACCATCGTGATTCTGGCGGCTGCGCCGGTACTCGCCATTTCGGCGGCGTATTTCGGCGAGCGCCTGCGGCGTGCGGAGCGGCTCAAGCGCGAAGCGGGCGCCGCGCTCACCGCGTTTGCGCATCAGGTGCTGAGCGCAATACCTGTCGTGCAGGCTTTCGGGACCGCTCCGCGCAACATCGCGACGTTTCATCGTCTGGGACGAGCCGTCGTCGGCGCAGTCGAGAAAGAGGCCGTGGTGACGCAATCGTATGGCGTGCTGAATGGCATCGCGACGACGATCGGCGTCGCGCTCGTCGTGTATGCGGGCGGCCGGCAGGTGCTCGCGCACGAAATGGCGCTCGGCAGCCTGCTCGTTTTCATGGCCTACGTGCGCTCGCTGGAGAGCGCGTCACGCAGTCTGCTCAACACGTACGGTATATTGCGGGCAGCCGAAGCAAGCGTCGATCGCGCACTCGAAGTACTCGATGCGAGCGAAATGGTGCGCGATGCGCCGCACGTCCGAGCGCTGCCGCGGCGCAGTCCGGGTGAATCGGGCCGTCTGCTCTTCGACAACGTGACGTTCGGCTACAGCCCCGGCGTCCCGGTGCTGCGTGGTTTAGCTCTCGAAATAGGGGCAGGCGAAAAGCTCGCGCTGGTCGGCGCGAGCGGTGCAGGAAAAACAACCCTCGCATCACTCGTGCCGCGCTTTTTCGACCCGTGGAGCGGCACGGTATCGCTCGACGGAATCGATCTGCAAGACGTGCAGCTCGCGAGCTTGCGCAGTGAAGTGGGCCTGGTCCTGCAGGACGCGTTCATACTTCCGCTCAGCGTGTTCGACAACATCGCCTACGGGCGAGCCTCGGCTGCGCGGGATGACGTGATTGCCGCAGCCGTGGCTGCCAACGCGCACGAGTTCATACGCGAGCTGCCGCACGGCTACGACACGATACTGGATGAACAGGGCGCGAATCTATCGGGTGGACAACGCCAGCGGATTTCCATCGCGCGGGCGCTGCTCAAGGATCCGCGCGTGCTCATTCTCGATGAGCCGACATCCGCGCTCGACGCGACGACCGAGCACAAGGTGATGGATGCGTTGGCGCGCCTCATGGCGGGACGCACGACGCTGATCATCGCGCACAGGCTCGTCACGACTCGTGTGGCCGATCGCGTTGTAGTGCTCGCGGATGGCCGGATCGCTGAATCAGGGACGCACGCTCAACTGATGGCCGCGCGCGGGCATTACGCGAATATGTACGCGTTGAGCGGCGCGGAGAACCCGCGTGTTTGATTGGAAGCGCCTTGCACGTGTGGCCTTGCCGGAGCGGCTCAACATCGCAGCCCTTTTTCTACTGGCCCTCGTTACGGTCGCGCTCGAGGCCGTGTTGCCCTGGCCACTCAAGCTCATCGTCGATCATGTGCTCGTGAATCAGCCGTTGCCCGGCGCTGCCGCCAGGCTGGCCGAGTTACCGGCGGGGAACACGTCCTCCGGATTGCTCATGTGGCTTGCGACCGCGGTGTTTGCCGTTTTCCTTGCCGTCCAGATCGTGAAGCTTCTGCAGACACTGCTGCAAGCTCGGGTCGCGGCTCGCCTGCAGTGGAGCCTTGCCGCACGTGTGTTCGAAGCAATGCAGGGCCTTTCGCTCGTGTTTCATCGGCGCTCTCAGAAAGGCGATCTCGTCCGGCGAATCACGACCGACACGACGTGCGTCTCGAATATGCTGACGGGCGCCGTTCTGCCGTTCTTTGCGTCAACCGTTTCGCTGATCGTTCTGTTTTCGATCATGTGGCGACTCGACGCAACGCTCGCGATCATCGCAGGCATGGTGGCGTTGCCCATGATGGTCTTCATGCGCCTGCTCGCGCCGCGCATGACCGATCGCAGCTACGAGCATCAGCAGCTTGAGGGACAGGTGTGGTCCGTCGCCGAGCAGACACTCACGGCGCTTCCGCTCGTGCAGGCTTTCGGCCGTGAGCTCCACGAGCAGTCCCGCTTCAGCAGCGTCGCCGCTCTTTCGCTGCGCGCTTATCTGCGTTCCATACTGACGCAGATTCAATTCAAGGTCGCGATCGACGGCAGCCTCGCGGCTGGCGCGATGTTGATCATGCTCGTCGGTGGCCTGCAAGCGGTGAACGGAGATATTTCCGTGGGGACGCTGATCGTGTTTCTCAGCTATCTCACCGCCCTATACACGCCGCTGCTCGGCTTTGCCTATCTCGCGCCGACGATCGCTACTGCGGCAGGCAGCGCACGGCGCGTTGCACACGTCCTGGAAAGCGATGAGCGCGTCGTAGAGCGGCCGGGTGCGCCCGACTTGCGGCTGAAGCCCGATGTAGGCGCTCATGTCAGGCTGGAAGGCATCGTATTCGGTTACGACGGCGGCACACCTGTTCTCCAGGGACTCGATTTCGATGCAAGGCCCGGCGAAACGGTCGCGCTCGTCGGCGCTACGGGCGCGGGCAAAAGCACGCTCGTCTCTCTGATCCCGCGCTTGTTCGATCCCTGGCAAGGTCGCGTATCGATCGATGGGCAGGACGTGCGCGAAGCGAGCGTAAGGAGCGTCCGCGCCGCGTGTGCGCTCGTGCTTCAGGACTC
>JAQGNH010000422.1 GCA_028291945.1 Betaproteobacteria bacterium
TGGACTTCACCCTGCCCGAAGAATTACGCATGCTTCGCGAAACCGTCGCGCGCTTCGTTCGAGAAGAGCTCATCCCGCTCGAACCGACCGTGATTCGCCGCGAAGCGGAACGCGGGCTCACCGATACCCCCCTGATTCCGCCGGAGGCCGAAGAGAAGCTGACCGGTAAAGCGAAGGAGATCGGCCTTTACGGTATCGATGTGCCGGAGGAGTACGGCGGGCAGAATATGGGCATGCTCGCGAAAGCCGTCGTGATCGAAGAGCTGAAATACAGCATCGTCCCATTCCTGCTGCCGCCCGACAGCCCGAATCTCTGGATGCTGCGCGAAACATGCAAAGGCGATCAGATCGCGAAATACTTCATTCCCTACGCCAGGGGAGAGAAGAAAGCTGCGATCGCCATCACCGAGCCTGCGGCCGGCTCCGATCCCGCGAACATGAAGATGCGTGCCGAATACCGGAACGGCAAATGGGTGCTGAACGGGCAAAAAATCTTTATCAGTGGTGCGCGCAAAGCCGATTTCATTATCGCAATGGCCGTGACCGATCCGAAGAAAGGCTCGCGCGGCGGCATTACCGCTTTTCTCGTCGACAACGGCGCGAAGGGGATGTCGATTCCGTCCGTGTTCAGCACGATCGGCGAGCACGCGCCGTATGCAGTGTTCTTCGACAACGTCGAAGTCTCGGACGATCAGGTGCTCGGCGAAGTCGGCAACGGGTTCGCACCGATGCAGAACCGTCTGGGCGTACGCCGCATGGAGATCGCCTGCCGTGCTCTCGGTTACGCGCGGCGCTGCATGGACCTCATGATCCCGCAGGCGAACGAGCGCAAGACTTTCGGGGCGCCGCTCGCCGAGCGTCAGCAGGTTCAGTGGTGGATCGCCGACAGCTTCCAGGAAATGGAAATGGTGCGCTGGATCACGTGGCGCCTCGCCTGGAAGATGGACCAGGGCGAGACCAGCTGGCGCCGGGACGCCGCGATGGTCAAGCTGCAGGGCAGCGAAATGGTCGGCCGCGTCGTGGATCGCGCAATCCAGCTGTTTGGCGGCATGGGTGTAAGCAAGGATTTGCCCCTCGAATATATGGCGCGCGCGTGCCGTATATGGCGGATATTCGAAGGGCCCAGCGAAGTGCACCGCTGGTTCATCGCTCGAGATCTCCTCAGGAACGGCCTGCCCGCTGATTAGGGGGCGGGCATGTGTTATTTGTGATGGCACGTCCATTGCCTTGGTTGATTAGAAGTCGAGCGGCCGGGCACCGCGCAGTTCCAACTTTCATTTCGGAAGGAGCTACCCGGTGCATAACCTGCGGTTGGGATTTTCTTATCTTGCGAGGCAGGCCGCTCGAGCGGCGGGGCATCCGCTTGCGCTCTTCATTTCTGTCACGTCTGTGATCGTCTGGGCTTTATGTGGCCCACGATTCGATTACAGTGACACGTGGCAACTCGTCATCAATACGTCGACAACGATCATTACCTTTCTCATGGTGTTTTTAATTCAGCACACCCAGAACCGCGACACCGACGCCATTCAAATCAAGCTGAACGAGATCATCCGTGCGCTTGAAGGTGCACATAATGCCGTCGTATCGCTCGAAGACCTCGAAGAGGAGCAGCTCGCGCTGTTGCGACAAAAGTACTCAACGCTCGCCGAACAGGCAAGAAAGCGGATTGAGCGCGGCGGGCTCGATACCGATGCACCCGAACTGAGCGTGGAAGAATGCGCCTCGATCCAGGGCCGCAGCATGCAGAAGGCATAACAACTGGCATAACAACTTTGAAGCAAAAAATTGTAACTCTAAGCATCCTCGCCCTACTCGTGATCGCCGCCTTCGCAGCATGGCAGCACGGCGATTGGGACGTCTCCGAACTCCAGGCGTTTATCGAAGAACACACGCTCGCGGGGTCCATCGCATGCGTGGGCGCATTCGCCGTATCAACCGTGCTGCCGATCTCCGCACTCCCGCTGCTGCCCCTTGCTGCGCGGGTGTATGGCATCTGGACCACGATGTTATTGACAGCAACCGGCTGGTGGATCGGCTGCATCGCGGCGTTTGCGATTGCCCGGTGGGCGCGTGTTTTCCTCGAGCGCCTCACGTCGCTGGAAGCGACCCGCCGTCTGGAGGCGAAGCTTCCGGCAGACGTCGGGTTCGGCGGCATAGTAGTCCTGCGCATGGTCCTTCCCGGCGATATCGTCGGCTTCGCTCTGGGTCTTCTCAAGCATGTCCGCTTCTCCACCTACGCCGCGGCGTCGCTGATCGGCACGATCCCGAGTGCCATCGTGTTCAGCTATGCGGGTGGGGAACTGGGGAAAGGTCACTACACTTCATCCGCTCTTCTCGTTGTCGCCATGGTTCTCGCCACGATCCTGCTGAAGCGCTTATGGGCCGATCGGCGCGTTCGAGCCTCGCAACGCGAGCTCGGCCGGTAAAACAACGGAGCGGAACCAGGTTCCGCTCCGTAACCTCGCACCGCTCGACGGGCCGATGAACGAACAGAGAGGAACCGAGGTTCCGCTTCGCGATTGGGCGCAGAGAACCAACAGAGAGAAACCTAGGTTTCTCTCCGTGACCTCGCACCGCTCGACGGGCCGGTGAACGAACAGAGAGGAACCCAGGTTCCTCTCCGTAACCTCTCTTCCTTCGGCTCCTTACCGGTCGCTGTCAGCGTCGGGCGGAGATGGTGTTTCGTCACTTCGTCACCTCGTCACGGCATCGATCCGTCGCTTGCGGCTCACGCGATTCGTGAGCTGAGCGTATCCCGCTGATACAGACCGGGGAACCAGCGCATCCACAGCGCGGCAACGAGCAGGGTTCCAATCCCGCCGATCACCACTGCGGGAACGGTGCCGAACAAGGCAGCGGCTACGCCCGACTCGAACTGCCCGAGCTGATTGGATGTGTTCGTGAAAAGCGAGTTCACCGCTGTTACGCGTCCGCGCATTTCGTCGGGCGTCTCGAGTTGTATGAGCGAGGTGCGGATGACGACGCTGATCATGTCGGCGCCTCCGAGCACGATCAACGCGGCGAGCGAAAGCGCAAAAGACCGGGATAGTCCGAAGACGATGGTCGCGACTCCAAATATGGCGATGCACACGAACATGGTGCGGCCGACGCGTCGCGTAATCGGCGCCCGCACGAAAATCAGTGACACGATCACTGCTCCGACCGCGGGCGCGGCTCGCAGCAGTCCGAGACCTGAGGGCCCCATTTCGAGTATGTCGCGCGCATAAATCGGGAGCAGTGCGGCCGTACCGCCGAGGAGCATTGCGAAAAGATCGAGCGAGATCGCTCCAAAGATCACCCGGTGGCGGCGTATATAGGTGATGCCGCCGAACAGCGTGTCGAGCGTGACCGGCGCGCGCGGCCGGGCGCGAGCGGGCATGCTGACGCTCGTGAAGAGAATGCCGGCGACAAGGAAAAAAACTGCGCTGATCGCATACACGTGGTCGGGACCCAGCAGATAGATGACGCCGCCGAGTCCCGGCCCGGCGATCACCGCAACTTTTCGCGCCGCCCCGCTCCATGCAATGGCGCGCGGCAATTCTGTGCGTTGCACGAGCGCCGGGAGCAGCGAGCGAACGCTTGGCGACTGAAAGGCCTGGGCCGTTCCGATGAAGAACGATCCGGTATACACGAGCACGGTGCTGAGCGCGTCGGTCAGGCTTGCTACTGCGAACGTTATCGCAACCAGGAACTGGATGAGCTGAGATCCGAGCGCGATGCGCCGGCGATCATAGCGATCCGCGGCGTGTCCCGCGATCAGCGCGAACAAAAACACCGGCGTGACCTGCACCAGCCCGATCAAACCAAGGCTGAGTGCGCTGTTCGTGAGCTCGTAGGTCTGCCATCCCACGGCAACGACTACCATCTGATACGCCAGAACGGTTGCCGTCTCGGCCAGCCAGAAACGCGTGAACGCCGGGTTCTTCGATGAAAGTATGGGCATCTACCGATATGTACCAGACGCGGTATGTCGAGTGCAATGAGCGTCGCTCCCTCACTCGGGCGAGCGGTTCATACGGACTCTCCTTCCCCCGCTCCGCGGGGGGACGGCTGGGATGGGGGCAGCCGTTCGTGCTCAGCTTCGCGGCGGCATGCAGCTTGCTCCCCGCGCATGGACCTGAACTTTCACGTTGCCATTCCACGGAGTCACCATGAGATCCCCTCAATTAAGAGAGCTGTTGCTGCAATCGCTCGAGCACGAGCGTGGCGGCGTCATCGTGTATCAGACTGCACTCGAGTGCGTGATGAATGACGACCTCAGGGAAGAATGGGAAAAGTATCTCGAGCAAACCGAAAAGCACGTCGAGCTGTTGACGACGGCGTGCGAGGCGCTGGGTCTCGATCCGGACGAGATCACGCCCGGACGCAAAATCGTTCAGCACACGGGCAAGTCGCTCGTGGTCGCCATGAAGATGGCCCTTGCTGCGAACGATCCCCCCGCGGCCGAGCTCGTTGCCTGCGAATGCGTCGTCCTCGCCGAAACGAAAGATCACTTCGATTGGGAGCTGATCGGACAGTGCGCGCAGGAGCTCACCGGCGAAGAAGCGCAGTCGTTAAAGCACGCGTATGACGAGGTCGAAGACGAAGAAGACGAGCACCTGTACCACACCCGAGGCTGGTGCCGCGAGCTGTGGCTCAAATCGCTCGGGCTTCGCGCCGTGTTGCCGCCCCCGGAGGAGAAGAAAGACGTCAAGACGGAGATCGATGCGGCAAAGGCGAAGCAGGAGCGAACGAAGGCAAGGTGACGAGCTGAGGAAGTGACGCAGTAACGCCGTGACGGAGTGACACGCTGACGCAGTGACACGGTGACACGGTGACGGAGTGACGAAAACCACCTCCGCCCCGACGCTTGATGCTGAAAGCGACCGGTAGGGAGGCGAAGGAAGAGAGGTTACGGAGGGAAACCTAGGTTTTCCTCTGTTCGTTACCGGCCCGCCTCGCGGTGCGAGGTTACGGAGAGGAACCTGGGTTCCTCTCTGTTCGTTCTCCGCGCCAATCGCGAAGCGGAAACCTAGGTTTCTCTCTGTTCGTGTACCGGCCCGCCTCGCGGTGCGAGGCTCAAACGGTCGGCGGATCCGTTTCCCGTTCGAAATGCCGGTGCTTCGTCAGCGCTTCGACAAAGGCCTGCAGCGCCGCCTCCGACTGGTCACCCGGGAACTGTAGAATTCCCGGATCCGGCTCGCCTGAAGGCAGTCCGCTCGGAACGTGGGCTTCATCGAGCAATGACGCCGCCACGCCGAGGACGAGGATCGGTTTGCAATGACGATACTGGTCTTTCACGAATTCGATCGCGTGTCCGCTTTGCGACAGCGCATCGACTGCCGATTCACCATCCGGCAGCACGACGGCATCCCACAGTACTGACGGCGCGGCTTCCATCGAGACTTCCACTTCAATCGCGTCACCGTTCGCGCCGCGAACCTGGCCCATCTTGATGCCGACGAAGCGCGGAACAGCACCTTGCTCCATCAACGCTTCGTGAATCGTGGTCACTGCTTCAGCATTCACGCCATCGGCTACAAGGATCGCGATCCGCCGCGTGCGAATCCCCAACTGCCCCGGCCTTGCGAAGAGCGACAGCGCAGCTGATGACTCGACTTCGCCGCGTGGCGCACGCTCGAGTACTTTGGGCAGCGGTTCCGGTAAAGCCATACCCAGTCCATCCGCCACGCCCCGTGCAAGCTCTTCCGCAACGTTCCTCAATTGCGCGAGCACTCGCTGACGCACGGCGACCGTCTGCACTTTAGTCAGTTCGAAGCGAAAAGCCCGGATGATGTGCGCCCTCTCGACATCGGTCTGGCTCTTCCAGAACAGCGTCGCCTGGTTATAGTGCTCAGAGAATTTCTCGGGCTTGCCGCGAATCTTGTGCTCTTCGACGGGCTCGGGAAACGACATGAACCCCTTCAATCCGGCCTGGTATGGACAGCCGCCGCCGAGAGAATTCGGCTCGTATGCGACGCGCCCGCGCGGGATCGCCTGACGATGCATACCATCGCGCTGATTGTTATGCACCTGCGCGACCGGCGAGTTGATCGGAATCTCGTGAAAGTTCGGCCCACCCAGTCTCGAGATTTGCGTATCTACATAAGAATGAATGCGTCCGGCAAGCAGCGGATCGTTGCTGAAATCGAGACCCGGAACGATGTGCGCCGTGCAGAATGCGACTTGCTCGGTCTCCGCAAAGAAATTATCCGGGTTGCGATTGAGCACCATTCGTCCGATCGGCCTCAGCGGCAGCAGCTCCTCGGGGATGATCTTCGTCGCGTCGAGCACGTCGAAGCTGAAGCGCTCGGCATCCTCTTCGGTAAAAACCTGCACCGCGAGCTCGTATTCGGGATACTCGCCCGCCTCGATGGCTTCCCACAAGTCGCGACGATGGAAATCGGGATCGGCGCCGGAAATCTTTACAGCTTCATCCCATGCCAGCGAATGCGTGCCCGCGAGCGGTGCCCAGTGGAACTTCACGAACCGGGACTCGCCCTGGGCGTTCACGAACCGAAAGCTGTGGACTCCGAAACCCTGCATCATGCGATAGCTGCGGGGAATCGCGCGATCGGACATGACCCACATCAGCATGTGCGTCGATTCGGGCATCAGCGATACGAAATCCCAGAACGTGTCGTGTGCAGACGCCGCTTGCGGCATCGCGTGATGGGGCTCAGGTTTGAGCGCATGGACGAGGTCGGGAAACTTCATCGCGTCCTGAATGAAGAAGACGGGAATGTTGTTGCCCACCAGATCCCAGTTACCCTCGTCGGTATAGAACTTGACGGCAAACCCGCGCACGTCGCGCGCCGTGTCGGTCGAGCCGCGCTCGCCGGCGACGGTCGAGAAGCGCGCGAAAACGGGGGTGCGCTTGCCGGCCTCGGCAAATATCGAAGCGCGCGTGAGCTCCGTCAGCGGCTCGTAGCATTCGAAATAACCGTGCGCCGCCGAGCCTCGTGCATGGACGATGCGCTCGGGAATGCGCTCGTGATCGAAGTGGGTAATCTTTTCACGAAGAATGAAATCTTCGAGCAGCGTCGGGCCGCGTAGACCCGCTTTCAGCGAATTCTGATTGTCTGCGACCGGCACGCCCTGATTCGTGGTGAGCACGCGGCCGCCGGAATCGACACGCACGCGATCGAGCGGGCCCACGGTCGGGTTGAAGCTGATCTGCGGATTGCCTTTGCCGACTTTCTCAGACGCGTTCGTTTCGGTGAGCGTACTGCCCGTCACCATGGGATGCGGCGGCTCGACGCTCTGCCCCGTGGGCGGCTGCATCGCTGCATCACCGAACTCCCCTGGCTTCGCTGCGTTGTGCGGCATCGAAGCCGCGAGCGTTTCGGTGCCGGCAATTTTTGCCGTCGCGGCGTCCGTAATATCGGCAGCCGACCCTTTTCTGGCGGGTCCGCTCATCGTAGAACGCGCGGATGATTTCGCGGCAGTGCTTGAGGATTTGGATCGATCTTCTGGCTGCGGACTGCGTGTGGAGGCTCGGGTGCCGGAGGGTGCGTTTGACGCTTTTTTGCGGGCGGCCATGAGTTTTTGTCGTTGAGGAAAGGAGCCGGGTGCAGTGCAACCGCTGTGCCTGCGTGCATCATAGTAGTCCGGGTAGAATGCGCCGGCCATGAAGACAAAACGCCTCGTAACAATAAGCGCCGCCGTGATCGCCGCTGCGGTGATCACTCTGCTCGTTGTCAACTTCACCACCGGCGAAAAGCGCGTGAGGGAGCAGGTTCAGCATCAGTACGATGTCTTCGATCCGCAGTTCCTGCGCGCGATGGGCGTGTTGCTCGGGCCGCCCCTCGTCGACGGCAACCGCGTAACGACACTACTGAACGGAGATCAGATTTTCCCGGCGATGCTGGAGGCGATCCGCTCGGCGCAAAAAACCATCACATTCGAAACCTACATCTACTGGTCCGGCACGATCGGCAAGGAATTCGCCGAAGCGCTGGCGGACCGCGCAAAGAACGGCGTCAAGGTTCACGTCATCCTCGACTGGCTCGGGAGCCAGAAGATGGACGAGGAACAGATCGAGGCTATGCGCAAGTCCGGCGTGGAAGTATATAAATACCATCCTCCGCGCTGGTACACGCTCAACCGCCTCAACAACCGCACGCATCGCAAACTGCTGGTGGTCGATGGCAAAGTCGGTTTTACCGGCGGTGTCGGCATTGCAGATAAATGGTCAGGCCAGGGCCAGGATGAAGATCACTGGCGTGACACCCACTACCGCATCGAAGGACCTGCGGTCGCCCAGATGCAGGCGGCGTTCGTCGATAACTGGACCAAGATGACGGGTACTGTGCTTCACACCGCCGATTACTTTCCTCCGATTCAAGCGAGCGGACGTCAGTACGCACAGGTCTTCGAGAGCTCGGTCGAAGGCGGATCGGAAAGCATGCACCTCATGTATCTCCTTTCCGTTGCAGCCGCGAGCAAGACGATCCATCTCTCCATGGCCTATTTCGCACCTGACGAAGTTGCACTGCAGGCGCTGATCGACGCGCTTCGCCGTGGAGTGAAGGTTCAGCTCATATTGCCCGGCCCGATCACGGATGCCCAGCTCGTGCAAAGCGCATCGCGCGCCACCTGGGGCGTGCTCCTGAAACTCGGCGCCGAGATCTACGAGTATCAGCCTACGATGTATCACTGCAAGGTGCTTGTGGTAGATGGTCTGTGGACTTCCGTCGGTTCTACGAACTTCGACAACCGCTCTTTTCGTCTGAACGACGAAGCCAACCTCAACGTATACGACAAGGACATCGCGGCACGGCAGATTGCCGACTTTGCCGACGACCTCAAACGCTCGCGGCGTGTCACCTACGAGGAATGGGACGCGCGGCCGTGGACGACCAAGCTGTGGGAGCACACCGCGGCCTTATTCAATCCGCAGCTTTGACTCGACCGATCGCTGGCCGCAGCGGGTGCTTTGGGTAACAATGTGTTCAGCATATCGCATCGCCCTGATGCGTTAACGGCTTATCTGGGGGGCTCATGAACTTCGACAGCATCACGACGACCGCGACTGCCGCACTCACCGTCTTCGGTATGAAGATCCTCGGCGCGATCGTCGCGTGGATCGTGGGCCGCTATCTGATCCGTCTCGCGGTTCGTCTGGTGTCACATGCCATGTCGCGGCAGCACATCGACCCCACGCTAGAGCGCTACATGGCCACTATCCTCAGCGTTGCCCTGACGATCATCCTGATCATCGCCGTCCTCGGGTATTTCGGTGTCGAAACGACTTCGTTCGCGGCGCTGATTGCGGCGCTCGGCATTGCGATAGGCGCCGCGTGGGCGGGCCTGCTTGCGAATTTCGCCGCGGGTGCTTTCCTCATCATCCTGCGGCCGTTCAAGGTGGGAGATTTCGTCAAAGCAGCCGGGCTCGAAGGCACTGTGAAGGAAATCGGATTGTTCGCCACCATCCTCATGACGCCGGACAACGTGATGAGCTTCGTGGGCAACAACAAGATTTTTTCCGACACGATACAGAACTATTCGATCAGCCCGCATCGGCGCGTCGAGCGCACGGCGCAGCTTGCGCACACGGTGAATGTGCAGGACGCCATCGGCCGCCTCAAGGATGCGATTGCCAAAATCCCCAATGTGCAAAAGGATCCGGCGCCTGTCGTCGAGATCGTCGACTTCAATTCGCGAGGGCCCGTGCTCGCAGTGCGGCCAAACACCGCACCCGAGCACTACTGGCAGGTCTATTTCGATACCAACCGGGCGATCTCGGAGACGTTCGGCGACGCCGGCTATCCGGTACCGGAAGAGCACGTTCACATGAGCAGCGCAGCCGCCTAGCGAGGGAGTCTAATGGGCTTGGGTCCACGTCCGACCCCGCGGCGCTCGCGCGGCAAGCCGAAACGAAGGACCAGATATCCAGTGATGGCGGAAAGCAAAGAACCCGCGATCACGCCGAGGCGAATACGCATTTCGTACTCAGGCAGGCCGGCAAAGGCAAGCGAACCCAAAAAAAGGCTCATCGTGAACCCGATTCCACACACGAGCGCAACACCGAAAAACGACACGCCATTAGAGCCATTCAGCGGTTTCGCCGCCCCCAAAGCTATGGCGAGCCAGACTGCTGCCAGAATTCCGACGGGTTTGCCGATGAACAAGCCCGCGGCGATCCCGAGCGGAACCGGATCGAGCATGCTGTCGAGTGACATGCCCCTCAGCGACAGCCCTGCATTCGCAAAAGCGAACACCGGCAGTATCAGGTAGGCAACCCACGGATGCAGTGCGTCTTCCAGTCGATGCAACAGAGACTGTCCTTCCCGATCCACGGGTTCGATCGGGATGAAAAGCGCCAGCACTATCCCGGCAAGCGTCGCGTGTATTCCAGACTTGAGCACGGCGAGCCACAGCACACAGCCGAGGATGACGTATGCCGAGACGCGCAATACTCGAGCGCGGTTCAGGACGAAAAGAACGGTAACCGCAATTCCGGCAATCACAAGCGGTAGGACAGCGAGATCACGCGTAAACAGCACTGCAATCAGTGCGATCGCGCCGACGTCATCGAAAATTGCGAGCGCAAGCAGGAACGTCTTGAGGGACGTTGGAACACGATCGCCGACGAGGCGCAGGACTGCGAGCGCGAATGCGATGTCGGTGGCGACCGGGATGGGCCAGCCCGCTTTCCCGATCGGATTGTCCCAGTTGAGCAACACGTAAACCGCTGCCGGAACGGCCATCCCGCCCAGCGCTCCGATCACCGGCAGGCTGATCTGTGACCACTCTGTAAGCTCGCCCTGCATGACCTCGCGCTTCAGCTCGAGACCGACCAGAAAGAAAAAGACAGCCATCAGGCCGTCGTTGATCCAGAGCAGGACGGGCTTGAGCAGGCTCAGGCTGCCTAACTCCAGCCCCACACGCGCGCTCAGGAACGCAGCGTAAGTCGGCGCATAAGCCGAGTTTGCAACGATGCAGGCTAAGACAGCGGCACCCAGCAGCAGAAGCCCACCGGCTGATTCGAGGCGAAGGAAATCCTGGACGGCGCGTGTGAGCAGGACTCGGACGGGTATCAATTCAACATCTCTGGACCGCTTGTTCCGGGGTGGAGGCCACGACCGGCTGATTATTCCATGAACCATCCATGAACTGACGATAAACGAGCGGACTCGAAAATTTGCTTGCTGATTTCGCCGAGGAACCGTCCTTGGCAAAAGTAGAACCGCTGCCAAGGAACTTTTCGATCGAGATCAAGCCTCTTGTACTGGATTCGCGAACAGTGAATCGCCGCATACTGAAGCAGGAGCTCGCGGTCATGCTGAGGCACACGAAACAGCGGCGCACAGCCGGTGCCGTGCTTGTCATTCTGGGCGCATTGCTCATGTGGCTGGCACCGGGTCCCACGTTTACATCGCAGGCAGCGACGGGCCTCTTTCTACTGCTCGCCGGCGTCGTGCTCGAACTGATCGGAATTGCACTCGAGCACCATGACAAGAGGAGACCCTGACATGCCGTGGACCCCGGAACGATACCCCGCTTCGATGAAGCACCTTGCACCCGCAGTGCGCGAGAAAGCCGTTGAAATTGCGAATGCACTCCTCGCCGAGGGCCACCCCGAAGGGCAGGCAATCCGGATCGCGATCGCGCGGGCCAAGGAGTGGGCGGAGCACAGAGGGCTTGCACCCTACGACAGCGCCTGAGGTTCTATGCGCGACAGTGCGTGCCGTTCTTTCCAGGTGACCTCGTAACGCTGATTAATAATCTGCTGGGACCACAAGAGTGAGTTTGTTCCTGAAGAACTTACTCGCACTCGTAACGCTGTCGGTAGCCCAACTGCGGTTCTTACTCGTACGGTGGTTTCGCGTTCTGTCTGGACCGCGAATAAGCGCATTTCTTCCCGTGGCATAACCGTTGCTCGGCTCTCAGCACCAAGGAGGGTCACAGTCGTGCAGAAATGGCAGTTCGGTCAGACTTTGAGTCAGCAGTGGTATTGGCGTCGCCTGTACGACGATGGCACCTCCCTGGACTCACGCCGCACCTTCGGCTCTCGCGTCGAGTGCGTTGCTGACGCATTCGACCACGGCTACTGCTCATCTCCAGTAGGGCAGTCGATTGTCCTTCCAACGGATTTACCACCATCGCTGCGCGGCCGTGAGGCGGCCTAGCCACGCCATCAAACGCAGCTATCTCCGCTCACGACGCGACTCGCCTGATTGAGATGGTGTAACACACGGCGGGCGCTTCAGGCGTTCCCATCGTAGCCTGCCGTCAAATCGCGCGTGACGCATCGCTGCTCAATTTGTTTCTGCCCTGCGAATCGCAGCCCTCGTCATCACGTTTCATGATGAATGCGGTTGTCTGGGTTCATCGTTACCAAAGCTAAGGAATAAGACTAAGAGCGCCGCAGTATGGTTCTGTATGCATCCTGCAATCTCCCGATGCAAGCGCGGCTCTCTCATCGTTAACGACATATTCGGCCGCCCTACGCTCGAGCTGTATCGCACCCCACTCGAGTGGTAGCAAATATCGGCGTGCATTGACTGAAAGGAACGATCATGAAACGCATTGCAATTCTGTTATCCGCATTAAGCATCGCCACGGCAGCCGGTAACGCGATGGCTGACTCTCCCTCGAGCGCAAATGAGACTACATCGCTGGCAAGCTCATTCCCGCGAATTACGACATATGCGGATTTGCACCAGAATGATTTCGGCAAGCAAGCAAGCACGCCCTTCCCGTCCAGTGCCAACGAGACGACATCCATAGCGAGTGAATTTCCGCGAATCGTGACGTACGCGGACCTCCATAAGAACGATACCGTCAAGCAGGCGAGCTCGCCTTTCCCATCGAGCCCCAACGAGACGACGGCCCTGTTCAGCACATTTCCACAGATGACAACGTACGCTGATCTGCACAAGGACAACGTCAGGCGGGCAAGCACCGGGAACACGACGAGCTCGATGTAAGAGCGTCGATGCTTGGTGTACGAAAAACACACCGGCTGGAATTTCGGCCGGTGTGTTCGATTGGGCGATCCAACGCGATTTCGCTTACGCCTAAACGGGCTTCAACGAAGCCACGGCAGGCCAGTCCTACCGTCCCTTTTACGTCGAGACCACGGCAAAGCTGAGGCGGGGTGTCACTGAGAAACGCCCGAGCTCCAACTATTGCTTGCGCACATGCACGATGCCGGTCATGAACGGATGCAAAGTGCAGTAATAAGTGAAGTTCCCTTCGCTCGCAAAAGTCTGCTCGAACTTGTCGTCGGTATCCAAGCCTTTCGAGGCAAAACTCTTGTCCTTGCTGGTCACGGTATGCGGCGTTTCGTCGCGATTGGTCCAGATAATCTTGGTGCCGGGTGCGACCGTGATTTCCTTCGGCTCGAAAGCAAACTTCGTGATCTCGACAGTGGGCGCCGGTGCAGCCGCGGTCGCGAACGTCGCAGGCATCACAAAGGCTGCGCACAAGACCAGCGTGGGCACGGCGCAGGCGCGTAGCGACTGGGAGGTATTGCGACAAAAGGCGTAGCTCATAGTATCGTCCTTCTATGTATGGGAAATGTACAGACTGGGCATCCTGCAGCGGTTTGCGTCGCATCAAGCACTGACGCACTTGATGCGACGACCTCCCAAGAGCCGCAGTGGTTTTACAAACTGCTCGTATGCAAATCGTGATCGAGCGGCGTGTCGATCAGCGCAAGATCATGGCGCCCGCGTACAACGCTGAGCTTGCGCGTGCCCAGCAGCTTGCCGAGCTCGCCTGCGGGCACTGTGACCGGACCGGGCTCGCCAATACCCGCCTGTCCGGGTGTGGGCAGCGGGTACGCGAGCGACATCGCAGTATGAAGAGCGACATTGCCTTCTACCTTCTGCAGTACCTGATGGATATGTCCATTCAGCACGGTGACCGATCCGTACGGACGCAACAGCGCCATCGCCTGCGCGGAATCAGCGGTGCCCCAGCCCCAAGGTTCCCAAATCGTCCACAGGGGAATATGCGCGAGCACCACGATCGGCGTTGAGTGCGAGACGTGCGCGAGATTATTTCTCAACCAGGTGATTTGTTCGTCGCCGAGCGCCGCCATCGTGCCCGCCTTGAAGTTGAGTACGTTGTTCAAGCCGATGAAATGCACGCCGCCCTGATCGAAGCTGTACCAGGCCTTACCATTCCGATCATGATCGAAAAATTTGAGATAGCCCGTCACGCCGTCATCGATGGTGTCGTGTTCACCCGGAATCGTGTGTACGCGACCGGCGCGAATTTCCTGCAGCACCTCGCGCGCCTGGCCGAATTCGTCGGGTTTCGACAAATGACTCACATCGCCGGTGTGCACGACGAAGGCCGGCGTTTGTGGCAACGCGTTGATGTCCGCGATCGCGCGGCGCAGGCTGCCTACAACGTCGGGATTGGCTTCCTTGCGAAAGCCGATGTGCGTATCGCTGATCTGCACGAAAGTCAGCGCGTTCGTCGGGGCCATTGCAGGGATGCCCTCGCGTGTCGCGCCGAGCGCGCGCGGCACGCCGCCGGCGACCGTCCAGACGACGGCGGCGCCGGTCCAGGCGGCGAGACAGCTCAACGCCTGGCGGCGGGCAGGATTGTGGCCGAAGCCGGGGCGGTCGAACGTGCTCATGTGAGGTTCCTTGTCGTGACGGCGGGATTGCCTGTACCTGTCTATACCGACAAGAGCTTCGGGTTTATTCCCATTGGACGATGTTACGGTTGACGGCTCGAGGCGAGAGCACGTCCTGCTCGAATACCCGCCAGTGTCTTTTCAATGTGGGTGCCACGGAAGCCGGCGCCTCTCACGTTGGCTGCGGTATCGATCTGAAACACTGCGCCGATGCTTGACCCCGTAGTTCTCATTGTTGCCGGCGCTTTTATCGGCGGCTTCGTTTCCGGGCTGACCGGATTCGGGACGGGGATCACTGCGCTGCCGCTCTGGCTCTACGCAGTGCCGCCGTTGTTGGCCGGCCCGCTCGTCGTCGTCTGCTCACTTATCTCGCAAGTGCAAACGCTGCCGGCGATCTGGCATGCGATCGACTGGAAGCGCGCCCTGCCGTTTATCGCGGGAGGGCTCCTCGGCGTGCCTGTCGGTGCGCTGTTACTCCCACACGTATCTGTGACGGCGTTCAAACTCGCAGTCGCGCTATTGCTCATCGCGTATTGCGGTTTTCTACTATTGAGGGGCGTCCGATTCCATATTCAGTGGGGCGGGCGGCTCGCCGACGGCGTGGTCGGATTGTGCGGCGGAATACTGGGTGGCCTGGCGGGACTGTCGGGGCCCCTGCCGACTATCTGGGCGGGCTTGCGGGGCTGGGAGAAAGACGCAAAGCGCGGCGTGTTCCAGGCGTTCAATCTATCCATACTCGCGTTCGCGTTCGTCTCGCAGGCGTTCGCAGGCCTGCTTACGGCTGAACTGGGTCGCCTGGTGCTGATTGCGTTGCCAGGAACGCTGGTGGGAGCGTTCATCGGGCGGCGCCTTTACAACCGTCTCGACAACGTGAGGTTCGATAAAGTGGTGCTCGTCCTGTTGTTGATCGCAGGTTTCGCACTTCTGTTAAGCACGGTGCGGTGAGCCAAGCGGGCTCGAGCCCAGAATCACGATCCTATAAGACGGCGAGACACGAATTCGCCAGCGAGCACGATGTTCTGAGCGTCAGACCCGGAGCCATTAAACTGTTGCATGTTCTTGGCCCGTAGTACGGTGCTACCGTTCTGCGCCTCACAAATTGACTTTCAACTCTGCGAATACGGTGCGCTGTGGAAAAGGATGGAACAGAAAATAGTCTCTGTTGTTCAAGTTGTCCACGCCAACCGCTGCGCTCCAGCTCTTGTTCAGTTGGTATCGCAAGCGCGCGTCGATTACGAAGAATGACTCGAATCCCTGATACGTATGCTCGTAGATGTCAAGATTATCGATCTGCGCGAACTGACGACCGCTGTATCGCGCTGCTATCGTGCCAGCGAATCGTTCGTTCGGTCGATACGTAGCAACCAGCGTCGCACGCCAATCCGGGATCTGCGGCGTTCTCTTGCCGACCGCCAACGGATTAGCTGCGTCTTCCTGTATTCTCGAATCGACATACGTCACACTGCCACCGATTTCTAACCCACGGATGAGGACGTCGTTGTGCGTGGCTACGACTTCGATGCCGCGAGAACGCACCCGCTCGATGTTCTGTACGAACGTGAAGAGCGTCGTCGATCCGGGCACAAGCAGTGCGCTCTGTGAGATGAGCGCATCGCGTATGTTTTCTTCGAACAACGAAAGCCTGACGCGCCCCTTCGGCAGCGCACGTTCCAGGGATACCTCCGCTGATGTCGCGTTCTCCGGTTTCAGGTTCGGATTCGGCACTGTTACTGTTGAGCCTGTGGTGATTGCCTGATAAAGCTCGCTCACCGTGGGGAACCGATACGCCTTCGCGAGCGAAGTCGAAGCGACCCACTCGTCTGACAAGGTCCACGCGAGCGAGCCCTTCGGGGAGAACCGCGTTGACGACAGTTCCGGCTGGGACACGCTGAGCGCCGGTGTCTGCGAGTAGTTGAAACCCTCGAACGCCCGCCACCTTTCAAATCGTCCACCGAGTGTGGCCCTCAGGGCCGGCGTGAGGCGCCATACATCCTGAGCCCAAAGGGCCTGCGTCTGAGTCTTACCGCGGGAGTCTGTTGCGAGTGCGGCGTTTCCTCCCGTCATCCAGTCTGGTGTGTTGTATTTCGGATCGGCCAGCACATACCGATCGTAATGCGCGCCAACACTGATTTGGTGCGTACCCTGCGGACCTTCAGGTCGCCATACGCCTCTCAGGTCCAAGGTGGACCAGCCGGTTCCATCCATGTATTCGATGGTTCCAGGCCCACCGCTTTGTGCTGCGGGTAGAGCAAGCGACGGCACACGCTTCACCGATTTATCGTAATCATACCGACTCGCGACAGCCTCCCAATCCCAAGCACCTCTTGTGTTCGAGCGCACCGCAAGGCTCTGCATGAGGTGCTGTTCCTCGAACTTGTAGACGTTATTCGAAAATGCGCTCGCGGGGACATTCGTGTTGAACCCGCCGATGTTGACGTTGCCGCTGTACACCGGCGCTCCCGCTGCATTGGTCAGATAACTTTGCACGCTCGCATCGGTGTCATTGTTGAATAGGCCGATTGTGTAGGTGGCGCGTACGGTTGGCGAGAAGTCGTAAGCGACCTTGAACTTAAAGTTGTCTTGCACGTTGCGCTCTAACGCGCCTGCGCCTATCACGAAAATCGGCGCACCCGTCCGGTTCGCGTCCGCAAAGGCGCCGCTTACGGGTGTGCCGACGGCACTCGTCACCGTGGGCTTGAGCACGGTCACGTACGCCAGTGGCTGGTTATTACTATTGAGATGACCCGCGCTGAGCCACCACGAAAATGCACCCGTGCGGTTGCCAAGCAGCGCGCTGCCCTGGGTCGCCTCGTAGGTGTTTTGGGTCGCGTACTGACTAAAACTTTGCCAGCTCCCCTGCACCTTGGCGGCAGCTTCGAACTTGGTGGGCATCCGTGTGGTGATCTCCAAGACGGACCCTACGGAGTTACCTGCGTACGCCGCCGAGAATGGACCATACATTACATCCACGCGCTCGATTTCTTCCGGGTTGACCATACCCCATCGGGGACCTCCAACGTTGTTGTTGTTTGCTATCAGAGGCGAAAGCAGAACCCCGTCCGCGAAAATAAGGCTGCGAGCACTGGCGCCCACGCCTGACGTTCGCGTGGTCATAGGCGCCTGTGTGTCGCCAATGTGCCGCTTGCGGATCAGCACGTTGGGGAGATACTTCACCGCATCTTCCGTGTTCATCATGTTCACCGACTCGGCAATCTGTTTGGCCGTGACGCTCTCGGTGGCCGCCGGTGACTGGATTTGCTCTGCTTTCGACGGCTGTTCCTGAACAACAACTTCCGGCAGCGTCTGAACGTCGCTTTGAGCTTGCGCTGTGGCGCTGACCGTAGCCAGTACGGCGAGCGCGCAGGCAGGACTCAGATAGTGGCTCACTTGTGTTCTCCCCAATAGATGTACGCATTCCGCCGCGTGGCGGGAATGCACATTCGCAACTAGAGGAAACTACAAGGATCGCGGTGGCGCGCGCGGACCCGCTGCGCCGATGTACGGAAGGAAGCGAGGGAAGAAAAAGAGCTCAAAGCCACGGACCGCTCTCGCGGATTGCCAGTTGATAACCCGCAGCAAGGCCGCCGTTTGTATGAAGGTTACAGGCTGTCCGCTCGCCTGAAAGCTGCGCCGATGGCAGCAACACCCATTATCGCTACCCGCTGGACACGACGGTTGCAACGCCGGTCTAA
>JAQGNH010000468.1 GCA_028291945.1 Betaproteobacteria bacterium
ATAATGGACATCATTCACTCCGTAGCAGCGCTTCGCGAGCGACTGCGGCGCGCGCCCAACAACGTCTTCGTGCCGACGATGGGCAATCTGCATGAAGGCCACATCGAGCTGATTCGAATCGCAAAGCCGCGCGCGGCCTGTACGGTCGTCAGTATTTTCGTTAACCGGCTCCAGTTCGGTCCGCGCGAAGATTTCGATCGTTATCCCCGCACGTTGCCTGTCGATTCGGCGCGGCTGGAGGAAGTGGGTGTCGATGTTGTATTTGCGCCGAACGAAAAAGAAATCTATCCCGAACCGCAGACTTTCGTGGTTGAGCCATCCGATCTGCAGCACATACTCGAAGGCGCGCACCGGCCCGGCCACTTCCGCGGTGTGGCGACTGTCGTGTTGAAGCTTTTCAATCTCGTATGGCCGCACTCGGCGATATTCGGCAAAAAGGATTATCAGCAGTATCTGGTGTTGCGGGACATGGTCAAGCAGTTCGCCCTCCCGATCGAAATCATTCCTGCCGAAACAGTGCGTGCGCCCGACGGGCTCGCACTCTCTTCTCGGAACGGCTACCTCACGCCGGAGGAGCGGCAGGAAGCGCCACGTCTGTACCGCGTGTTGCGCGAAGCCCGGCGCCAGATAGCCGACGGAGCGCACGACTATCAGCGCGTCGAGCTCGACGCGATGGGCGAGCTCGCTCGCCACGGCTGGAAACCTGATTACGTCGCCGTGCGGCGGCAGGCCGACTTGCAGCCCCCTCATAATGGAGACCCTCTAGTCGTGGTTGCGGCGGCGCGCCTCGGGCGCACGAGGCTGATCGACAACGTGGAAGTTGCAGTCCGCTGACCGGGCGCTCGACGCGCTTGAAGGGCCCCTACGGGTTAAGGGATAATCGCGCTCCTGCCGGGATGGCGGAATTGGTAGACGCAGCGGACTCAAAATCCGCCGGTGGCAACACCGTGAGGGTTCGAGTCCCTCCCCCGGCACCAAGCTCAATCCGAGCTGTCTCGCCCTTCAAGAGTGTGAGAAAAATCACGGATTAGTTCCTCTTGCTCTTCCGAGCTGATCGTTACGATCGACCGCTACAGCTTAGGAATCGCATTGCAGGAGGACTGAAAATGGGACTGATCCGACTGATTGGTCACCACCCCGTACTGACCCTTATCGCACTCACTGCGTACGCTGTCGTGGTAACGATCTGCCTGTGGGCGGTCTTCAGCATTGCGTTAGTGTTGTTGCTGTAAATCCGCGCGCCAAACGCCGAGGTCGATTCATTTAGCGCTGCTTCGATCTCTGCAGAATCAGTGTCCGAGTCTCACTGATCGCGTTCGCGTGCGGACCGCCGGCCGCGACGGCCCGGTCGATCAGCTCGAGCGCCTCTTCAACGCGTCCCTCGTCTGAAAGCGTCTGTGCCAGATTGTTCAGCGCAACTGTTGAATTCGGGTATCGCTCGAGCGCGCGTCGCAACGCGGTTTCGGCGCGGTGGAGCTCGCCCAGTGCGTAATGCGCATTGGCAAGACCGATGTACGCACCCATGTCCTCGGGCCAGCGCTCGACAAATTTTTCGTATGCGACAGCCGCAGCCCGTGGCTGACCGGCCCGTTCCACAGCAAGTATCGCTTCGAAGTACCGATTCCGATCTGCAGTCGCAGGCATGCGGGAAGGCGGCACCGTAACCATGGCCCAGTATCCACTCGCTTTCCAGGTGTATTCGAACGCGGCCAGCGGCAGCACAAGTCTGCGGTGATCGCCTGAGCGCAGTACCACAGTACCGGAACGAGCATCGTAGCCCACGGCCACAGCGTAATGCCATGCCGTGAAAGACCCGGGGCCGAGGTCTTGCAGCACTATAACCGGAATGCCTGCAGCGATCTCCCGCAGCACGATCTCGAGTCGCGGCTCGAGAGTGTAGGAGATGATGCCGAAGGGGCGGGCGGCAGCCAGCATCTCGATTTGTACGCTGCCCTTGCGCGCTGGAATGTATACCCGATCGATGAGGTCCACGGAGCTCGTCGCCACATTGAAATACACCAGTGTCGTTGCAAGTGCTGCGGGGCCGCACTGATATTCCGTTTGTGGGAAAAACGGGACGTCCTGCAGCTCAGCTTGGAGAGGCAGGTCACTGGGCCAGCTGTCACGTAGAATTGCGGCTTGCGGGACCATCGTTGCACAGCCGTACAGGACCGTGCACACGAAAAAAACGCCCGCAAGACTGCGAGCGTTCCTGAACAGCGCTAACACGCGCTCACCGAAGGTTCCGGTACCACCACCACCAAGCAAAGATAGCGAGGACGATGATGACTACCACCAAGCCGCCGTCGGCGCCGGCCGGAACGGAGTTCACTGTGTCGGCGAGGGTGCGTGCTTCGTCGTCGGTCATCAGTGAAACGCGATCTTGCGCCGTTTTCACGTCCACACCCAACGCCTGGAGCTGATTCGCCACCTCGGCTCGCGTGAGAAGGCTCTGGATCTGCACGCGATCGCTGTGCGTCGCGGGCCTGGTCGCTTGGTCCGTACCGATCATGGCGGCGCCGGACTGGAAAGATAAAGACATCAGCGACACTATCAGTACGCGGCATAGTAATGGTACAAGTCCCGGCTTCATTGCGACCTCCCAAGTTAACCCCAATCGAAACGAGCCCTGCCATTATATAGCGCGCGTGTGCACACTCTGCGTTCTGGAACGAAGACGACTCCGCATTGTTATAATTCGCCGCCAGCACCTTTGCCCCAGCCGCTTCGGGCAGCGCTCTACAGTGCGCTGAGTCAACGCGCTTGAACAGTCGTATCGGATCTACTCTGCCTTGGCGTTTCTGCCGCTCTGCATACTCGCATGAAGCTCGACGATTTCGACTATCACCTGCCGCATGAGCTCATCGCGCAGCTGCCTTTGCGCGAGCGCACAGCAAGCCGGCTTCTCCATCTCGATGGTCCGACCGGTGCATTGCGGGACCTGAAATTCACCGATATCGTCGAGCTAATCGCGCCGCACGACGTGTTGATTTTGAACGATACCCGCGTCATCAAAGCGCGCCTCATGGGCCGAAAAAAATCAGGCGGTAAGCTCGAGCTCCTCGTCGAGCGCGTGCTTGGACCAAACGAAGCCCTCGTGCAGATGCGAGCCAGCCACGCACCGCGCGAAGGCTCCACGCTCGTCGTAGCGGAAGTGTTCGAGGCGACTGTTCTCGAGCGACGCGGGCAGTTTTTCAAGGTGCGCTTCGAAGCTTCTGAGGACGTGTTTTCGCTGCTCGATCATCACGGCGCCGTGCCACTACCGCCCTATATCGAACACGCCGCAGTTCCCGATGACGAAGTTCGCTACCAGACCGTCTATGCTCGGGCACCCGGAGCAGTCGCCGCACCGACCGCAGGGCTGCATTTCGACCAGGCACTGCTCGAGCAGGTGCGCTTACGCGGCACAATCATTGCGCACGTGACGCTGCACGTGGGTGCTGGCACGTTTCAACCGGTGCGCGAGAGCGATCTCGCCGCGCATGAAATGCATGGAGAGTGGTATACCGTCCCGCAATCGACCGTCGATGCTATTTCGACTGCGCGAAAACGCGGCGGAAGCGTCGTTGCGGTGGGAACGACTACTTTGAGAGCGCTCGAATCATCCGGAGCCGCGCAGATCGAGGCAGGGACGGGCGAGACGAAGCTTTTCATCCTACCGGGTTACGAATTCCATACCGTCGACAGGCTCATTACGAACTTTCACTTGCCCAAATCGACGCTGCTCATGCTGGTGTCCGCGTTCGGCGGCATGAGCAACATCCGTAGCGCTTACGCGCACGCAATTGCGAACCGCTACCGCTTCTTCAGTTATGGGGATGCCATGTTGATCGAACGCGCGGGGGCTGAATGAAGGCTGGCAACCCAGTAAACGTGCAGAAGCGCCTACCCGAGGGCCGGGATGCCTATCACCACTTCACCCCGATCACGACGCGCCTGATGGACAACGATCTCTATAATCACGTCAACAATGCGACCTACTATTCGTTCGTCGACACGGCGGTGACCTCGTATCTCGCGCAATCGGTGAATCGCGATCTGGCAAACGATCCCATCGCATATCTGGTCGTCGAAAACGGATGTTCGTATTTTCGTCCGATTGCGTTCCCAGACGCAGTTCAATGCGGGCTATGGGTGAGTCATATCGGCAGAAGCAGCATGCGCTTCGAAGTCGGCATCTTCCGAAACGACGATCCTCTTGCTGCTGCGCACGCATTTTTCGTTCAGGTGTGCTGCGATCGGCGAACTCAAAGGCCGATACCCATGCCGGCAGCGGTCCGCGTTGCACTCGACGCACTTCGAAAAACCTGAAGCAGTGCAATTCGAGCTGGTCAAAACAGATGGGCCTGCACGGCGGGGGCGTCTCACGACGTTACACGGCGAGGTCGACACGCCCGCGTTCATGCCGGTGGGCACGTATGGCACGGTAAAGGCCATGAGCCCGCACGAGCTGCGCGAGCTGGGCGCGCAGATCGTTCTCGGGAACACGTTTCACCTCTGGTTGAGACCGGGGCTCGAGGTAATAGCGGCGCATGGAGGTCTTCACCGCTTCATGGGCTGGGACGGCCCCATCCTCACGGACTCGGGCGGGTTTCAGGTTTTCAGCCTCGGTGCACTCCGCAAAATCAACGAGGACGGGGTCACGTTTCAGTCGCCCGTGAACGGTGACGCATGTTTCCTCTCACCTGAGGAGTCGATGCGCATCCAGCGCGTGCTCGACTCCGATATCGTGATGGTGTTCGACGAATGCACCCCTTACCCGGCCACGCTAGAGCAGGCGCGCGATTCGATGCGCATGAGCCTGCGCTGGGCCGAGCGTTCCAAGCGGGCGCATTCGGGCAACCCAAACGCGCTTTTCGGGATCGTCCAGGGCGGCGTCTACGAGCCTCTACGCGACGAATCGCTTTCAGGCCTCGTGCAGATGGGCTTCGATGGTTACGCGATCGGCGGGCTGTCGGTGGGCGAGACCAAGGCGGAGATGACACGCATCCTTGTGCACACGGCGCCTCGCTTGCCGCCGGAAAAGCCGCGCTATCTGATGGGCGTCGGTACGCCTCAAGACATTGTCGAGGCCGTAGGAGCCGGCGTCGACATGTTCGACTGCGTGCTGCCAACGCGCAACGCGCGAAACGGCTGGCTCTATACGAGTGCAGGCGTGATCAAGCTGCGCAACGCGCGTTATCGCGATGACCTCGCGCCTGCCGATCCGGCTTGCGATTGCTACACGTGCCGAACGTTCACGCGGGCTTACCTGCACCATCTGCAGCGCGTGAACGAAATCCTGGGGGCGAGACTCAATACGTTGCACAACCTGCACTACTATCAGCGCTTGATGGGTCGGATTCGGATGGCGATCGAGGAACGCCGGTTCGGGACATTCGCTGCAGGTTTACAGGACAGCGCCCAGGATGAATGATGTTAAAATACAACGATTTTCGCAGCGCATGAGCGCGGAGGACTTCCACTGATGTTCATAAATGAAGCGTGGGCGCAGGCCGCGGGCGGCTTTGGCGGGGGCGGTTTCGAAAGCATATTCCTGATCGTCGCGATGTTTGCGGTCTTGTACTTCCTGATGATCAGGCCGCAGATGAAACGCGCCAAGGAGCACAAGGCGATGGTCGACGCGTTGCAGAAAGGCGACGAGGTCGTCACAGCCGGCGGAGTGCTCGGACGCATCAGCAAGGTCGGCGAGGGTTACGTCGGCCTCGAAATCGCGCCCAATGTTGAAATTCAGGTTCAGCGCACTGCCGTGCAGACGGTGCTGCCCAAAGGAAGCCTGAAGAACACCTGAGAGGACTGGGGAAAGCCGATAGTCAACACAGCCACCTCGGGTCCTCTCACCTTTCTTTGATTTCCCCTTTAGTCTCTCGTCTCCCTCAAGCATGAATCGTTATCCTCTCTGGAAATACACTCTGATCGGCGTTGCGCTGCTCGTGGCGCTTATTTTCACCCTTCCGAATTTTTTCGGTGAGGTGCCAGCGGTGCAGGTATCGCCCGTCCGCTCGACCTTGAAAGCGGACGACGCACTACTTACGCGGGTCCAGGACATTCTTCAGAAGAACAAGATCACGGCTGACGGCGTATTTCTGGATCACCAGAGCGTCAAGGCCCGCTTCGAAGACAGCGAAACACAGTTACGTGCGAAGGACGCGCTGCAATCGGCGCTCGGCGACGATTACGTCGTGGCATTGAATCTGCTGTCTCGCAATCCGCAGTGGCTCTCTTCCATCGGTGCGCTGCCGATGTATCTGGGGCTCGATCTGCGTGGCGGCGTGCACTTTCTGCTGCAGGTTGACATGAAAGGTGCGCTCGCGAAGAAAGTCGAGGCCTACACGAACGATATCCGGAGTGCGCTGCGCGAAAAGCGCATCCAGTACAGCGGAATCGCGCGCGAAGGCCAGTCGGTCATCGTGCGCTTCCGCGATGCCGCCATGCGTGACAAGGCGCTCAACGAGATCGAGAAGTCGATGCCCGACCTCGACCTGCGCACCCAGGACGATCCACCGGAATTTCGAATTGTCGGGACGCTCAAGCCTGAAGCGCAGAGGCGTACGCAGGACTTCGCTTTGCAGCAGAACATCACTACGCTGCGCAATCGCGTGAATGAGCTCGGCGTAGCGGAGCCCATCATTCAGCAGCAGGGCTCCGACCGCGTCGTTGTTCAGCTGCCCGGCGTGCAGGATACCGCCAAAGCCAAAGACATTCTGGGCCGCACTGCAACCCTGGAAGTACGGCTGGTCGATGAAGAAAAGATGAACGACCCGGTGTCACTCCAGGCAGCAGTCGGAGGGCAGGCGCCTTTTGGCACCGAGCTGTACATCGAACGCGGTGGTTCCCCGGTGCTAGTCAAGAAACAGGTCGTGCTCACGGGGGACCGCATCAACGATGCGCAGCCCGGGTTCGACAGCCAGACCGGCGAGCCCGCTGTCCATATCAGCCTCGACGGGACCGGCGCGCGCATCTTCCAGCAGGTGACGCGCGAAAATGTCGGCAAACGCATGGCGATACTGCTGTTCGAGAAGGGCAAAGGCGAGGTCGTGACCGCGCCGGTCATCCGACAGGAGATCGGCGGCGGACGCGTGCAGATCAGCGGCCGCATGACGACGCGTGAGGCTAGCGATGTGGCGCTGCTGCTGCGTGCAGGCGCTCTCGCCGCACCCATGGACATCATCGAAGAGCGGACGGTCGGACCCTCGCTGGGCGCCGACAATATCCGCCGCGGATTTCATTCGATGTGGATCGGGTTTTCGGCGATCGCTTTGTTCATGATCGTGTATTACCGCTTGTTCGGCGTGATTTCCGTCGCGGCGCTCGCGATCAATCTGCTGCTTCTGATTTCGCTCCTTTCCATGTTGCAGGCGACGCTTACGCTTCCTGGCATCGCTGCGATCGCCTTGACACTCGGCATGGCGATCGATGCCAACGTGCTCATCAACGAGCGCATTCGCGAGGAGCTGCGAAACGGGAACACGCCACAGGCCGCGATTGCAGCCGGTTACGAGCGTGCATGGAACACGATCCTGGACTCCAATGTGACGACTTTGATCGCGGGTCTCGCCCTGTTCGCCTTTGGTTCAGGTCCGATCAAGGGTTTTGCCGTGGTTCACTGCCTTGGGATCCTAACGTCGATGTTCAGCGCCGTCATGGTCTCGCGAGGGCTGGTCAACCTGATTTATGGCAGCCGCCGCAGGCTCGAGAAGGTTTCGATCGGTCAGGTGTGGCGACCGGCTGCGGTGAAGTCATGATTGCGCGGAAGTGTCCCGCCCACCCCCTTTAGCGACGGAATAGACGATGGAATTCTTCAGGATCAAGCGCGACATCCCGTTCATGCGCTACGCGCTGATCTTCAACGTGATCTCGGTCATCACGTTCCTGGTCGCTGTGGGCGCGCTTGCTACGCGCGGTCTGCATCTGGGTGTGGATTTCACCGGCGGCACCGTGATGGAGCTCAAGTATCCGCAACCAGCCAATCTCGAGCAGATCCGGGAGGCGGTGTCGCGGCTGGGTTTCACTGACGCAGCCGTTCAGAACTTCGGAACGGCGAGCGACGTCCTGGTCCGACTTCCCGTCAAGCCGGGACTGACCAGCGCGAAGTTGTCCGAGACCGTGTTCACTGAATTGAAAAAAATCGATCCGGGCGTCAAATTGCAGCGGGTCGAGTTCGTAGGACCGCAGGTCGGCCGCGAACTGCTGGAGAATGGTGCGCTCGCTCTGTTGTTCGTATCGATGGGCATAGTGCTTTATTTGTGGCTGCGCTTCGAATGGAAGTTCGGCGTCGCAGCGATCATCGCGAACCTGCACGATGTCGTGATCATCCTGGGGTTTTTCGCCCTGTTCCAGTGGGAATTTTCGCTCCCGGTGCTCGCCGCGGTGCTGGCGGTGCTCGGGTACTCTGTGAATGAATCTGTCGTCGTGTTCGACCGAGTGCGAGAAAACTTCCGCAACCGCCGTTTCCGTAGCGTGCCTGTGCCGCAGGTAATCGACAATGCCATTACCGCCACCATGTCGCGCACGGTGATCACCCACGGCTGCACGCAGCTCATGGTCCTTTCGATGATGATATTCGGCGGGGAGACGCTGTTCTACTTTTCACTCGCGCTGACAATAGGCATTCTCTTCGGCATTTATTCATCCGTGCTCGTGGCCTGTCCCATCGTAATGTGGCTCGGCGTCTCTCGCGAGGACTTGGCCAAGGCGGACAAGAAATCGCAACCCGAAGCAGTCGTCTGAGAACGCCGTGGAGTTGATCACCGGCTTCATTGACCTCGTTCTTCACCTCGATGTCCACCTGCAGGCGCTGGTGGCGAACTATGGTGTTTGGGTTTATCTGATTCTGTTCGCGATCATTTATTGCGAGACGGGGCTGGTAGTCACGCCGTTCCTGCCCGGGGATTCTCTTCTGTTTGTTTCGGGCGCCATCGCCGCAGGCGGCGGTATGGACGTACACACATTGTTTGCGGTGCTGGTGCTGGCGTCCTTTTCCGGCGACAACACGAATTACTGGATCGGACGATTCATCGGGCCGCGCCTTTTCAGCCGGAGCGGTTCTCGTCTGCTGAATCCCGCACATCTCGAGCGCACTCAACAGTTCTACGCACGCCACGGTGGAAAAACGATCATCATCGCGCGCTTCGTTCCGATCGTGCGCACCTTCGCTCCGTTCGTCGCAGGCATGGGCCGCATGCTGTATCCGCGCTTCCTGCCGTACAGCTTCGCCGGAAGCGTGCTGTGGATCGGCTCGATCACGTACGCGGGGTACTACTTCGGCAACCTGCCGATCGTTCGCCAGAACCTGTCGCTCGTCATCGTGGGTATCGTGGTGCTATCGATTCTTCCTGGTGTCATCGAGTTCCTCCGCAGCCGCTCACGGACCGCGTAGTTCTCCTCCGCGCCTGTGCGTGCGGCCGGCTTATGCCCATGAGTGAGTTGCGCTCGGCGTTGTGAACCTTTATCTCCGCCTCCTGTTTCTGCTCGTGCGGCTCATGAACGTGCAGCGCCGCAGCGTGCTCGAAGATTCCCGCGTCTCGTTTCGCGTCATGCCGAATGACTGCGACATCAATCTGCACATGAACAACGGCCGTTACCTGTCGTTCATGGATCTCGGCCGTCTGCATCTCGTTGCACAGGTCGGCCTTCTGCGCGTCGTCATCAAGAACCGCTGGAAACCTGTCCTGGCTGCGGCCGAGATCAACTTCATCCGCTCGCTCGCGCCGTTCGAGAAATTCGATATGGTCACCCGCGTGGTGACGTGGGATGACAAGTATGTCTACATGGAACAGCGCTTCGAAACGCGCGAGGCGCTGTGTGCGCATGCGTTCGTGAAAGGCTTATTTCTGGCAACGGAAGGCCGCATCAGCAATCCGGCAGTCCTGCGGATGCTCGGTTATGACGGCACGGCTCCTCCTATGCCGGACGAGCTTCGAATCTGGGCGGAGCTCGGAACCGCGAAAAGGCAGCGCGCCGAAGATTCTTAGCGGAGATAACGGTTTGGTCGCCTAAGATATCGTGGCGCCAACATGCTACCGCCAACCGGTTACGATCACGATCGCTTAGAATTCGTGGAAGGTGCGTCTAACAGGTGCAGGAGGAGGACATGAGAGCCCGCGTGCAGGCGACATTCATCGTAATCGCGCTGTGTGGTGCGCAGTCGGTCGTTGCACAGACCTATCCCACGCGAACGATCAGAATGGTGGTCGCGTCATCGCCTGGGGGGGAAGTGACATTCTCGCCCGACTGGTCTCACCGAAGCTCGGCGACGCGCTTGGCCAGCAGGTGGTGGTGGAGAACAGGGCGGGCGCGAGCGGGATCATCGGGGTCGACGCGGTCGCCAAGTCGGCCCCTGACGGGTATACGCTGATCCTCACCCAGACCTCCCTCGCGATCAATCCCGGGATGTTTCCGAAAATGCCTTACGACGCCTTGCGAGATCTTGCACCGATCACCGAAATGGTGACGACCGGCAGCCTGCTGGTCGTGCGCGGCACGACGCCGGAGGAATTTTCTGGCCGTATCAGCTCGGAGACGCAGAAATGGGCGAAGGTCGTCAAGACTGCGGGCATCAAACCCGAGTGAGTGCCATCAATTCATGACGGTCGCAAGTTTTTTGCGGAACTCGCTCACCAGCTCGCCCTGATTGCCGAGCAGCTCGAACACTTTCAGCATCGTCTTGCGGGCAACATCTTTTCCGTAAGTGCGATCGCGCCGCACGACTTCGAGAAGTTGATCCAGAGCGGAACGGTAGTCTTGCCGAGCCACGTACTGGTGTGCGAGCTGCAGCCGCGCTTCGAGGTCGTTCTCGTCACGTGCGATTCGTTCCTTGAGCACGGCTTCGGATGGCGCTTCGGCAGCGCCCTGCGCCAGGTCGAGCCGCGCCTGTAGCGCATTGACACGCTCATCCATTCGGGCGAGGGGAGAAAGGCTTTCGATCAGCTTGCGTGCCTCATCGTGTCTTCCGGCATCCATCAGGATTGCCACCCGGTCGATGCGCGCATCCTCGTTTTTCGGATCGAGCTTCTCAGCCTGCGATAGCAGATCGAGCGCTTGCTGGACATCGCGCGTCTGGGCATACACGCGCGCCGCACTGTCGCGCAGCTCCTCTGAAGGAGAAGGCACCACGCGCTCGATGAAAGCGCGCACGCCGCTTTCGGGAAGCGCCCCCGTAAACTCGTCGACGACCTCGCCGCCTATGAACGCTTTCACGCTGGGAATGCCGCGCACGCCATAGCGCGCCGCTATCTCCTGATTGTCGTCCGAGTTGACTTTGGCAAGCGTAAATCGCCCGTCGTACTCGTCCGCGACCTTTTCCAGCACGGGCCCGAGGGCACGGCAAGGGGCACACCACGGCGCCCAGAAGTCGACGACAACGGGTGCCTGTTTAGAGCCTTCGATCACTATCGTATCGAAGTTGTTCTTGTCGACGTCTACAGTGTGCGTGCCCATAGGAGCCTCGGATCAATTAATTGCGATGCGCTCGCTTTGCAAGAGCGGGGCCGACTGAACGGCGCATCTCCACCTCAGCGGCGCGTGATCAGCCCCTCAGATTTTGCGCGCGAGTTCCGCAGCTTTACCCGTGTAACTCGCCGGAGTCATCAACAGCAGGCGTTTGCGCTCAGTCTCAGGAATTGTGGAGAGGCTTTCGATGAACCGGTGGAGCGATTCGCGCGTGATGCCTTCTTTGCCGCGCGTGAGCTCTTTCAACTGTTCGTATGCGCCGGTCACGCCATAGCGGCGCATCACCGTCTGAATCGGCTCAGCGAGGACTTCCCAGTTGTCTTCGAGATCTTTCGCGAGGCGCTGCGGATTCGCTTCTAGCTTCTCGAGCCCTCGAATGCATGAGTCATAGGCTAGCAGAGTGTGGCCCAGAGCGACGCCCATGTTGCGCAGCACAGTCGAATCGGTGAGATCACGCTGCCAGCGCGAGACCGGGAGTTTTTCGCTCATGTGGCGCAGCAACGCGTTGGCGATTCCTAGATTACCTTCGGAATTCTCGAAGTCTATGGGATTGACCTTATGCGGCATCGTGGACGAGCCCACTTCGCCGGCCTTAAGTCGCTGACGAAAATAGCCCAAAGAGATGTAGCCCCACACGTCGCGGTCGAGGTCGATGAGTATCGTGTTGACGCGAGCGTACGCGTCGAAGAGCGCGGCGATGGCATCGTGCGGCTCGATCTGGATGGTATAGGGATTGAAGTCCAGTCCGAGACGTGTAACGAACTCGCGGGCAAAGCGCTCCCAATCCACCTCCGGGTAAGCAGCGAGATGCGCGTTATAGTTGCCCACTGCACCATTCGCTTTGCCGGTCAGAGCGACAGCGCTGATGCTGGCGCGCGCCTGCTTCAAACGGTGCACCACATTCGCCATTTCCTTGCCGAGGGTGGTTGGCGAAGCCGGTTGTCCGTGCGTGTGCGCGAGCATAGCCGCATCCGCAAGCTCATGGGCGAGGGCGGTCAGTTTCGTGATGATACGGTCGAGCGCAGGCAGCATGACTTCGTCACGCGCACGCTTCAGCATGAGCGCGTGGCACAGGTTGTTGATATCTTCTGACGTGCACGCGAAGTGGATGAATTCGGCTGCGCGAGCGATTTCCTCATTCCCTGCGAGGCGCTCCCTGAGGAAATACTCGATCGCCTTGACGTCATGGTTAGTGCGCTGTTCGATCTCTTTAACCGCAGCGCCGTCCGCCGGGGAGAAACGGCGGGCCAGGGCGTCGAGTTCCTTCACCGTCGCGGCCGAAAACGCGCGCACTTCAGGAATGGCGTTTTCTGCAGCGAGCGCTTTCAGCCACTCGACTTCTACGAGCACTCGGAACCGGATGAGTGCGTATTCGCTGAAGAGCTCGCGAAGCGGCGCGACTTTGCTGCAGTAGCGTCCGTCCAGGGGAGAGAGCGCAGTGAGAGCGGAGAGAGGCATGTGGGAGGCGCTATACTAAGATCTCAATTTTAACACGCGTCTCCTATCAGCCATGACATCAGCCGCCCGCACTCTCGCCGAATTCGCTGTCGGACTGCGCTACGAAGTCATTCCGAATGCGGTTATCGATCGCGCCAAGACGTGCATCATCGATACAGTCGGTGCCATGACTTTCGGCGCTGGTCTTCCATGGAGCCGCATCATCATCGAGTATGTGCAGCGCACGAGCGCGCCGGGCAAAGCATCACTGGTGGGAACGGAGTACAAAGCGCGGGGACAGCTCGCGGCGCTCGCCAATGGAGTGCTCGCGCACGCTTTCGAGCTCGATAGCCTGTGCGATCCGAGCGTGGGCGTGCACCCGGGCGCATCGCTCACGGCTCCGGGCATTCCCGTGGCGCAGGCGCAAGGTCGGAGCGGCAAGGAGCTGCTGACGGCTTTCGTCGCCGGATTCGAAGTCATGTATCGCATCGGGGATGCCGCACGCCATTCAAGTGAGAAAATCGGTTTTCACGCGCCTGGCCTGACAGGCGTGTTCGGTGGCGCAGTCGTTACAGGTCTTCTCATGAAGCTCGATACCGATCGCATGACGAACGCGCTCGGCATCGCGGGCTCACTCTGCTCCGGGCTACTCGAATTTTCGAGGTCCGGCGGGGGTATGGTGAAGCGCCTGCATTTGGGCCGGGCGGCCGAAGGGGGGGCTCTGGCTGCCACACTTGCACGCGAAGGCTACACTGGACCGGAAACAGTCCTCGAGGGCAAGTTCGGCTTTCTCAATGCTTTCGCACGAGAGATCGATCCGCCGCGACTGACTCGCGGACTCGGAGAGGACTGGTACACGCTCAGAACCATGCTCAAGCGTTTTGCCTGCCACATCACTGCACACGTCCCCGTCACGGCAGCACTCGAGCTGAAAGCGAAGCACGATTTCAAAGGCTCGGACATTGCATCCGTTGCGATCGCGACGAACGAGAAAGTGGTGAGCCACCATAACATCACCGAACCGCAGGATACGATGATGGCGCAATACAGCGTGCCATTCTGCGTCGCGCTTGCGCTGCATCGCGACCCAGTCGATCCACGCGTGTTCAGTGAGGAAGCGCTCAACGACGCTTCCATTCGTGCGGTGTGCCGCAACACCACGGTAACCGAATATCCGTCGACTCAGGCGCGCTCGCGCTTTTCTACGCTTCTTACGGTCACGTTGAAGAACGGAAGTCAACTTTCGGTCGAAGCACACGATTTCGAAGGCATGCCTGCGCGTCCGCTCTCGCGCGAGCAGCTGCGTGCAAAGTTTTTCAAGCTGACTGCAGGCACGAAGGCGTATCGGCCCGAAGCAGTGCTCGAGCGCTTGGAGGCTCTGGAACGTCTGGAGAGCGTCACGCCGCTGTTCGACTAAGACGGGCCTAATGTGCTGAAGCAATCGGGCCGCGAGTGAGCTCGCGCACGGGGCCCGACGCGCTGCTGAATGCTGATGCCGCTTGCCATCGGTTTCGCACAAGCAGATCTCCGCTGTGGGTGAATGCCATTGTTTTCGTTCGTCTGCTCGCGATAGCGCGAAATCACACCAGCAGAATCGAGCCGGTGTATGCGGCTCGCGCGAAGATGCCCGAATAGGAGTCCGCCGTCCGCGATGCCGACGGTCCTTCGGTGAATTTGAAACCAGCACGAGCTCCACTCGCGCATCCGAACTCAGCACGCCACGAATGCCGCCGTCAGTCTGAGGTGCCGCGCAACCGCACCGCAAGACGAAGCAATAAGTTTGAAGTGCCCATCGTTGCTTATCGCATTCTCGCGGTGACCCACTTGCCTTCTGGCACTTTTTTATCGTGTATGCTTCCGTCAAGAACAATCCCTGAGCCGCAGCACGACTGCCATGGCGAGCGTGCGGCGCGGCTCACGTCGAATCTGCATGTCACAACAACGCACCCTTACTGAATGGGCGCTTCTCCTCGCGCTCGTTGCGATGTGGGGCTCGTCATTCATGTTCAACAAGCTGGGCGTAGCAACGGTGCCGCCGGCTACGCTTGTCGCGGCGCGCCTTACGCTCGGCACGCTCGCGATGCTTGCGCTCCTGCATGCTCGGGGCCTACGCTTGCCGCCGATCGGGCCGATCTGGGGTGCATACGCCGTGCTCGGCATCGTTGGCAATGCCGCGCCGTTCTTTTTGATCACGTGGGCGCAGCAGGTCGTCGACAGCGCGCTCGCCGGAATTTTGATCGCGGCAATGCCACTGGGAACACTGGTGCTTGCGCATTTACTCGTGCCTGGCGAGCGCATGACCTCGAATCGCGTCCTGGGATTCTTGTTGGGTTTCGGCGGCATCGTTTTCCTGATGGAGCCGGCTGCGGTCGCCGGCGTCGGAGGCTCGGCGATACAGATCCTGTCGCAGTTGGCTGTGCTGTGCGGTGCGCTGTGCTATTCGGCCAACAGTGTTATGGCGCGGCTTCTCATAAAGAGCGACTTCATGGTGGCTGCGGCGGGCACGCTCCTCATTGCCGCGGCGCTCATGTTGCCCATTGCGGTCGTGCACGACCAGCCGTGGACGCTGCACCCGAGCTTCACGTCTGTCTCGGCGATCGTGTGGCTGGGCGTGGGTCCCACAGCGGTCGCAACCATTCTCTATTTCAGGCTGATCAGCTCGGCGGGGCCTACTTTCATGTCGCTCGTGAATTACCTGAGCCCCGCCGTCGCCGTATTCCTGGGTGTGACGCTGCTCGGGGAGCAGCTCGGCGTTTCAGCGTACACCGGCCTCGCGCTCATTCTGGCTGGCATTGCACTGAGCCAATGGCGTCGCCGCTGAGGCGGAAATCCGTCACATTTGCTTACACCTTGCAGCCATCACTCTGTATGCCGCCGCACAGACCGCGCGTTTATTTCACTGTAGGCTGCTTGAAAATGTCGTGCTCCGCCCAATATTTAGATGCGGGTACCACGTTTGCTACAGGTGGGCGGGGCTTGACGAATGCCGCGAAGCGGTGGAGATAAAGGACACGCCATGAACGTCATCTACAACAGCGAGAACTACTACGTGGTCGAGTATCCAGCTCAACACGGGTACGAACTCGTCGACAAGCACGCGGCGCGCGGCACCTACTTGCACGGCGATGCAGCGGATCGATTTCTCGAGTCGATGAAGCACGCGATTTCGGAGGACGCTTCAGCAGAGCACGTGGACGAGTTTCTCGATCAGTTCGACGTGTTACTCAATCAACCGGTCGTGTTTCACTGAAGTCGGTGATATTCGCTTCGGAGCGGTAGGCCACAAGCCGATCAAAAACCGGAATTCTTGTTTCCTCACGGCTCCAGCGTAGTCATCCTCGCCATCCGGGTTCGTCCCTGTCCAGCAGGCGTTTAAGAGCTTCGAAATGAAGCTCCGCTTGCGCTGATTCGCCCGCCATCTGCCGGCCGGTCTTGGCTGCGATCGCTTCTGGCACCGTAGCCAAAGCGCGGCCGGTCGTTGTGCCGAGCACCTGCAGCATGCAGGCCCGCTCTAGGTAATACAAGTCATCGAACGCCGTCGCAATGTTTTGACCCGTAACGATCAAGCCATGGTTCGCTAGAAATAGCACATCGGCATGCCCAAGCTGCGAGCACATCCGGTCGCCCTCCGCTTCGTCGAGAGCGAGTCCGTTGTAGTGATCATCGTATGCGACGCGACCGTAGAACTTCAGCGCGTTCTGACTTATCCATTCGAGGCGGCCATTTTGGATCACGGTGAGCGTAGTGGCGTAGGGCATGTGTGTGTGGAGGACGCATCTCGCGGTGGGCTTTCCACGATGTATGCAGCCGTGAATGAAGAATGCCGTGGGCTCGACGTTATAGCGGCCCGAAAGCTTGCGGCCATGCGCATCAACGGCGACAAGATCGTCTGGCATGACTTCAGACCAGTGCCGGCCTTGAGGGTTGATGAGAAAGCGTCCGGGCGTGTCGGGCACTTCCATGCTGAAGTGGTTGCACACGCCTTCACCGAATCCTAACCGTGACGCCCAACGCAGCGCAGCCGCGAGGTCGACGCGTGCCTGCAATTCGAGCTCAGTGTCTGCCATACGTGTTGTCTCCTGATTCACGGTTTTGGGGCATTTATCAGCAGTGCCTTGAGCTCGTTCATCAATGCTTCTCCTTTGAGTGTCTCAGCAACGATGACGCGTTTGTGGCGCCGCATATCCCGCGCGACGAGCTGATACACGGGATCCGAGCTGAACAGGCTTTGGTAGCGCGAAGCGATCTCCGGATCGATGGACGTAATGTCGCTGCGCAAGATTATGCGCCGGCGGATGACGATTCCGAAAAGCACACGCGCGGTGACGATAGCATTACCGTCGACGTGCACCATAAGCGCGTTGCACAGCATATAAAATGCGAGCATCACGAATGCTGCTCCGAATAAACCGAACGGCAGCACGAATGACGCCATCAAAACCGCGCTCAAAACCCCCGATGGGACGGCGAGGGCGGGGAGCAATCCGCCGATCGCAAGTGCGGGTAACGTCGTTGCGATCACGCCGAACACGGCAAGCGGCAACGCGACTTCAGGCATGCGGAGCGGCGGGAAATACAGATCCAGATGATCGGATGCCCGCGTCACCCGAACCGTGCGTGGCGACAAGGCTTTGCCATCAGTCAAGCTGGATCTTGGCGAATTTCGCCACCTTCGACCACTTGTCTGCTTCGGCCTTGATGAAAGCGGCGAATTGCGCCGGCGTATTACCTGCAGCGAATCCGCCATTTTTAAGTAACTGCTCTTTGCCCGCAGGCGAGCGCAGCTCGGCAACGATTGGCGCGTGTATTTTGTTGATGATGTCCTGCGGCGTGCCGGCCGGCATCACGACGCCGTTCCACGAGCCTCCGTCGAATCCCTTGACCCCGCTTTCATCGACGCTGGGGAGGTCCGGCATTACCGGAAAACGCTCTTTCGTCGATATGGCGATTGCTCTCAGACGCCCTTGCTTCACTTGGGGGATGACGCCGATTGCGGTGTTGAACGCCAGCTGGATCTGTCCCGACATCTGATCGAGCACTGCGGGCGCCTGCCCCTTGTAGGGGACGTGCACGAAATCAGTACCGGTCATGAACTTGAACATTTCCATGAGCATGTGCGGACTGGAGCCGTTCCCGGTCGATGCGTACGACATCTGTCCCGGTTTCGATTTCGCGAGAGCGACGAGCTCTTTCACCGTCTTAGCGGGTAGCGCAGGGTGTACGGTCAACAGGCTGGGCAACTGTGCCGCCAAAGTGACGTGCGCGAAATCCTTGACGGGGTCGAAAGGAAGCTTTCGATAGATCGCCGGAGCAATGCTCTGGGCGACCGTCATGATGCACACCGTGTAACCGTCAGGTGGAGATTTGGCGCAGACCTCCATACCGATGTTGCCGCCAGCGCCCGCACGGTTGTCCGCGATGAACTGCACGCCGTACGCTTTTGTAAGCGTGTCTACGACCATGCGTCCAATGATGTCGGTCGGGCCGCCTGGTGGAAAGGGAATGATCACACGCACAGGTTTGCTCGGGTATTGCTGTGCATGCGTTGAAAAAGATGCTGCGATCATGGCAGCAGCTGCAATAGCAGCCATCCTGCGCGCAATAATCATGTTATCTCCTCGGATCGCCCTTCGGGCAAACACATTATGCCGTAGGTATCACGCCGCGGTCTTGTGCTCCGCGAGGCTGAACGAACAGAGAAAATAAGCCGCCTGTGTAATCTCCGGTTCCTTCACGATCGCACCGCAGTATGCATTGACGCTTAGAAGCTACAGTCAGCTCCGGTCGAACAGCCGCGACTCACGTGCGTCGAGCGCGACGATCTCGCAGCTGCGCGGGAGCAACTTGAACAATCGTCTCAGCATCTTGTACGTGTCCAGATCGAACGGCGCTTTGCGAGTGCTCTCCTTAAGCTCATGGACCTCCGCTTCTGTTCTTCCGGTGCCCAGATAACACCATTCATCCACGACGTGAAGCTCCGAGCGTTCGGTGTGGGGATCCGTCTCGCGCAGTCCGACGCGACCGCGATACGGCCACGGTTTGATGCGCAATTCCGAAAGCGCCTGCACGACGCGCATGGCATGGCGAATGGCACTTTCGGCCCCGGTGCACGCGCCGCGACAGCAATCGAGCGGATAAGCCGAGCACGCGCCGTTTGCTGACCGCGGCTCGAGCCCGAGCATCACCAGACACAGTCCATGCGTACTAGCGAGCGCTCTGAGTGCTTCGCACGCGCTCGCGCGCGATCTGAACAAACCGTAAACATTGCGAAGCGCGTCTGACTCCAGTTCGCTTGCGTCGACCAGTTCCGGGGGTGCTTCCGCCTGCTCGGGCCGCCAACGCCAGGCGCACAGCTCATCAGCGCGACGCGACTGGCGGTTGTAAACCGGCGCGAGTTCCTTCAGGAGCTGCGATTGCTGGAGGTACGCGCCGAGCTCCCCCGCAGTCTCGCTCCAGTCGACACGTTGTACTTCTCTGGCCATGTGCATGTCCATGCGCGCCGGCGGATCTCCCGCGAAATGCGCGAGCACGCGAGAACGGATGTTCGCGCTCCTGCCGACGTAGAGCGCGAGATCATTTGCGCCATAAAGTATGTAAACGCCGGGCACTTCCGGAAGCCGATCGAACGCGTCCTGCGGCAAGCCTGCGGGTATCGTGGGCTGCCTGAGGAGCTCGGCGCACGCGGCGTTCACGCTGCCATCGTCGAGCTCTCGCCGCCAGATCTGCGCGAGCTCCCACAGGACTTGCGCGTCCCCCAGTGCGCGGTGCCGGTTGATGCAGAAAATTGCGTGGCGCACGATGAGTGCGTCGAGGTTGTGCCTGCCGTGCTCGGGAAAGAGGCGCCGGGCCAGCTTTACCGTACACAGAACCGGCGCGCTATAACTCAGTCCCGCGCGCCGAAATTCGCTCCTGAGAAAACCATAGTCGAAGCGCGCGTTGTGGGCAGCCAGCACCTTGCCATCGAGACGCTGCGCGAGTGCACCGCTCACTTCATCGAAAGCGGGCGCCGACTCGACCATTTCGTCGGTGATACCCGTAAGGGTCTGAACGCCTTGGGGGATATGCCGGTGCGGGTTGATGAGCGTCGACCACTCGCCTACCCACCGCCCGCGGTCGATTTCGACCAGCCCGATCTCGATGATGCGATCGAACGTTGGACTGCCGCCGGTCGTCTCGAGGTCGAGGAAGACGACGCGATCGTTGAACATGAAAACCGTTTACCCGTGGTAGCCGATTGCTCGCGAAATCCTGTCCGCGGTCTGCCGAACTTGTAGCGCCCAGTCTTTCTTCAACCGATCGGACGGCGCCGACACCGACAGACCCGCGACGAGCCGTCCTTCATCATTGAAAATACCAGCGCCGATACATGACACACCCTTCTCGGCCTCCTCATTATCGAATGCGTAGCCTTGACTGCGCACGGCCTCGATCTCCCGACCCAGACGGTCGCCATCGGTGAGCGTATTGTCGGTAAAACGCGGCAGCCCCGTACGTTTTGCATATTCCGTACAACTACCCACGCCATCCTGCGCCAGAAAAACCTTTCCGACCGCGGTGATGTGCAGCGGGGCGCGCGCGCCGATGATCTGTACGACCCGCATCATCGAATGGCCGGGTGCGGTGCGTTCGATGTACACGACTTCGTCAGCGTGACGCACGCTCAGGTTTACCGTTTCCCCGAGCTCCTGGTGCAGCTGTTGCATGAAGGGTAGTGCTTCGTGTCGCACGCCGATCCGCGATTTAACGAGATTGCCGAGCTCGAGGAGCCGGATGCCCAGCCGGTAAGTGCCGGGCTCGATGCGATCGACGAGGCGGCTGTCCACCATGACACCGAGGATGCGGTGGGCCGTGGAAGGATGCAGCGTCGTTTCGCTCGCGAGCTGTTTCAGGTTGACCGCGCTCGTGTGGCGTGCGAGAGCATCGAGCAGACTCATCATCCGTTCGATCACCTGGATAGACGATTTTGCTTCTTTGAGCGCCACGGCCGATGAGGAAATTATGCCCCGATTTTATATGATGAAATATAGCGCGACAACACGGCGCTGGGGACACCTTCCGGGGTCCGGCGGGTTGTGGCTTCGTTTTAGCTAAACTAGACCGCGATGGCTGTACAACAGAACCGCACGGGTAGTCGGCGCCGCACGTCTCCGAGCGGGAGTGGCGGTCCGCCCAACTACATGACCCCGCAGGGTTATGCGCGGCTCAAAGCGGAGCTGACGCAGCTGCTCGACAGCGACAGGCCGGAGCTTGTAAAAGTCATTTCCTGGGCTGCGTCAAATGGCGATCGTTCGGAAAATGGCGATTACATCTACGGTAAGAAGCGCCTGCGCGAGATCGACCGGCGCATTTATTACCTCGGAAAACGCCTCGACAGCGCCCTCGTCGTCAATCCAGCTGAACGCGGTGAAACGGAACAGATCTTTTTCGGCGCGACGGTCACCTACATGACGTCGTCGCGCGAAGAGCACACGGTCAGCATCGTCGGTATGGACGAAGTTGAGCCGGGACGCGGCCGGGTCAGCTGGATTTCACCGATAGCAAAAGCGCTGCTGCGCAAGCAGCCGGGCGATGTCGTGCAGCTCGCGACGCCTGGCGGTGTGGAGGACATCGAAGTTGTCGACGTGCGGTATGAGGCTCTTCCGTAAAGAGTGTTGAGCACGACTCGCGTTTTCACAGCGATCGTCATGGACGACTGATCACCAACTCGGGCCACGATCCCTCCCCAATGCCTCTCTCTTTCTCTACCGCTGCGCAAGCAGCCTGGCGCGCGACCTATGCCGAGCTGCCTGGCGCCAGCGATACGCCCGATGTCAGTGAAGGCGTCGTAAAGCTCAGCATCAAAGCTGCCGCCAATGCACGCACGGCGGATACGCTCGGCGCGGAGCGCGAAGGCACCGGCATTGTCATCGACAAGAAGCGTGGGCTGATTCTTACGATCGGGTATCTGGTACTGGAAGCGGCTTCGATTCTGGTCATGACGAAGGATGCCCGCATCTACCCGGCGAGCGTAGCAGGCTTCGATCACGCGAGCGGCTTCGGCCTCGTGCGTGTATTGAGCGGGCTTTCCAGTGCGATCGAGCTTGGCGATTCCGGGAGGGTGCGCGAGCTTCATACGCTGACGGTGCTCGCTCACGGCAGCGCCGGCGGCGCGTCGCACGCGGCGGTCGTGGCACGGCGTCGTTTTACCGGCTGGTGGGAATACATGATCGAAGATGCGATCTTCACCGCGCCGCCGCGGTATGAGCATAGCGGAGCGGGGCTGCTCGATGGCGATGGCAAGCTCGTGGGCATCGCGTCCTTATGGGTAAGCGATGCTCTCGAGGTCGGCGCGGCCTTTCCTGGGAATATGTTCGTGCCTATCGACTTGCTCAAGCCGCTGCTCGAAGACCTTGTGACCGCAGGTCGTCGGCGCGGACCGGCGAGGCCCTGGCTGGGAGTCTATTCCGAGCAGCACGAGGGGCACGTCTTCGTCTCCCGCACTTTGCCCGATTCGCCTGCTGAACGCGCGGGGCTCAAACGCGGTGATGTGATCCTCGGCGTTGCGGGACAGTCGATCGGCGGGCAGGGCGACTTCTACTACAAACTGTGGTCGAGCGGCGAAGCGGGTTGCGATGTTACGTTGCAAGTGCTGCACGATAAGGCTGTCAGACAGGTGACCGTGCGGACCGCCGACCGAATGGATTATCTGAGGCCTTGGCGGGTCGCGTGATATGAGCATCGGTGATTCGCGTAAAGGTCGGTTCTTTACTTGTTCGGTGCCCGTGCGATCGTAATCGTCCAATGCACCAGGCACGATCGGCGGATATGTCTTCAGGCTTTCCTGGAAGCCGTTTATGAGACGCCGAGGGCCTGCAGGCGCAGATTGCGCTCGTGTTCGTCCGGCTCTTCCTTGGGGTCCTGGATAGGACTGAACAGACAAGCGTGTCCATAGCGTGGGCCCAAGTGCAGCGGGCTGCTGCAACGGTGTCCGCCCACTCTGTCTCGCGTGAGGCGCCCTCAAGAAGCCCCTGAACTGGTGCGAGCCCCTTGTGCCGTTTCGCCCGGGAGGCTACAGTCCCGCTACAGGGAGTAGCTTTGAGAAGGCGGGATATGTCCAAACAAAACGCCCCAACGACGATCGAGAAGTTCGTCAGCACGCATCTCGCGCAGATTGCGGTGCAGGCGTATTCACCCCCCGGTATGCGACCGGCTGCCCGTCGCCAAGCGTCTGCGCCCGCCGCGGGGTTGTCACGAAAGAAGTCATTTGTCTTGGCCGGTCGCGGCGCGCTCGTTTTTGTCTGTGGTATCGCAGTCGGATATCTCTTGAGCGCTCAGTCCGAAGTGTCGGTCCAGGCAAAAGCAAGCCAACCGGCGTTCGGCGCCGCACGACTGCGTATCGATTATGATTTGCGCGATCGTTAGTCTTTTCGCTTGGCCAGCGCATCATGAGCGCCTCGCGCGAAGCAGTCCGATCGTATAAACGTGAGCTGCAATAGGGAGTGGGCGCGCACGTCGTTCAAGCCCGGTCCCATGCAGGGACAACTGCCTCGCTGGCGCTCTAGCTGCTGAATAAGGTTTGAAGTGCGCGGCCTTGTGACGGTCGCGTTTACTATCTCCTTTGCAGGATCTTCAAGCCGCCTTCGGGCGGCTTTTTTTATCGTTGGAGTGCAGGGGCCTAACGTGCGTGTTGAGTACGGTTATCATCGGGCGGGGCGGCGGCCCAGCTCTATGTTTAGCGTGCCGAGTCTGGGTGAGCGAATAGACGCACTGGCACGAACCTATTCGATCGCGACAAATGAGAGCGGGAGTGATGAAAATCGCTGAGCGAGTTTTTCGATTGTGGTGCGGGGCTTTCCTGGCGGTAGTCTCGGCCGCCGCGTGTTCGCAAACGTATCCGACGAAGCCCGTACGCATCATAGTGCCGTTTGCTCCGGCCGGCTCCACTGACATCACCGCGCGCGTGGTCGCACAGAAGCTCACCGATGCATGGCGTCAGCAGGTCATCGTCGACAACCGCGCAGGTGCTGGCGGAAACATCGGGGCGGAAGCGGTCGCAAAGTCCACGCCCGATGGCTATACGCTCCTGCTCGCAACGACCGGCGTGATGGCGATCAACCACCGGCTTTATCGCAATCTATCCTTCGATGCTTTGCGCGATTTTGTACCGGTGACGCGGATCGGCGCGTTGCCGCTCATCCTGATCGTTCATCCGTCGCTGCCGGCAAAGACCGTGAAAGACCTGATTTCGATTGCCAAAGCAAAGCCGGGGCAGTTGAGCTATGCCCCGTCGGGCGTAGGGAGCGCTACGCACATGACTTCCGAGCTGTTTCGCATGATGGCAGGCGTGGACATCGTGCACATTCCGTACAAGGGCAGTGGACAGGCGATGGTGGATCTGATCAGCGGTCAGGTGGCGCTGGCCTTCGACCAGATCACAAGCTCGCAGCCCCAAGTGGAAATGGGTAAGCTGCGTGCTCTCGCGGTCACGAGCGCGAAGCGATTTCCGTCCGTGCGCGAGCTGCCCACCGTCGCGCAAGCGGGGCTTCCAGGATATGAGTCAGTCTCCTGGAACGGACTTGCTGCGCCAACCGGCACGCCGCAAGAAATCATCATTCGTATCCAGGAACAGGTTGCGCGCGCGTTGCAGTCGCCCGACATCAAGGAACGCTTCTTCAAAGACGGCATAGAACCCGTGGCGTCCACCCCGGAACGGTTCGCAGCGCACATCAGGTCCGAACGCGCGAGGTGGGAGAAAGTCGTCGACACGGCCGGCATCAAGCCGCTCTGAACGGGCTTTCGCCCTATGCGCGTCGGACTGTTCGTCACCTGTCTGGTCGACCTGATGCGTCCACGCATCGGTTTTGCAGCGCTCGAGCTGCTCGAATCGGCCGGATGCGAAGTTGTGGTCCCCGACACTCAGACGTGCTGCGGCCAGCCGGGGTACAACTCGGGCGATCGCGCTTCGGCATTGGCTCTCGCGCGCAAAGTCATTGCCGAGTTTGAAGCCTGCGAATATGTAGTGGCGCCGTCGGGTTCCTGTGCCGGCATGATACGCACGCACTATCCGGACCTGTTTCGTGACGCGCCGGAAGATTTCGCGCGCGCGCAGCGCTTCTGCGCGAAGACTTACGAGCTCACCGATTTCCTTGTGAATGTCGCGAAGCTTGAACGGGTGCCTGGCCGCTACAATGGCACTGCGACGTATCATGACTCGTGTGCGGGCTTGCGTGAGCTGAAAATCAAAGCGCAGCCGCGCGAGCTGCTTGCCAAGGTGTGCGGACTCACCCTTATCGAAATGAAAGAGCCAGAACAGTGCTGCGGCTTCGGTGGCACGTTCAGCATCAAGTTCGGCGAGGTTTCTTCGCATATTGCCGAGCGCAAGTGCGCTGATATCGAGGCCGCAGGTGCGGACGCGGTGGTGCTGGGTGATCTTGGCTGCATGCTCAATATCGAAGGGCGGATGCGCCGACGCGGCGACATGAAGACACAGGTTCTGCACGTCGCTGAGGTTCTCGTGCGCGATGTGACGGCAGAGAAAGAGCGCGGCATCAAATGAAAATTGCAGTATTGGGTTCCGGCGGCGTCGGTGGCTTTTACGGTGGCCGGCTTGCCAACGCCGGATACGACGTTTCGTTTGTCGCGCGCGGTGCGCATCTGGCAGCGATGCGTTCTCGAGGCCTCACGATCGAGAATGCGGCGCAGGGCAACATCCATGTGCCGCGCGTGAAAGTGACCGATGACCCCGCCACCATCGGTGAGGTCGACCTGGTGCTGATCGCGGTGAAACTGTGGGACACCGAAGCAGCGGCGCGTGCGGTGAAGCCAATTGTCGGAGCGCACACAGCCGTGCTGTCACTCCAGAACGGCGTGATCAAGGACGACATCATGAGGCGCGAATTCGGCGCCGCTGCAGTCATAGGTGGTGTCGCATACGTCGGCACGCGCATTGCGCGGCCCGGCGTGATCCTGCAGACCGGCACGTTGCAGCGCCTCGTGTTCGGCGAATACGATGGTGCACGATCAGTTCGCGCGGGCGAACTGCTGGACGCGCTGCTGCGTGCAGGCATACAAGCCGAGTTATCCGAAGACATTCGCCGCACGCTGTGGGAGAAGTACGTTTTCCTGGTCGGGTTGTCCGGCACGACGACGACCATGCGCATGCCCATAGGTCCGATCCGCGAGAATCCGCAGACACGCGCGTTTCTGCTCGATCTCATGAAAGAGACCGTAGCCGTCGGCCGCGCGCATGGGGTGCACTTGCCTGAGGACTACGCCGAGCAAAGGCTCGCATTTGCCGACACCGTTGCGCCCGACATGAGCTCGTCCATGCACCATGACCTCGAGCATGGCAATCGTCTGGAAGTCGCGTGGCTTTCCGGCGGCGTCGTTCAGCTGGGCCAAGCGGCTGGAGTAGAAGCGCCGGCAAATCGCGCTGTATGGGACATTCTCGCCCTTCATGCAACAGGCAAACGCACGGCTTGAAACGGGCAGCGTTCAAAGTCCTCGCCGCTATCGATGCGTGACACCGCTGTGATAAGTCAGCTGCCTTCAAGGATGACAGCCCTGTGCAGCTGACGTCGAACCGATTCAAGCAGACCGCGCGTGCAAAGCTCGCGGATACGGATCTGCAGGCTGCGCTTAACAAGCTGCAAACAAACTTCGTCAAAGGCCGCGCGGACCGGGTTGCCGAGCTCGATAACTTCGAAGCGATACGGGACGCGGCTACGGCGATACGCGACCGGGCGCTGGCGCATCTTGACGTTTACCTCGCCGAGTTCGAACGCAATGCGACGGCGCAAGGTACAGTCGTACACTGGGCCGAAACCACAGTCGACGTCAATCGCATCGTGTGCGAGCTGGCGGCACGTTACGGTGTGCGCAAGGCCGTTAAGTCTAAATCGATGGTGAGCGAAGAGTGCGCGCTCAACGATGCACTTGAAGCCGCCGGTATCGAAGTCGTCGAGACGGACCTCGGTGAATACATCCTGCAGCTTGCGAAAGAGCCGCCCTCGCACATCGTCGCGCCTGTCGTGCACAAGACGCGGGAGCAGGTCTCAGACCTTTTCGAAGCCAGGCACCACCGCCCGCGAACTACGGTGATCGCCGATCTCACGCGGGAAGCGCGCGAAGTGCTGCGGCCGCATTTTCTGTCGGCGCAAATGGGCATCACTGGAGCCAACTTTGTAGTTGCCGAGACGGGCTCGACGCTGATCGTGACCAACGAGGGCAACGGCCGCATGGTAACGAGCCTGCCACGCGTCCATGTTGCGATTACCGGCATCGAGAAAGTGGTGCCGACGCTCGAAGACGTGACGACGCTGCTGCGCCTGTTGCCTCGACACGGTACCGCGCAGACGACGACGAATTACGTTTCGGTAACCACAGGGCCGCGGCGGGCCGACGATTCCGAAGGTCCCGAGCATTTCCACGTCATTCTCGTGGATGCGGGCCGCAGCCGGCTTCTCGGCGGCGACATGGAGGCGATGCTGCGCTGCATCCGGTGCGGCGCGTGCATGAATCACTGCCCGGTGTACCAGAGCATCGGCGGTCACGCCTACGGCTGGGTCTATCCGGGTCCCATGGGCTCCGTGCTCACGCCGACGTACGCCGGCCTGGAAAATGCGCTCGACCTGCCGCATGCGTCGACGTTATGCAATCAGTGCGGGGTCGTGTGTCCGGTTAAAATACCCCTGCCGGACCTGCTGCGGAAACTCCGCGAGAAACAGTTCGCGCGCGGTCTGCGCCCGTGGAGTGAGCGCGCCGGCCTTGCAATCTGGGGCTGGACCGCGCGTCATCCGAGAGTGTATGCGTTGCTATCAGCCGTGGGCGCCCGGCTATTGAACTGGCTCGGCGGGACTGACAAGCGCATTCGAGATCTGCCCGGCGGCAAGGGTTGGACAGTTGGACGGGATATACCTGCACCGGAAGGCAAAACGTTTCGTGCGCTGTATGCCGCGCGACGCGCTGAGAACGTTCGCAAATAGGCAGGTACTTCGCGGATTGCAGCGGTCAATGCAGAGCGCGACTAGGAGACACCATGAACAAGCCGACTGACATGAAAGCCGAGAGCGTGCCACTGTGGATCAACGGACGCAGACACGCCGCGTCGAGCTCGCGCTCCGGAGATGTGACGAACCCGGCGACGGGCGAGATCGTGCGTCAGGTGCCATTCTGCAACGCCGAGGACATTGCAGCCGCAGTGGGCGCGGCCAAAGCCGCTTTCCCCGGCTGGCGCGATACGCCGCCGCTGCGCCGGGCCCGCATCCTCATGCGCTATCGCGAGCTGATCGAAGCGCACCGCGACGAGCTCGCAAAGCTGATTACGGAAGAGCATGGTAAAACACTGCCGGACGCTGCGGGCTCGGTACAGCGCGGCCTCGAAGTGGTCGAATTCGCCACGGGCATACCGCACCTGATGAAAGGCGAGTACAGCGAGGAGGTCGGTACCAACGTCGATACGCACTCGCTACGGCAGCCGCTGGGCGTATGCGCCGGCATCACCCCCTTCAACTTCCCCGCCATGGTGCCGCTGTGGATGTATCCAGTCGCCATTGCATGCGGCAATACGTTCGTTCTGAAGCCCTCGGAGAAAGTGCCTTCCACCGCGATGCGCCTGGCGGAGCTTTTCAAGGAAGCCGGCCTGCCGGATGGCGTGCTGAACGTCGTGCACGGCGATAAACCCGCGGTCGACGCGCTGCTCACCCACCCGGACGTAAAGGCGGTTTCTTTTGTTGGCTCTACGCCGATTGCGCGTTACATCTACGAGACTTGCGCCAAGCACGGCAAGCGAGTGCAGGCGCTCGGCGGCGCGAAAAATCACGCGGTCGTTCTGCCTGACGCGGACCTCGATTTCGCCACCGATGCGCTCATCGGCGCGGCATATGGCTCCGCCGGAGAGCGTTGCATGGCCATATCAGCCGTTGTCGCAGTAGCCGAAGCGGGAGACCCGCTGGTCGCCAAGCTCAAGGAACGCGCTTCCAAGCTCAACGTCGGACCCGGTACTGGAAAAGACGTCGACATGGGTCCGCTGGTGACGTGCGCTCATCGCGATAAGGTTTCCGGTTATGTCGACAAAGGTGTCGCGGAAGGCGCGAAGCTCGTGCTGGACGGACGCAACCACAAGACACCCGCGCACGAGGACGGGTTCTTCCTCGGGGCATCGCTTTTCGATCAAGTGAAGCCGGAGATGACCATCTACAAAGAGGAGATCTTCGGTCCGGTCCTGGTCGTGCTGCGCGCAAAAACGCTGGATGAAGCGATCGCGCTCATCAATGCGAATCCATACGCGAACGGCACAGCGGTATTCACGCGCTCCGGCGGCGCGGCACGCAAATTCGAGCGCGAGATCGAAGTTGGCATGGTCGGCATCAACGTACCGATTCCGGTGCCGATCGCGTTTTTCTCGTTTGGTGGATGGCGCAACTCGCTTTTCGGCGACACGCATGTGCACGGCATGGAAGGCGTGCGCTTCTATACCCGTGGCAAAGTGGTAACCACGCGCTGGCCTGACGCGAACGCCTTGCCAAGCGGGTTCAATATGCCCACTTTGGGGTGAAATGCGTGATGCGTGATGCGTGATTTGTGATTCGAAAGGTTCGTTTTGGTGTTTAGCGCCCGATCCCGAGATTCCGTGAAGCGTCTGGCGCCGTTAGGCCTCTGCTCGCCTCTTGTGCTGGAGCGGATCACAGCTCACCAATCACGGATTACGGTGTTAGCTTCAGTATGAGCGCGCGAGAGCGCATCCTCGCCCGCATCCGCGAGCGTCAGGGAAAACCTTACGAGATCGACCCCGTTGAGCTCGCAGCCGTGCGGACTCATCTTGCAGCGCATCCGCGAAGTCCCGGTCCGCGTGACGCATGGGACGTGAACGTGCGTTTCCGCGAGCGCGCAACGTCTCTCGCGTCTACGATCGATGAAGCGGCGGTGCTGAGTGACGTGCCCGCGCTTGCAGCACAGTATTTGCGCGGCCGCGAGGTTCCTCCGCGCGCGGTGTGCTGGCGGGAGCTCGGCGAGCTCGACTGGCGTGGCGCCGGACTGGACGTGGAAGTGCGCCCAGCACATGGCGATGACCTTGTTGGTATCACCGGCGTGTTTTGCGGCATCTCCGAGACGGGGACTTTGATGACGCTTTCAAGCCCTCACTCTCCCTCCACCGTGAGCCTGTTACCCGAGACACACATCGCAGTCTTGCAACAGGCCCGGATCGTGCGTTCGATGGAAGACGCGTGGGCGCTTGTGCGGACTGAAGTCGATGGCCTGCCGCGGGCGGTAAGTTTCATATCGGGACCCTCCCGAACCGCAGACATCGAGCAAACAGTTACGCTCGGTGCGCACGGGCCTTATCGCGTCCACATCATCATCGTCGGCGGCTGAGCGGCCGCTGTACAAAAAGTTAACTCGAACGGAAAGCTTTGCACCGGCTTGCTGTAACAATTACCCGCCTGTACGCGCCTTCTTGTGCAGCGAGGTACGACAACTGCGCGCGTCTGCGGTCTAACCCAAAGCAGTGCCCTTCGAATCAGCGCTCGTGCGATGAAAGCGCCGCTGGTGCGAAGGTTGCTAATGCATCGCGAACAACACACGGAGCCTTCTTTTGCAGGTTTTGACACCGCGCGTCGACCTGGCCGGTTTTATCGCGCGCATTGCGCACGCACCGGCACGCGTGCTCATGCTCGATTACGACGGCACGCTGGCACCCTTTCACGTGAAGCCCGATCAAGCGGTGCCAACGCCAGCGGTCGCTGCTGTGCTCGAAGAAATCATTCAGGCGGGGGGCACGCGTGTCGTGCTCGTCAGCGGCCGGCCGGCCGAAGAATTGCCGCCGCTACTCAACTTGAGCGAACGACCAGAAATCTGGGGCTCCCACGGCTGGGAGCGTCTGCTGCCGGACGGCCGACGCATAGTCGAGGAGCCCGCCGACGAAGTACGCCAGGCACTGGCACGAGCTGCGGCGGCCATTCGGGCCGTCATGCCCGCCGGAGGGCGGCTCGAAGAAAAACTTGCAAGTGTAGCGGTGCACTGGCGAGGGCTTCCCGAGGAATTGGCGCGCGCACTGCAGCGGGAGGCGAGCGCGTGCTTCCAAGGATTTGCCGGCGTGAATGACGTCGAAGTGCTGTCTTTCGACGGTGGCGTCGAGCTCAGAGCGGTCGGTTGCAACAAGCAGTATGCTGTAAAAGCAGTGCTGTCGAAAACGAAGGACGACAGTGCCGTTGCCTATCTCGGCGACGATATCACCGATGAGGATGCATTCCGCGCGGTGAAACCTCGCGGACTTGGTGTTCTGGTGCGCGGAGAGTTCCGGAAAACCGAAGCCGACGTTTGGATACGGCCTCCGCACGAGCTGGTCGAGTTCCTCGGACACTGGCGCGTGAAAGGGGATCACGGTGTGCAATAGCACGCGCACGAGCGACTCCGAGACTACCGGACTGCGTGGTACCACTATAGCTCTGGGTGTTATATCCCGCCGCACTGAATTCGCTTATGCTAGAGGAGCGCTCACCCGGGATGCAGGGCGGCGAAATAACGCAAGCCGCTGGATGTGCGTGAAGCACATCCTATGAGCGCAAGCAGGGGTAGCCGAATGAAACGTAGTAAAGAGCGACTGATCGTCGTATCGAACCGCCTGCCATATGTGTTCGCGCGAACTGCGGACGGCGGTTGGAAAACCGAAGGCGGGTCAGGCGGTCTGGTGAGCGCTCTCGTGCCTGTGCTGCGCGATCGCGGCGGCACGTGGATAGGCTGGCCGGGTACCTCGGAGAACGGCGCGGGTCTGGATGAGGCGCTTCTCGCTTCGAGCCGCAAGCTTGGTATCAATCTGCGCGGCGTGCAACTCGACGCTGCGGACGTCGACAACTTCTATCATGGGTTTTCGAACGAGATCATCTGGCCGCTGTTCCACGATTTTGCATCACTGTGTCGCTTCGATCCGAAGTACTGGAACAGCTATAAGGAAGTAAACCGCCGCTTCGCACAAGCCGTCGTCGAAGAATGCGGCAAAGCCGATTTCGTGTGGGTGCACGATTACCATCTCATGAACGTTGCGGCCGAAGCGCGCTTGCTCGGCTGCAAAGTCCGCATGGGGTTTTTTCTGCACATCCCGTTTCCGCCACCGGACATTTTCTTCAAGTTACCGTGGCGCTCGATGCTGCTGCACGCACTGCTGCGCTACGATCTGCTCGGCTTCCAGACGATGCGTGATCGCCGCAACTTCATTCAATGCCTGCGCCTCGCAGAAGGACAGGTAACGGTGCAGGGCAAGGGTAACGTCGTGAAGGTTACGGCGGGATCGTACACGACGCGAGTCGGCAACTTCCCGATCAGCATCGATTACGGCAACTTTGCGCGCCAGGCTGCCGCTCCAGACGTTGCAGCGCGAGCGAACGAGCTGCATCGCTTGCTTCCTAATCGTAAGCTGATCCTCGGCGTGGACCGCCTGGACTACACCAAAGGGATACCGCATCGCCTTCAGGCTTTTCGGACCGCGCTCGATCGTTACCCTGAACTGCGCGAGCGCGTTTCGTTGATACAGGTCGTGGTACCGAGCCGCGTCGACATTCCCCAGTATCACGAGCTGAAGACGCAGATCGAGCAGCTCGTGGGCGAAATCAACGGCACGTTCATGCGTCCGGGTGGCTGGGTACCCGTCTGGTACGTGTACAGCAGTCTGAGCCGCAACGACCTGCTCGCGTACTACCGCGCCGCCCACATCGCACTCGTGACGCCGCTCAAGGACGGTATGAATCTCGTCGCGAAGGAGTATTGCGCCTGCAGCATCGAGGAAGAGTGCGTGCTCATCTTGTCAGAGTTTGCGGGTGCCGCGGCACAGCTGCAGCGCGGTGCGCTTCTCGTCAATCCGTACGATACCGAGGGTGTTGCCGATGCGATTCATCGCGCATATACGATGAGCGACGATGAGCGGCGCAACCGCATGCGGCGGCTGCGCCGGGGTGTGCGCGAATGCGACATCTTCTGGTGGGTCGACTCCTACCTGCAGGCCGCCATCGAGCGCGATCTCTCCGACTATCCTCAGCCGGAGCAGGACTATGTTCCTGAAGTAACACCGGATTACGTTCCGATATAGCACGGGCTCGGCGTTTGCTACATGGATAGCAGGGCGCTACACGGGCTGCAATCCCGCGTAGCTGTTCGCCATGTGCAAAATCAATACAGGAGCATCCGTATGCATAAGCTCTCAGCAGCATTCTTGACGGTCGCGCTCGCCACGACAACGGCCTGGGCGCAAATGAGCGATCAGTCCACTGCGCGCAAGCCAGGAACGGACGGCGCGCGGGGTGTGGTCACCGGTGGGACTGGAGACGGCGGCATCGCCCTCAAGAGCGACGCGGCGAAGGCGAATTCCAGTGTGCCCACGGTTTCCGGTGGGGTCAGCCTGAACGCGCGCGACAATCTTCGCGCACAGCCGTCGGACCACAACGTCAAGATGGTGTTTTCGCTGAACACCGGCAATTACGTGTCCGACGTTCAAGTGAAAGTGACAGATGCCAGCGGCCGCACGATCATCGACGACACATCGAACGGCCCGTGGCTGATGGCTAAGTTGCCCCCGGGAAACTACACGGCGACTGCAACGTATAACGGGAAGCCGGTGACGCAGCGTTTTTCAGTGGCTAAGACCGGCGTCAAGACGGCTAATTTCCGCTGGCCTGCAAGCGTGGAAGCGCAAAGTGTAGGCGCAGTAGACAACGACGCCAGCGGGCAGATCCTCGGCACCGGGCCGCAGGAGCCGCAACAGCGCTAAATCCTATGCGGCGCGCGCTTGAAGCGCCCCATCCTGTAGGCATATAGTCCATGAGCCGCCCAGCCGCCAGGTTGAGGGCGGCTCAATCGCGTATGGGGGCGCGCAATCCGTTGATGATGTCCGTGCTATCGATCAGGCGAGCGCTTGCGGCGATTGTCGTGTTCGCGGTCGTTTCGCTTGCCGCGAGTCTTGGCATGGGCGCAACCACGCAAGTCGTGGTCGTCGAGCTCGATGGCGCAATCACGCCGGCTGCCGCAGATTACACCGTTCGCGCAATACGCAAAGCGGCTGAAAGTGACGCGGCGCTCGTCGTGCTGAAGCTCGATACGCCGGGGGGGCTCGACACGTCGATGCGTTCCATCATCAAGGCGATCCTCGCTTCACGTGTGCCGGTTGCAACCTTCGTTGCGCCCGACGGCGCGCGTGCCGCCAGCGCTGGCACCTATATCCTTTATGCCAGTCACATTGCGGCGATGGCGCCGGCGACCAATCTCGGCGCGGCCACACCCGTATCAATCGGCGGTGAGGATAGTGGACCGGCCGCCGGAGACAAAGCGGCCAGGAGTAAGGACAAAGCGCAGCCGACGAGCCGTGAAAGCCTGCGCAGCAAGCAGATCAACGACGCCGCGGCTTATATCCGCAGTCTTGCGCAGATGCGCGGCCGCAATGGCGACTGGGGCGAGAAAGCCGTGCGCGAAGCGGTGAGCCTTTCGGCCGCTGAAGCGCACAAGCTCAAAGTAATCGATTTCGTGGCGATCGACGTGCCTGATCTGCTCAAGCAGCTCGACGGCCGCAAAGTGCGCCTCGCAGGCGGCGAACGCTTGCTCAAGACGGCTGATGCGACGATCGTCGAAGTCGAACCGGACTGGCGTACGCGGCTCCTGATGGTTGTTACAAACCCCAGCGTCGCCGTGATCCTGATGATGATCGGGGTTTACGGGCTCATCTTCGAATTCATGAATCCGGGTTTCGTTCTGCCGGGCGTACTTGGCGGAATCTGTCTTTTGATCGCGCTCTATGCATTCCAGTTGCTGCCGATTAATTACGCCGGAATCGCATTGATGTTGCTTGGCATCGTCTTCATCGTCGGCGAAGCGTTCATGCCCAGTTTCGGCGCGCTCGGCATCGGGGGCATCGCTGCGCTCGCGATTGGAATGTTCGTGTTGATCGATCCTGAGACCGCGCCAGGCTATAACATCCCGTTGAGCTTCATCGCGGGTTTCGTCACGCTGATGGGCATCACGATATTCGCGACCGCATGGATCGCGTTGAAGGCTCGCCGCAGACCCGTTGTGACCGGGCGCGAGGATCTGCAAGGCGCGCAAGCGATCGTACTTGGCGACTTCGAGCGTGAAGGATGGGCCCGGGTGCATGGCGAAACATGGCGCGTGGTGAGTCCGGTACCGATGAAGGAAGGCGAGCGGGCCCGCGTGGTGGGTATAAACGGGCTTACGTTGACAATTCAAAAAGCGTAAGCGGTCAGCGTCAGCGGTAAACTCCAATCCCTTCTGCGAGGTCTGACACTCTCACTTCTGTCCCCCGCTGACGGCTGACTACTGACGAATCACTACCCGAGGAGATACGAAATGATCTGGAACATGGGTCTCGGCGGCATCGCCGTCATCATCATTTTCATTCTGCTCGTCTCCGCGCTGCGCGTTCTGCGCGAGTATGAACGCGGAGTCGTGTTTACCCTCGGCCGGTTTACTAATGTCAAAGGCCCCGGATTGGTCCTGGTGATTCCCGGTATCCAGCAGATGGTGCGCGTCGACTTGCGCACGATCGTAATGGACGTGCCCAGCCAGGACGTCATTTCTCGCGACAACGTCTCCGTCAAGGTGAACGCAGTGGTGTACTTCCGCGTGATCGAGCCGGAAAAAGCGATCATTCAGGTGGCGAACTTCTACGAAGCGACGAGCCAGCTTGCCCAGACGACGCTGAGGGCGGTGCTCGGCAAGCACGAGCTCGACGAAATGCTAGCGGAGCGCGACAAACTCAACCTCGATATCCAGCGTATCCTCGATGCGCAGACGGACGCGTGGGGGATCAAGGTCGCTAACGTCGAGATCAAGCACGTGGATATCAACGAAACAATGGTGCGCGCGATTGCGCAGCAGGCTGAAGCCGAGCGAACACGCCGCGCCAAGGTCATACATGCTGAAGGAGAGCAGCAGGCGGCGGAGAAACTGCTCGAGGCCGCGCGCATGCTCGCGCAGCAGCCCGAAGCGATGCAGCTGCGTTTTCTTCAGACGTTGTCTTCCATCGCAGGCGACAAAAGCAACACGATCGTATTCCCGGTGCCCGTCGACATGATCACACCGATTGCCGAGGCGATCACGCGCATGCGCGAGCCCAGACACTAACTATTGCCCTGGGGACGGAATACAAGAATCGCGGACTCGGCGGCGGGCCAAGGTGTGCTTCAAGAGAAACGCCGCAAACCGGCACTGGTCTTCTGCGTCTTGCTTGGTTCTGTAACTCCGCTTTGTGCGCTCGCCGCGGTACGCCTCGACCATTCAGGTCCACAAATGTTCGGCATACCACTCGAGTTCTTCTTGTTTGCCTTGACGTTGCTCGGCGTGGCCGTGTTCCATCACCACACGCTCGCCGTGGCTGTCATTGGTCTGCTGGTTATCATCACCTACAAACTGCTGTTCACCGGTTTCACTACGGGCCTGGGTTTTTACGGTCTAGGCCAGCATCTTTTGCAAGAGTGGGTGATCCTCACGAATCTGCTCGGACTGCTGCTCGGCTTCGCGCTGCTGGCGAAGCACTTCCAGGAAAGCCGCATTCCCGAAGAGCTGCCGCGCTTCCTGCCCGACGACTGGAAAGGCGGGCTTGCTCTGCTCGCCATCATATTCGTCTTATCGAGCTTTCTCGATAACATCGCCGCGGCCATGATTGGCGGTACGATGGCGATGACCGTATTCCGGGGAAAGGTCCACATCGGATATCTTGCCGCAATCGTCGCAGCATCGAACGCGGGTGGCTCCGGGAGCGTAGTCGGCGACACGACCACGACGATGATGTGGATAGATGGAGTGGCGGCAGAAGACGTGCTGCACGGCTATGTCGCCGCAGTCGTTGCGTTGCTGGTGTTCGGAATTCCGGCCGCTCTCCAGCAGCAGCGTTATTCGCCCATCACCAAACACGCAAAGCGCGGCATACGCGTCGACTGGGTGTGCGTCGGAGTCGTGGCGGCCATACTTGCCGCTGCGATCGTTACGAACGTGATCGTCAATCTGGAGTTTGCATCGATCTCGGACCGCTTCCCATTCGTAGGTGCTGCCGTCTGGGTTGCGATCCCGTTGGCAGCGCTCGTGCGCCGGCCTGACTGGAGCCTGCTTCCTGGCGCGTTCAAAGGCAGCGTCTTTCTACTGTCGCTGATCCTGTGTGCGTCGCTCATGCCGGTCGAGCATTTGCCTGCGGCCTCGTGGCCGAGCGCGCTGGCTCTGGGCTTCGTCTCCGCGGGATTCGACAACATACCGCTGACCTCGCTCGCTCTGCGGCAAGGCGGTTACGACTGGGGGTTCCTGGCTTATGCAGTCGGATTCGGCGGCTCGATCATCTGGTTTGGTTCCTCTGCCGGAGTTGCGCTGTCGAACATGTTTCCGGAAGCGAGATCGGTGGGTCCCTGGCTGCGCCATGGATGGCATGTCACTCTTGCTTACATCATTGGGTTTTTCGCGCTGCTCGCGTTTGTCGGCTGGACGCCGCACGACAGGCACAAGCCGGCGCCCGCCACGCCCCAGACGGTGCCTGGCGCCCATCAGCGTATCTCTTGAAGCACCGGGGCGAAGTTGGACCCGAGGTCTCGTCAACTGGGCATGATAAATCAGCAGATGTTTATCACGATGGTTACCGGACGACGCTGGTCGCTCGGATTGCGCTCCTGTCGCAACCGCCATGACGAACGTATACGACAGCCGAAAGCAGGGCTTACCTTCGGTAAAGGCCTGCTTGATTTAGACTATTACGGGGTATAGGATTACCGCGCCGTACCAATAATGATCCAAGAAATAGAGCGGCTGTCCGCCCTGGAATACGAGAGCGCTTCTCGGTGTTTTCATGCGGATCAAGCTGATCGACTAACGCGCTAGGCAACGTTCCTCGGAGGAAGCATGTCGAAGAAGTCCCGCAATCCCGTGCACGACAATGGCAGTCCATCCCGCCGCAAATTTCTGACGCGCGCTGCGGCGGCGGCCACGGTGGTACCGATGTTTGCCATGGCCCAGCAACAGAAGCCCGCGGCGCCTGCGGTCGTATCGTCCACCGGACCTGTCAACATGCGTTTTCAATCGACTTGGCCGGCCAAGGATATCTTCCATGAGTACGCGCTCGACTACGCCAAAACCGTGAACGATATGACCGGCGGCGATCTGCGCATCGAAGTGTTGCCTGCGGGGGCGGTAGTGCCGGCCTTCGGTCTTCTTGAAGCCGTCTCGAAAGGCACGCTCGATGGCGGGCACGGCGTGCTGGTCTACTCCTATGGCAAAAGCAATTCTCTCGCGCTCTGGGGATCGGGCCCGGCATTCGGCATGGATGCCAACATGCTGCTCGCGTGGCACAAGTGGGGCGGAGGAAAGGAGCTGCTCGAAAAAGTATATGCATCCATCGGTGCGAATGTAGTTTCATTTCCCTATGCACCGCTTTATACGCAGCCGCTGGGATGGTTCAAGAAGCCGATTACGAAGTGGGAAGATTTCAAGGGCCTCAAGTACCGCACAGTCGGCATTTCGATCGACGTGTTCACCGGCATGGGTGCGGCGGTAAATGCCCTGCCCGGTGGCGAGATCGTTCCGGCGATTGACCGGGGCCTGCTTGATGCCGCCGAGTTCAACAATACCTCGTCCGACCGTGCGCTCGGCTTTGCCGACGTGTCCAAGACATGCATGCTGCAGAGCTATCACCAGAACGCCGAGCAGCTCGAGATCACCTTTAATAAAACTAAGTACGATGCGCTGCCTGCCAAGCTCAAGTCGATCATCGCCTACGCGGTCGACGCTGCGTCGGCGAACATGATGTGGAAGGCGATCGACCGCAACTCGCAGGATTACATTACGCTGCAGACCACGGACAAGGTCAAGTTCTATAGGACTCCGACGTCGGTCCTGCAGAAACAGCTGGAGGTCTACGATCAAGTAGTCGCGAAGAAAGGCGAGGGCACCCCGTTCTTCAAGGAGATCATCGCCTCGCAGAAGAAGTTCGCGGAGCGCGCGGTGAAATGGGAGCAGGACGTCGTCGTGAATCGCCGCATGGCTTACGACCACTATTTCTCGTCAACAAAACCGGCCGCGAAAAAGGCCTGATCCCTGTTTTGGAAACTCGGGCACCATCCGGGCCTCGATCCTGGGTGGTGTTTTTTTTTGGAACAGCCTCTCCATAGCGCCGCCGTATGAAAGTCCAGAATTTTCTGCTTGCCGCCGACCACATCAGTACCTGGGCGGGCAAGACCACCGCTTGGCTGATCATGCTACTCATGGCGGCGGTATGTATCGAGGTGTTCAAGCGCTACATCCTGAACGCGCCGACGGCGTGGATTTTCGACCTCGATAACATGCTTTATGGCACGCTGTTCATGATGTGCGGCGCCTACACGCTTGCGCAGGACGCTCACGTCAGAGGCGACTTCCTCTACGGCTCGATGAAGCCGCGCACCCAGGCCTCGCTCGACTTGGTTCTATATATATTGTTCTTCCTCCCCGGAATCGCTGCCCTGATCTACGCGGGAATCGACTACGCGGGCGAGTCGTGGCGCATCAATGAACACTCGAATGTCACGTCGGAGGGGCCTCCCGTCTATCCGTTCAAGACCGTCATCCCGATTGCTGGAGTTCTGGTGCTGATCCAGGGACTGGCCGAAATCGTGCGTTGCGTAGTGTGTCTGAAGACCGGGGCATGGCCCGAGCGCCTCAAGGACGTCGAGGAGATCGATGTGATCGAGCAGCAGCTCGCCGGCAGCACACTCGTGGACGAGGAATCCCGACGGCGTGCGATCGAAGGCGCTCACCAGATCGACGAAGCTGCGCACCAGCGCATCGGTTCAAGGGGAGCGGAACGTGAGTGATCCGGCACTGGGCCTGACCATGCTCGCGCTGATCGTCGTCGTGATCATGATGGGCTTTCCGACGGCATTCACGCTGATGGGTCTCGGCATGGTGTTCGGCTACATCGCGTTTTATGACCCGTCGCATTCGTGGGCGGACAACCGGGTCTTCGACTTGATGGTCGAGCGCACCTATGGCGCGATGAACAACGACGTGCTGATCTCGATTCCCTTGTTCGTGCTCATGGGCTACGTGATGGAGCGAGGCGCGCTGGTGGACAAGATGTTTTACAGCATCCAGCTCGCGTTCCGGCGGGTGCCGGCTTCGCTCGCGGTCGCCACTCTGATCGTGTGCACGTTCTGGGGCATCGCGAGCGGCCTGGTAGGCGCGGTCGTCGTGCTGATGGGCGTCATCGCGTTCAATCCGATGCTGAAAGCCGGCTACGACGTGAAGCTTGCTTCGGGTGTTATCACGGCCGGAGGGACACTCGGGATCCTCATTCCGCCCTCTGTGATGATCATCGTCTACGCTGCAGTCGCCGGCCAGTCGGTGGTCAAGCTCTATGCATCGGCGATGTTTCCCGGGTTCTTCCTGTCGTTCCTCTATCTCGTATACATCGTCGGCTGGGCGCTGATCAATCCGAAGATTGCTCCAAAACTGCCGGAGTCCGAGCAGAAAGTGCCGGTGTCCGAATGGGTACCGAAGTTCCAGCAAGCCTATTCCCGCAACATGCTGGTTGGTTTGTTTGCCGCTCTATTCATGCCCCGTAAGGCGCTCGCGATCGAGAGCGACGGCCGCCGGTTGTCCTATGTGGCGGTATGGAAGAATTTTCTCGCGGCGCTGTTTCCGCTCATGCTCACGGCGGTGACCGTGTGGGGAATCTGGTGGTACGTGGTCATCCACCCGCAGGCCAATGTCGAGCCGGTGACGAGCGTCACACAAAAACAGGCCGCACCAGTCGCTCCTGCCCCTCAGACGTCGCAGGCGGGCGAGGATAAGCCGCAAGAGCTCGGCAACGCCGAAGCTGAAACAGCCTCAAGGACGGTGCGCGAACCTGAAGGCGTAGAGCAGGTAGGCACTCCGGAGCTTTTGCAGCAAGGACAAGCGGCGCCCGCGGAAGCAGGTCCGCCGTCCGCTTTTTATACTTATTTCTGGATTATTGTTGCAGCGACGACCCTTGTGCTCATCTGGTATTACTGGAAGCTACAGGCCGAATCGTTCGAGTTGCTGAAGATGCTCATCTCGTCGGTGATGCCGCTGGGCATCCTGACGATCGTGGTCCTTGCCGTCATCCTCTTCGGGATCACTACTGCCACCGAATCGGCAGGTATTGGCGCCGCAGGGGCGTTCCTGCTTGCGCTGCAAGCGGGGACGTTCGACTGGGAGCGCACCAAGCAATCCGTCTTCCTGACCGCCAAGACCACTGCGATGGTGTGTTGGCTGTTCATCGGCTCGGCCCTCTTTTCCGGCGTATTCGCGATTCTGGGTGGCCAGCAGCTGGTCGAGACATGGGTCCTCGGTTTAAATTTGTCGCCGATCCAGTTCATGATCCTGTCGCAGGCGATCATTTTCGTGCTCGGCTGGCCGCTCGAATGGACTGAAATCATCGTCATTTTCGTGCCGATATTTCTGCCGCTGCTGAAGCATTTCAACATCGATCCGATTCTGTGGGGCACGCTCGTGTTCGTGAACCTTCAGGCGGCATTCCTCTCGCCGCCAGTGGCGATGTCGGCGTTTTATCTGAAGGGCGTTGCACCGAAGCACGTCACGCTCAATCAGATTTTCGCAGGCATGATGCCGTACATGCTGATCGTGATTGTGTGCATGGTTATCATGTACGTTTGGCCCGGCATGACGCTGTGGTTGCCGCACTACCTCTACGGAAATTGACCGAGTAGCTGCCTTTCGAGCACGCGGCATTCTCGAACGCAACGTCATGTGTGTGGTGCGGTCGTTATGACGCGGCCGCGCCTGCGCTGGTTCGTATTTGGGCTCGCGGTCAGCGCGTTCTGGTTGTCGTTCTTCCATCGCGTCGCACCGGCCGCGCTGGCCGGTGAGCTTACGAGAACCTTCCACGTAAGCGGCGCCGCTCTCGGTGCGCTCGCGGCGACCTACTTCTACGTTTACGCATTGATGCAGCTGCCGACTGGCGTACTGGCCGATACGGCCGGCCCAAGGCGCGTACTGGCTGGCGGCACGCTGGTTGCCGGCATTGGTTCACTTCTATTCGCATCAGCCGAATCGATCGTCGCTGCCGCACTTGGCCGCACGCTGGTCGGCCTTGGTGCGTCGGTCGCGTTCGTCTGCGTGCTCAAGATCAATGCCAACTGGTTTGACGAGCGCCGCTTCGCGACGGCGACCGGTTGGGCAAACGTCATCGGAATCACCGGTGCTTTTGGTGCGACAGCCCCACTCGCCTGGCTGATCGCGTTCGTCTCGTGGCGTACCGTTTTTACCGGCATTGGGTTGTTCTCGCTCGTGCTCGCTGTATTGATCCTGTGGAAAGTGCAAGACGCGCCGCGCGATGGGAATTCGCCTGCGCGTGTGCGGACAACTCCGGACGTGCATTGGTAT
>JAQGNH010000507.1 GCA_028291945.1 Betaproteobacteria bacterium
AGCACGACGAGTGTGGGAACAGCCGTTAGCGTGATTCTGTCGCCGAGCTTGGCCAGCGATGGCAAGGTCATTTGGACGTGCAGCGCTGACACCGCGCAATTCAAATTCGTTCCGGCGGAATGCCGTCACTAAGCCTGCAAACTTGGGCTTGATCGAAACCCCTCTCCGGAGGGGTTTTTTTTGGACTGTTCACTGCCAGCCGTGATTACATCTCCGGCGCAATACCTGGATTGCTCTGATCGCCTGTGAGGAATGGCCGGTTCAGGCGGCCCGGACGGATTACTTTCCGGTCGCGTAAATACGCTGCTACGACGTCCCACACCGGCTCACCAGCCGCGCCTTCCGCCACCGGTGCCCAGCTCGCCACCCCCTATAGCGTTTGAGTGCCTCGATCGGTTGTTCACCAAGCTTCATGTTGGTAATGCGATTGCCTATCGTTGCGGTCGGGTTGCAGCTATAGCTCATCCCCCTTGAGACCATAGCGCCGTGGCAGAGCCTTGCCAGCTGTCGCCGCCATCGAGCAGAAGCGCGCCGGGCCTTTGCGCTCGCAACATGTTTACCAGCGTCATCAGGTGGGCGAATCCGCCAAGTTTGCCGTAGCGCACCGCTGCTTCGGCAAAGTCCAGATGCGTATACGCGTGCGAGCCTTGTGCCCGCGGGAATTCCGAAGTGCCGCAGCAGAGCTTCTCCCACGAGGTGAGGAGGGCGGCCTCGCGCCAGACCCACTGGCCGGTTCTCGGAAATGCATTGGCAGCAACTGCGCATGGCAGTCCGTAAAACGGAGGAGCGTAAACTTTGCCCCGGACAGGAGGCAACGTGTAAAGGCGTCAGCGCTGTCTGATGCATCGCTTGAGGTAGCCGGCAACGACAGCCCGCTTGCAACTGCAACAGCAATTCCTTCGAGGAATTCACGACGAGTCAGCGCCAAGTATCAGCTCCTCGTGAGATACGGTTCCAGGAGTGGCGGCGCGGGCTCGTGGCCCGCCGCGTCATTTGCGATTGACCGGTGACTGCAAGTCGACGGGATAGGCAACGACGTGCGCGATCTGCTCAGGCGTGAGATAACCGTTGTGCCCGAGGCGGGGCATGTTCGAGCACGGGTAGTACGCCCATGCGTTGTAGATTTTTTCGTAGGTGTATTTGATCACCGCGTCTGAATTGCCGTGCTGTGCGCCGTAACCGGTGAGAGCCGGGCCGAGATTTCCGACATTCAAATCTTTCGGATCGAGCGCATGGCAATTGACGCATAGCGCACCATTTTCATTCACCTGCTCGATGCGTCCATCGCGAATGCGCATTCCAGCCGCGTTGCTTACAAGCTGCTCTCCCGCCTTCCAGTCGCCCGCTAGCTTTCCCGAACTCGGATATCTCATTGAAGCTTTTGCCGACGAGGTTACGCGCTCGGCTTCCTCCGAGCTGAGCTTCTCAGAAGCGGGTCTGCTGCATAGCTTTTGGTCAGCGTCCTGAACGGCACGCTTGACCAACACGTCAGGCGCGCCGGCATACGCGGCCTCGATCATCTCCTCAGCGCTCAGTGCGACATTGGGTGCATCTGGAAATGTCGCGCAGCTCGCAGCAAGACCCAGCGCAATACACGGCAGCAGCTTCTTGCAGATCATGCGTGAGCCGTGCTCATCGGCGTACGCCAGGCAGCTGTATGACGCCGCCGTTTGCACGATAGTTGAGGTAGCTCGTAAGCGCGACGGACATGTCCGAAGCGTAGCCAAGGTCGGGAAGGCGCATCTGCCAGTTGCAGTCATACAATCGGTGCTGCATCGTTCTGACCGTCGCCTGAGTGCCGCGGTATGCCGGCCATCCCGTCGATATCACGATTTGTACCTGCTTTGGATCCGTCATGTTCGGCAGTTCCTGCAATCGGATCCGCTTGCCTTCCTCCGAGTGACATGTGGCGCAAGAGAAATCGAGGGGACCGGCACGACGGTGAAAAATATATTCGCCAGCTTTGTAGCGCTCGTATTCCTTCGCGTGCCGCATCGGAACGTTCATTCGCATGCCATTTGACTTCGAGCCGATGAAGCTCACCAAGGCTTCCATATCAGAGTCTTTATCGAGGCTGCCGAATCGATCCCTGATAATGTCTTCACGCGTGAATCCCTGCAGGTCGATCATGCACGTCATGAGGCGTGATTCGAGATCCTGCACACGCTGGGTGTCACCAAAGTATCTGGGCAAGCGCGAACGCGCCTTCGACCTTCCCAGGTCCAAGACCCAGGTTGCAGCGCTCGAGCGAAACGTTCTTCGGACCGCGCTTTTCATAGAAAAGCCTCGCGCCGCGCTCCACCCACAGCTCGCCGGGATTGTCCTGCGCAAGCATTTGGCGTCCGAGGCTCAGTCCGTCTTGAATGTCTTGAGCGGCAATCGGTGCTGCTATCACAAGCAATGAGACGGCGGCCGCACGGGACCGCCACGCTAACATCTACACATGTTCCAATCGAATGCGAACGTGCTGTACGGGCTAGGAGGAGGCGGCAACAGTGGATTCGTCGGTGCGTCTGTCACCCTTGTTATCGATCCAGGTCACCGTGATTTTGTCACCCGCCTTTGCGCCTTTAACGCGCAGGCCGAGAAAAGGGTCTCGGGAGACGGCTTGGCTCCACTGGGCGTCCAGCACCGTCTTGCCATTGTGTGTGACGACCACGCTCTGTATGAAATGCACGGGCACGACTTCGCCCTTGGCGTCCTTGCGCTGTCCCGTCTCCATCGGGTGGCGCATGAGTATGCGAACATCGGCCACATCGCCCTGCAGTGTGGCCCTGATTCTCATCGGCTCAGCCATGCTGTGTCTTCCACATTTTTCTACAGGTCAGCCGCAGCCACCGACCGTTACTTTGACTTCTTTAGCTGCCGTGTAGAACTTCCCGTCGGCTTTTACGATGGCGCGGACGTTTGAAGTCTGCCCCATTTTGATGCGCACGGAAGCGTAAGGTTCTGCACCATTGGACACGTCAAACGTTGCGGCCAGCGGAAATGGATTTTTCTCGGCCACGACCGAGATGCTTTCGGTGTTCGGAATCCTGCTTGTGACCGCAATCGGGACCACAGCACCATTTTCTGCGATGTCGGGTGCCGTGATCGCAATATCCTTGCTTTCGATCATGTTGGCCGCGCCGAGATTTTTCACGGCGTCGCCGAATGCCTTGGATTCAAAGCCTGGCTTGTTCCAGCTCGCCGCGCCGGCCGACCCGGCCTTGAGCAACCCCGACACAGCCAGCGCGCCTGCCGCTACTCGAACGAACGCTCTGCGTTTATGATCCATGTATATGCCCGTTGCAGCTCGCCTAGTGCTTGCGATTCAGTGAATTAGCTTAGCTCTTCGTAAGAGGCGCGTATCCTAGCCAAGTTCTGTGGCAGTGTCCACGATGAACCGTGCCTAGCGGGCGGAGGGCTTCCCGGCCAGCCAATGCCCGGAACGGCCGCCCCGTTTCTCGACGAGGGAAATCGAATCGATGCGCATTCCCCTGTCTACCGCTTTGCACATGTCGTATATCGTCAGCAGTGCTACGCTCACGGCCGTCAGCGCTTCCATCTCGACGCCCGTGCGCCCGACCGTCTCGACGGTAGCAGTGCATTCGACGCTCGGCTCGGTGCGGTCGAGCTCGAAGTCAACCGACACCTTGGTCAGCGCCAATGGATGACACAGCGGTATGAGGTCCGAGGTGCGCTTTGCCGCCTGAATAGCTGCGATACGCGCAATGCCGAGGACGTCGCCTTTTTTTGCAGCACCGTCAGTGATTTGGCCAAGCGTGGAAGCCAGCATCACAATGCGTCCCGCCGCGCGCGCGACCCGATGGGTTTCGCCTTTTTCGGCGACATCCACCATGATGGCTTGCCCGCTTGCATCGAAGTGAGTGAGGTTTTTTGCCCGCATCTATCAGGAACTTACGCGAATTCCGCCTTATCATAGCACCATGCTCCGGCGTTACTTCATCCTCTTGCTGCTCGGTCTCGTACCGCGCGCACTGGCCGAAGGTCTCCCCGAATTGGGCGACGCGGCGCAATCGTCTTTTACGGCCCTGGAAGAGCGGCGGCTGGGCGAGGAGGTGATACGCGAGATCCGGGCCGATCGCAGCTATTACGACGACGTTGAAGCGACCGACTATATCAACGCGCTTGGGCAACGTCTGGTGTCGCGCGGCTCTGATTCGCGGCAGGACTTCGAGTTCTTTCTGATCAATGAACGGTCGATCAATGCATTCGCGCTTCCGGGTGGCTTCGTCGGTGTCCATACCGGCCTCATCCTCGCCGCGCAAAGCGAGTCGGAGCTCGCCAGCGTCATAGCGCACGAGATTGCACACGTTACGCAGCGCCACATCGCTCGCATCATCGCTCAGCAGAAGCAAAGCGCCGTCATGTCACTTGCCGCTCTTGCGGTAGCGATACTTGCTGCGCGTTCCAGTCCGGATGTGGCCTCCGCAGCGACCGCGTTCGGACAAGCAGGCGCTATCCAGAATTTGCTTAATTTCACGCGTGACCACGAACGCGAGGCAGATCGGGTGGGATTGCAAATCCTGGAAGGCGCAGGATACGACCCGCGCTCCATGGCGATGTTCTTCGAGCGGCTGCAGCGCGCTACCCGCATATACGATATCGGGGGCGCGCCTTCGTATTTACGAACGCACCCGGTGACGTATGAGCGAATCGCAGACATTCAAAATCGGCTGGAGCGCCTCCCCTATCGTCAGATTACCGACAGCACGGATTTTCAACTGGTGCGCGCCAAACTGCGCGCGGACACCGACACACCGGCGGAAGCGCGCGCGTTTTTCGAGCAGAGTCTGACCGAGCGCCGGTTCTTGAGCGAAGCCGCCAGCCGCTATGGCCTGGCCATCAGCCTCGTGCGCCAGAAAGACCATTCACACGCGCGCAAGGAGTACGAGGCTCTGAGGCGCACCGCGGGGGCGCACCCGATGGTGGAATCGCTGGGTTGTCGCATCAAGGCGGCCGCAGGCGAAACTGAAAGCGCGTTGACATGTTATCGCGATGCGTTACGCGCCTACTCCAACCACCGGGCGCTTACGTACGACTACGCCGAGCTCCTGCTGCATGCAGGCCGCGCCGAGCCTGCGTTGGCCGTGATTTCACAGCGCCTTCAGTTTTTCAGCGAAGAGCCGAAGCTTTATCTGCTGCAGGGCCGGGCATACGCACTTCAAGGCAAGGCGATGGCGCAACATCGTGCGACCGGTGAAGCTTATGCGCGAATGGGCAATGTCCGCGGCGCGATCGAGCAGATGCAAATCGCCTTGCGCAGCGGGGACGGGGATTTCTATCAGCTTTCAGCGGTCGAGGCGCGCCTCAAAGATCTACGCAAAATCGACGACGCACAACGTCGCGAGCAGCGCCGCTGACTGTGCTCGATTATCATCGCGCATGACGGTATATTCATGGCTGAATTTGTAGCCGAGGCACATGATGCAGTTTGACAAGGAACTCGACGCCCGCGGCCTCAATTGTCCGCTGCCGATATTGCGAACAAAAAAAGCGCTTTCGGACATGGTCTCTGGGCAGGTTTTGAAAATCACAGCGACGGACCCCGGGGCAGTCAGGGATTTTCAGGCGTTTTCAAAGCAAACGGGGAACACTCTGGTTTCGTCAGATGCCACCGCTGACGCCTTCATCTTTTTCATGAAAAAGAAATGACCCTAGTGGTTCGATGAGCTGAATCCATGAGCGAGATCTGGCGCTTGCTTGACACTGGACTGCAGTCGCCGATTCGCAATATCGCTTTGTCTCGCGCGCTGCTGGAGGCGCGGCATGCCGATGAGATTCCGAGCACGCTGCGTTTTGGCCGCTCCACCGGCTGCGTGCTGGTCGGGTATTCGGAGCACGTTGAACAGGTCGTGGACGTTGAGGCCTGCCGGGAGCACGGCATTCCGATATATGATCGGCTCACCAATGGCTCCACCGGATACATCGATGAACGGCACCTGCTGTGCGAGCTATACCTGCACCGGCGCGATGTCGATATATCTGACGTGCGTACGGCAACGAAGCGTATCTGCCACGCTGCGGCAACTGCTATCAGTGCGCTGGGGGTGAATGCACATCAGCGCGCTGGTACGGAAATCGAAGTCGATGGACGAGTGATTGGGTCAGTGGCGTGTGCACTGGATGGTCGCGCGATTGTGTTACAGACAGCTCTGATTATGCATTCAGGCACACGCGGCTCCGACGTTTTGACTATGGGCGGGGGCACGCTCGGGAAAGCCGCGGCTCACGCCGCGCATGCGCGCACGCGCAGTCTTCAGGACGTGCTCGGCTCACCGACCGATGCGCCAAAGGTAAAGCACAATCTCGCGGAAGCCTTCGAGAGCGAGTTCGATGTGGAATTCCGCGACGGCGACCTGACTCTGAGCGAGCAGGAACGCTCTAAAACCACGCTGCGCCTGCTCGAAAGCGGCGGCTTGAGCCCACGGTTCGCAGACTCACGTTCCGACCTCCGCGTACTCGAAGCCACTCACGAATGTCGTGGTGCGGTGTTGCGCGCCTTGCTACTGTATGACGTGGTAACTCAGGCTGTCAGGCAAGCGTGGTTTTCGGATGAACCTGCTGGGTATTCGCAGCTCACGATGGTGGATCTCGAGGCATGGCTACGCGACACTCCGCTCTCTGAGCTGGGCAGCCGCATCCAGCGTTTTTTTACGAGTCGTACTGTCGATACGCGAATGCCGTCGGCAAGTGATTTCCTGACGGTTATGCGACGCGCGATCGAGCAGCCGTTTCTCGCCCGCAATTCCTGAATATGCAGACCGTAACGAAGTGGATCGGCGCAGCTTCCTAAAACATTCAGCGATGATATTCCCGCGGCTATCGACGAGCAGCTGCATTTGTCAGAATCGCGCTCGATTCTGAAGCCGTTTGCGTCGCGGCGGGATTGCCTGCCGCCGGAAGGAAATCGGACACCCCTATGACAGACTCCGCCGAGCAGACGGCTGATCTGCTGCGCCAAGCGCTCGTGTACGAAGGTGCAGGACAGCTCGAGCGTGCACGGCAAGTTTACGTGCGCGCACTGCAATCGCAGCCGCAGGACACTTCGATCTACAACAGGCTTGGATTGGTACTGCAGAAGGAAGGCAAGCTCGACGAGGCGCTCACTTGCTATGGCCGCGCGCTCGCGATCGACTCGGGCGACGCAACGGCGCACTACAACCGCGGAGTCGCACTATTTGAACAAGAGTTGCTGGTAGACGCTGCGGCAAGCTTCGAGAGGTCGATCGCGAGTGAGCCCGCGTCGGCAACGGCACACAATAATCTCGGATACACGCTTTACTGCATGGGACAGTACGTCGAGGCCGAGCGTCACTATGGCCGTGCGCTCGAGCTCGAGCCAGATTTGGTCGACGCCAACTGGAACCTGTGCATTCTCCATTTGTTGATGGGGGACCTGCGCGCAGGCTGGGAGCGGTTTACGTATCGCCACGCTATGAGTCCTTTCCCCCGCCGAGTGCAGACCAAGCCGAGTTGGGAGGGCCAGCCCCTAAGCGGACAAACAATACTGCTCTACAAGGAAAGTGGGCTCGGAGATACGATACAGTTCGCGCGCTATGCACCTCTGGTGGCTGAGCGGGGTGCGCGGGTGGTGTTCGAGGTGCAGCCTGAGCTCATGCGCCTGTTTCAGACGCTCGACGGAGTCGATTTGCTGGTAAAGCGGGGCGCGCAACTGCCCGAGTTCGATTACGAGTGCAGTATCATGGATCTGCCCCGCATCTTTGGCACGACGTTACAGTTGGTACCTGCTGCTCCTTATCTATCCGCGAACCCCATTCTGGCGCGACGCTGGCACAAGCAGCTGGGACCGGGCTTCAAGGCCGGCCTGGTTTGGGCGGGCAATCCCAAGCTGCCCAATGACCGGCACAGATCTATTCCTGTGACACGGCTCGAGCCGTTATTGTCCACGGACGTCCACTGGATATCGCTACAAAAGGGCCCAGCAGCGGCTCAGGCTAGTGATGGGCCAGCCGGGATGCGTTTGCTACCCCTCGGCGAGAAGCTGGATGATTTTGCCGAAACCGCGGCCGTAATCGAGAATCTGGATCTCGTGATCACCGTCGACACTTCAGTGGCGCATTTGGGGGGCGCTTTGGGCAAGCGCGTCTGGTTGTTACTGCCGTTCGTTCCGGACTGGCGTTGGCTCGCCGAACGGGAGGACAGCCCGTGGTATCCAGGCACGAGATTATTTCGCCAAACCGAATTCGGTAACTGGTCCAGCGTTATAGAGCGCGTCGCACGTGAGCTACGCGCGCTCCCGGAAACGCAGAGGCCGCGCGGAGTCATAGCGCGGCTCAAGCACGGATTACGGCGATTTCACGAAAGATAGCCGCGGCCCTCCTAAACGTTGCGCTGTTCTCGACGACATGTGGTACCGGCGGTACTCCAGGCTCGCGATCGATGCATTCGAAGCACAGGACTACGAGCTGTCTCCGAAGAACTCACTGAAGAGGCATTTGAGCGCTACGTGCTTATAGCGGTGCGCTCGGCCGGAAGCGTGGCGAGCCCGAGTGCGTCAGGGCCCCAGCTTCGCAAGTTGCGTTCGCACCTGCTCCAGCGTAGCTGAGAATCGCTCCAGCCGCTGCTTCTCCTGCTCGACAACCGCGGCAGGCGCGCGGCCGATGAACTTTGCATTCCCGAGCTTCGCCCGAGCTTTGCCGACCTCGGCTTCCAGGCGTGCTGCTTCCTTACCGAGACGCTCGCGCTCGGCAGCGGCGTTTACCTCGATCTTCAGCATGAGCTTGAATTCGCCGGCGATCGCAACGGGTGCATCTGCCTCGGGCAGTGCTTTCACGACCGAGACCTCGCTCAAGCGAGCGAGAGCGCCGAGGTACGGAATAAATGTCTTCAGCCGAACCGGATCACCTTGCACGAGCAGAGGCAGCTTCTGGCCCGGTGCGATATTCATTTCGCTGCGCAGCGTGCGGCAGGCTGTTACGAGCTCTTTCAGGCTCGAAATTTCCAGCTCAGCGGCTTCGTCGATGCGGTCGGGCTGGGCTTGGGGAAAAGGCTGCAGCATGACCGAGGACCCTGCCTTGCCGGCAAGGGGTGCAACCTTCTGCCACAACTCCTCCGTGATGAATGGTATGACCGGATGTGCAAGGCGCATAACCGCTTCCAGCACACGCACGAGCGTGCGCCGAGTAGCGCGCTGCTGCGCTTCGCTGCCGCCGGCGAGTTGCACTTTGGCAAGCTCCAAATACCAGTCGCAGTACTCGTCCCATACGAGCTCGTAAATGGCGCGCGCGAGATTGTCGAAACGATACTGCCCAAAACCCTGTTCGACTTCGGCTTCGGCGCGCTGCAGCCGACTGATGATCCAGCGGTCCACCAGCGAGAGCTCGACGGCGGCGTTTTCGTCCAGCCCAACGTCTCTACCCTCGCAGTTCATCAGGACGAACCGCGTGGCATTCCAGAGCTTGTTGCAGAAGTTGCGATAACCATCGCAGCGCGCCAGATCGAACTTGATGTCGCGCCCGTGCGAGGCAAGGCTCGCAAACGTAAAACGCAGGGCGTCTGTACCGAAAGCCGGAATACCACCGGGAAAATGCTTGCGAGTAACGGCGTCGATCGTTTTCGCCTGGCGTGGATCCATCAGGTCTGCCGTGCGCTTGCGCACCAGCTCGTCGAGCGTGATTCCGTCGATGATGTCCAAAGGGTCGAGAATATTACCCTTCGACTTGGACATCTTCTGGCCTTCGGAATCGCGAACGAGCCCGGTGATGTAAACCTCGCGGAAAGGCACCTTGTCCGTGAAGTGGAGGGTCATCATGACCATGCGCGCCACCCAGAAGAAGATGATGTCGAAACCGGTCACCAGCACGTCACCGGGATAGTAACGCGCCACTTCCGGCCGCTTCTCCGGCCAGCCGAGGGTGGAGAACGGCCACAGCGCCGAGCTGAACCAGGTGTCCAGCACATCCTCGTCACGGGTCAGCTTCTCCTCGCGCCCGTAATGGTCGTGCGCCTCCGCCTGTGCCTCGGCCTCCGTGCGGGCGACGAACACGTGACCGTCCGGCCCATACCAGGCGGGAATGCGATGCCCCCACCAGAGCTGGCGGCTGATGCACCAGGGCTGGATGTCGCGCATCCAGCTGAAGAAGGTGTTCTCCCATTGCCTGGGCACGAACACCGTGCGTCCCGTCTCCACCGCCGCGATCGCCGGCTTGGCCAGTTCGGCGGCGTTGCAGTACCACTGCACCGTCATCAGCGGCTCGATCGGCACGCCCGAGCGGTCGCCATGCGGTACCTGATACGTATGCGGCTCGATTTTTTC
>JAQGNH010000513.1 GCA_028291945.1 Betaproteobacteria bacterium
ACTGAACATTTGCTCGCCGTTCGCTCCGACCTGCTCGCCGGGCTTTTGGTCATTCAACGGACGAACACCCTTTTCCTGCGCATTTTGATGAAGCGCGCGAGACGCGGTGGGGTTGTCCACGCAGGAATCGACGAGAAGTGTCCGTGCTCCGCACAGCGCATAAAGAGCCGCGAGATTTGCCGCTACCGTTGTGGTGCCCTCTTTTTCACGCGCCGCAGCTACCCCGATGAAACGAGGCTTCCGCTCATCCGTCGCGCAGTTGAGCGCCTCTTTGATGTTGTAGAACTCGCCAGTCATGCAGGATGATGGCTGTTCTGCGACGGTATTGCGCACGGAATCCCTGAACATCGACACGACCCGCGCAACCACTTGAGGCCGTCTGGTAAAGCGGTAAAGCGCCTTTTTGTAGCTCGCGCGTCCTTTCGGCAGCTGGGAGACGGAGCCCCAATAATCCACCTTGCCATGGAGCTGTTCCGACGTTTTCAGCGTCTGGTCCAGGTTCCTGCGAACCAGCGCCAAGACGATACCGATACCAAGGCCCACCACCGTCGCAAATCCGATGATCAGAATTCTTTTTGGATGGCTCCTGCGAATGGGAACCGCCGCGGCCGAAATGACTCTCGCATCCGGCTCGGGAAACGATACCTTTTGAATCGTGTCGTTGAACTTCTGAAGGAATGCATCGTGCATCCGCTGAAAGGTCAGCGCCTGATTTTCGAGCTCCGATAATCTGCCCGTCGTTTCGGGCGACTGATCAGGGTGCTCCTGCTTGTAGCGCTGAAGCTCGGCTATTGCTTCTTGCGTCTGTTTGTGAAGGTCGAATTGCCTTTCGTAAAGCCACTTATTGGCCTTGTCGACGGCGTCGGATTTCACCGCCGTTTCATGCGCCATATAGGCGTCGACCAGTCCATTCGTGATGTTCGCAGCCAGCACCGGATCCGGGAAACGAAACGCAATCTCGATCACCAATGATTGTCCGACGCGGCGCGCCGACAAATAGTTTCCGAATGCAAGGACGGCGTATCTTTCTGGATAGCGCTCGCCGGAGGGAGCCGCAAACTCGGGCAAGCGGGAAAGCTGGAGCTTCCGCACGACATCGAGAGCAAGTTGATCCGACTTCAGGATTTCAATGTTGCTCTCGATGCGCGCCTGGTCCACAGACGTCTCGGGCCGATTCTGCTCATCGAGCATAGTTCGCGCCTTGCTCGGCTCTAGCATAATCTGTGCCACGGCCGTGTAGACGGGCTCTGCCACGAATGCGTAAACAAGCGCCGCCACGAGAAACAGCGCGGTGATGCGCAGAATACTCCCTGCGAAATCGCGCAGAAAGCTCGCCATCTCGGTCAGTGAAACACGGTCGGTACCTTTCCCGAAGTCTGGGACCGTCCTTTGTACCACGGTCGATCGTGAGGGCTGATGCATCGCGAACCGATCCCCTGGTGATATGTTGAGCGAAAGCCGACGTGAAGCAACTTCAGCTTGAGCGAACGAGAGGAACCTTCAGGTCGACGATGCGGTGAGCGACCGGTTCGCCGGCTTGTAGGCCCTCGAATGGCTTGGGCATCGCGGTTCTCGCGTTTTCCTCAATTGCGGCGGTCACCGCGCCGCTTATTTCGCGCTTGAACCGTTCGGGGCCGAAGCGACGGGCGTGGTGGATGATCTCATCCGGCTTCAGCTCGTATTTTTCACTCCGCTCAATCGCCGCAATGAGCGCGTCTAAGCTCTGATGCTCGAACATGTAGCCTGTCCGCCCGTCGACCACGGTCTCCGTGGCGCCGCCGCGGCCGAATGCGATGACCGGCCTGCCGCTCGCCATCGCTTCGACCGGCACGATGCCGAAGTCTTCCTCGCCGGGGAAAATCAGTGCTCGGCACCGGGCGTAGTGGTGTCGAAGAACATCGAAAGGCTGCGACCCGAGAAACGTTATGTTGGACCGCGCCCTCCGCCGCAGCGTGGAAAGCATCTCGCCGCCGCCGATCACGACCAACCGTTTGCCAAGCCGATTGAACGCCTCCACCGCCAAGTCCGGCCGTTTGTAGGGAACGAGCTCACCAACCATCAAGAAATAGTCCTCGACGTCGGAGCGGGAGACCGGCGCGAAGCTGTCTACGTCGACGGGCGGATAAATGACGGTGGAGTCGCGTCCGTAATAGCGTCGGATGCGCGCGGCGACGTTCCAGGAATTCGCCACGAATGAATCGACCCGCGTAGCCACGAGCTGGTCCCAACTGCGCAGGTAGTGGCCAACACATGGCATCGCCAACCGGGCAAGCCATCCCGCCGAGCTACGGTAGTCGTGATACATGTTCCAGATGTACCGCATGGGAGAATGGCAGTAGCAAACATGAACGGCGCCCGGCGCCGGCACGATTCCTTTGGCCGGACCCGATTCACTACTGATCACCAGGTCGTAGCCGCTGAGGTCAAATTGCTCTAGAGCAAGGGGCATCAGCGGGAGATATTTCTTGTACCAGGTCGTCGCGCGCGGCAGGCGGGCGATGAATGAGGTATGGATCTTATGCTGTCGGAGCGCGCCTGAAACTTTCTCGGGCACGACGACATGGGTGAAGATGTCCGCAGTCGGATACATTTCGCATAACGCGTCGAGGACCTTCTCGCCTCCGCGCATTCCCACGAGCCAGTAATGGACGAGCGCTACTCTCACCCCAGAACTCCCGTACAGGCGAAGACAGGGCCGCGGCTCAAGTCGATCCGCGGCACCCGGTACGCCCGCGCCCCGTGCCATTCACGTTCGGGTCGCGCATTCCACCCCTGGGGATTCACACCGGTCAATAGCTTCCCTTTGCCGACACCAGGACAGGAATAGTCCTCACAATGATCACGGCGTCCTGCCACAATGACCAGTTCTCGACATACTGCCGGTCGAGCGACACACGGCGAGCGTATGTCTCGTCGTTTCTCCCGCTGACCTGCCAAGCGCCTGTCAGTCCGGGCCGCGAACGCAAATAATATCCAGCGTCCTGGCCGTACATTGCGATTTCGTCGTAAACAATGGGCCGCGGTCCGACAATGCTCATGTCGCCGCGCAGGACATTGATAAGCTGAGGCAGCTCATCAATACTCAGCTTGCGCAAGATGAAACCGACTGCCGTGACCCGCGGATCGCATTTGAGCTTGCGCGTCTGCGCCCATTCGCGTACGGCTTCCGGCGAAGACTGAAGATGGTTGCGGAGAACCTCGTCGCCGTTCACCACCATCGTCCGAAACTTCAAGCATCCAAATGGCCGAGACGCATATCCGACGCGGCGATGGGCATAAAGAACGGGGCCCGGATCGCACCACTTCACAAGGGCCGCAACAAATCCGAAGAGCGGGAGGAAAAGAATGAGCGCCAAAGAGGCCACGACGATGTCGATCGCCCGCTTGGTGGCTCCGCCGATCGGATCTGGCTTTGCACGCACCGAAGTTTCGACCATATGTTGCACGTCGTTGCCAGTGGCAGCGATATCATCGCGACACGAACGCCAATGCATGAGCATGGAGGCATTCCGAACTCTGGCCACTCCCGGTAGGTAATGTTCCAACTTAACCAAGAGTTCACACCGGCACAGAAGATTTCATGTACCCATCAGCTCGCGACGAGCGCGCCGCGCGCGCGGGCTTCGCCTACGGCCGTTTCCCACAAATTTGCTGCCGTGGCCTCCTGAGCGCCCCGTTTATGCACTAGACTATCCTGAGAATGGCACGCGAGTCGGGACCGCGGCGCAGCCTTTTTGCTGCTCGTAGCAACGAATGAAGCGGTCGTCGGGGTGCTGGACCTGTTCGGTTCGAATGCGTCTACCAATGTGCCTAGCCGCGGGGTCAACATGCTGCTCCACGCATCCGGCTTCCTGTTATTGGGCGCCTTGTTCGGCAGCTTCTTGCGTTTACCTGCCTTCATGCTGCTCGTTGTACTGACGCTTGCAGCGTACGGGTTCGCCCAACGGCACGGTCGCCTCGTGGATGTGGGCTGGGATCTCCTGGTAGCGCTCTTGGCGCTTCAATGCGGGTATGCGCTGATGATCATATTCCAGCTTCTGTCGAGTGGCGGGCTCCGCCGTGCCTCGCACAACGCCCGTGGCGGCAGCGAGCAGGATGGGCCACGCTCAGGCACCGGCGCTCAATAACTGAGCACATCCTGAGAGGACATGCGCACCAAACCCGGGTGCACGTGCCGCCTGCAGAAGCACGATCGTCTGCACTGCCGTACCTCTTTATCCGGATGAATCGTCCTTGCATTAACACAGGTTAATGCTGTCGGTCCTTTTGACGCACATAATTTTCATGCCCGGGAAGGACTCTCGAGATTTTATGGCGCGTGCCTGCAAAGGGCGGAGTTATGTTGTTCTCCGAGTTGCGTTTCCAAAACGAGGAAGACGCTTACCGGTACGTAGAGTCGGAAATCTGGCCGAATGGCGCTGTTTGCCCTCGATGCAATACAGCGAGGCGGATCGGCCGGCTCAACGGT
>JAQGNH010000562.1 GCA_028291945.1 Betaproteobacteria bacterium
CAGCATCGATCGCCACACCTTCCGGCAACAGTTCTGCACGCCGTTCTCGGAACATCAGATCCGTGGACATGAAAGCCGATGTACCCAGGTCGATGACCACTGGCTCGGATGCGGTGGGGAATGCGAATGAGATCGGATTGGTGCCAAGCGACGCTTTGGTTCCGCCCGGAGGCGCGACGTGACTGGTCGAGCTGACCGTATGGATACCGACCAGATTTGCCCGAGCCACCATTTCGACGTAGAGCGCTCCGCGTCCGCTGACCCAGCTGTTGTTGACACCGATCACTGCGAACCCATGCCGGTCCGCTTTTGCGATTGCGGCTCGACTGGCGTGGTACATCGTCAGCATGCCGACGTTGTTGCCACCATCGAACAGGGTGGACACGTCTGTTTCTCGCACGACCCGCATCGGCCGGTGCGGCTGATGCTGACGCGGGTGCTCGGCTACGTTGAGTAGCTTCGGCAGCCCCGAATATTCATAACCGCAGAGCGCAGCATCCAGCACGTGCTCGGCGACAATCGCAGCCTCATCTTCGGTATAACCGATTCCGCGCAGCGAACTTTCCGCAAGCTCGCGCGCCTCGTCCACACTCAGATGTACCCGATCACGCGCTGCATCGCTCACGTCAGGTCCCTTTCCCGAGTAAGTACATCCGGCGCAATGGTAGCCGCCAAGATCGTAAAAAGCGAGCCTCGCCAGCCTGGGTTTCTAGAAGCGTACCGCAGTGCGGGGCTATGTCGCCACAAGGCATGCAGCACGCTTGCAAGGCTCGAGTAAGGCGTACAATACTCGCCAGACCGAGCGGCACGAGCGCAAAACCATCGTTGGATCATCGTGCCCGTGACATCTCTCAAACCGCGCTCGCTTTTCCTGACGGTCACGACTGCCCATGGCATTGAGCCTCGAAGAGTATGAACGCCTGAATCCCCGCGCCGCGGTCGAGCACGCAGGCGTCAGGATGCTGTTCTCGACACCGAGCGCATTTACGCTGTGGCGCGTCCAATCCATCCACGAAAAAGAGCCATGGACCCTCGAATGGATCGCCGGCTTCAAGCCGGACGAGGTGCTGCTCGACTGCGGCGCGAACGTGGGTATGTACACGATATGGGCAGCGGCCACCCGGGGTGTGCGTGTTTATGCGTTCGAGCCCGAATCACAGAACTTCGCGTTGCTCAATCGCAACATCGTTCTTAATAACCTCTCGGAGCGTGTACGCGCGTTTTGCATGGGCCTGTCCGATCGAGCTGGCCTGTCCGTGTTGCACATGGCCGACATGCGCATAGGCGGCTCATGCCATTCCGTGGGCGAAGCACTCGATTTCAAGCATGAACCGCTGCAGGCCACGTTTCAGCAGGGCTGCATCACGGACACTGTGGACAAGCTTGTCTCCGGAGGCCACATGCCGATGCCGAACCACATCAAAATCGACGTCGACGGCTTCGAACCGAAAGTGATAGCGGGCGCCATGCATACGCTCGCGCAAAGCGAAATGCGCTCGCTTCTGATCGAGACCAACCAGAATCTCGAGGATCACCGTGCGATGGTGAAAGAGCTCAATGCGATGGGCTTCAGGCACGACCCGGCGCAAGTCGCACGGGCGGAGCGCAAGGACGGCGCATTCAAAGGAGTAGCTGAATATGTCTTCAGGCGTTGATCTGCAAGTCTGCTACGAGGTCGCGAATGCGCCGCTGAGGCTTTTTCCGTATCCGCACTTTTTCGTTCAGAACATCTTTCCGGCTGAGTATTACGCCGAGATGCAAGAGATGCTGCCGGACAGCTCCGACATGCTGCCTATCGCAGACGTGCGTCCGGTCAAAGGATACGATGAGCGGTTCGTGTTAACGCTGACAGGGCCGCAATTCGAATCTCTGACTCCGGCCAAACGTTTGTTCTGGGGCAGCCTGCGTGAATGGCTCGTCGGCGGCAGGTTCGGTCAGGTGGTCCTCAACAAATTCGGTCAGTTTCTGGACCAGCGTTTTGGCAAGGAAGAGATCGGACTGTACGACGAAGCGATGCTCGTTCAGGACACGACTAATTACAAGCTCGGGCCGCATACCGATGCGCCACGCAAGGTCATTACCCTGCTCTTCTATCTGCCGAAAGACCTGTCTCAGGCGCATCTCGGTACGTCGCTATACATGCCCAAAGACCCGAATTTCCGCTGCCCGGGTGGTCCTCATTATCCTCATGAGGGATTCGAGAAACTCAAGACCATGCCATTCCTGCCCAATTCGCTGTTCGCGTTCGTCAAGACGGATAACTCGTTTCATGGTGTCGAGCCGATCGGCGACGCGTACTGCAAGCGCTGGCTGCTCCTGTACGACATGTACGCGCAACAGGCGAAGCCCGCGGCCGCTTCTTCAGTTACTACTCCAAAAGTGGAGTTTTCCTTCTGAGCGTGCGTGCGAAGCGAAAGCGCCGCGGGTAGCGCTACCAGCCGCGAGAACATATTCGCGGTTGTGGCAGCAGTGACGATAGACACAAGCTACTTGCCAAACGACTCGACCCGCACGGGCGGATTGCCTATCTCATCGAGCCTATTATCGTGCGCCATGATGTCTACGAACACTTCGAGCGCCGCGAGCATCGGCGGCATGCCGAAATTGACGCACGTCTGAAAGATAACTTCCAGAACCTCTCGCGGCGAAGCGCCGTTACGCATTGCGCCGCGCATGTGCCCTCTGGCGTTCGTTTCTTCTCCGACGGCCAGACAGTCTCCGATCATGCAGAGCAGCCGCGTCTTGTCGTCGACGATGCCGCGCGAGTACATGCCGCCGTAACAGAACTTCACCCATAGATCGGCAAAGTCGCGATCGATCTTATCGAGCCACGACAGGATGTTCAGGTGATGCTTCGGGCGCAGCGCAAGGCCTCGTCCGACGGCAAGCCAGCCGTGATGCTCGATCAGCTCCGGCAGGCGCGGGTCGGCCACATCCTCGGGGTGCCACGTTTTACGCTCCTGCTCGTAAGAGCGCTTGTCGTCATTGCCGTTCAATGGAAGCTGTGACTCGCGCAGCTCTTCCATTAGCCCTCTTTCCTGAGCTACGCGGTGAAACACCTGAATCGCAGGCTCGACGACCGTGTGTCCGCCATATACGGTGCACTGCAGGATGATTTCCAGAATCTCGCGCGCAGGAACCCGAGCATCGAGCGCCGCTTTGATCGTGTCCTCGAGCGCCGGATGGCTCTTTGCCATCGTGTACTGCCCGGCGAGGACGAGCAGCCGCGTGCGCAGATCAAGACCCGGCCGACGACTGATGCCTTTGATCGCGAAGTCCAGCCACAACTTCGTGAAGTGCTGATCCAGGCTGTCGCGCTGCTCGACACGGCGGTCGAACGTTTCCGGCTGAATCGAATGGCCGGCTTCGAATGCGCGCGGGTCATACTTGGAAGACAGATCGGACTTCATGATTACTCCATGCTGTGTGGGTGGCGGCCCGCGGCCGGTGTGCCGGCATTTTGGCCTATCATTAGCGCTCATTCAATCAAGCGAGGTGTGAACATGGCGCGATCCGGCAGACTGGCGGGGGCCATAGCGATCGTCACGGCAGGTGGCCAGGGGATCGGCGAGGCGGT
>JAQGNH010000570.1 GCA_028291945.1 Betaproteobacteria bacterium
GTCTGGCTCGACCATTGGCCCTCGGACGACCGCCGCACGCGCATGGTGTTCATCGGCCGGCGCATCCCCGAAGCGTGGGTGCGCGCGCTGCTCGATCTACTCGATGCGGAAGTCGCGGATGAAATCGTCCGCCGCGAAAGCGCTCGGCGTAATTGAGTGCCATTCAACTGCTCGATGACGCGTCCTTAGATCTCGAAGTCGAATCAAAGCAACAGCGTGTAACCATCGAGCGCCGCTTTGGCAACCACGCTGGCCCCGATCGTGCTTCCCGCGCCGGGACGGTTGTCGACCAGCACGGGATATTTCAAAGCTTCAGACAGTCTCTCGATCAAAATGCGTCCGGGAACATCGGCAGCGCCACCGGTCGCGAATGGAATGACGACCCGAATAGGTTTTGTGGGATACGATTGTGCGTGCACCAGCGTAGACACGAAACACAGACACATCGCACCGAAACGCAGCCGCACATCGATTCGCATCACGGGACCCTTGTTTAAACTTTCATGCGCTGTCGCATGACGATACCACCCGTTCACAATCCACGCAGGGAGCACACAGAATGAGCAGGACGCAGGTTTTTTCGCCGGCACTCGGGCTGGCGATACTCACCGTCGCGGCGCTGACAATCGGCGCTGCGCCGGACGTCATCGCACAAAAGTATCCCGAAAAGACAGTACGCATCGTCACGCCTTTCGCCCCCGGTGGCGGGACCGACATCTTTGGGCGGCTGCTCGCGCAGCGGCTCTCCGAAACGCAGGGGCAGCAGTTCATCGTCGAGAACCGCCCCGGTGCCGGTTCTACGCTCGGGACCGAGTTCGTCGCCAAATCTCCGCCTGACGGCTATACCCTCTTGATGACGTCGGCCTCCTATTCGTTCAACCCGGGCCTGTATCCGAAGCTGCGCTACGACGCGGTCAAGGACTTCACGGCCGTCTCGCAGGTCGCAAGAGTCCCGCACGTGATCGTCGTGCTCCCCTCCTTCCCCGCGAAGAACCTGCAGGATCTCGTGAAGATCGCGCGCGCGAAGCCCGGCGAAGTCCTTTATGCGTCATCGGGCCCCGGCAGCGCGATGCATCTCGCCGGCGTGTTGTTCGGGGTCGTCACGAAGACCGATCTCACGCACGTCGCTTACAAGGGCGGCGCCGCGACAACGACGGCCGTGTTGGGCGGCGAAGCGACTACCGCGTTCAATACGATCGAGACCGTGATGCCCCTCATACGCGCGAAAAGATTGCGGCCGCTGGCGGTTTCCACACGCGAACGTGCAGCCGCGCTCCCGGACGTGCCGACTGCTATGGAAGCGGGTATCAAGGACTATGAAGCGATCGGCTGGTTCGGGTTACTTGCGCCGGCGGCCACGCCCCCGACGATCGTGCAGCAACTGAGCGCGGAGATCGCGAAAGCGATAGCGAGCCCAACGATGCGTGAGCGCCTGGTGCAGGAAGGCGCTACGCCGGTCGGCAACTCGCCCGCTGAATTCGAGCGCTTCGTTCAGGCCGAGATCGCAAAATGGACACGCATCATCCAACAGACCGGGATCAAGCTGGACTGACGTCAATAACAAAAATCAGAGGAGAGAATCATGGGTCAGCAGATCGAAAAACTCGCGCAGTTCGCTGCGGAAACACAGTGGCAGGACATCCCGGAATCCGTACAGCATCACGCGAAGCTCGTCTTCCTGGACACGCTCGGCGTCATACTCGCCGGTTCCGTGCGGCCCGAAGTGCAGCAACTGCGCGAACGCCTCGCGGCGACTGCGGGCACCGGCGCTACCGTCTATGCACGGAGTTGCCCGACCAATGACCCGCGCACTGCGGCACTGCTCAACGGCATCGCAGGCCGCGCGATCGAGTTGTGCGAAGGGTTGCGCCTCGTATCCGGTCAGGCCGCGATGCAGGTACTGCCGGGGGTGCTGGCAGTAGGTGAATTCGCGCAATGCAGCGGCCGCGAAATGATCACTGCATTGGTGGTCGGTTATGACGTCGCCGCCCGCCTCTGCACTGCCTTCACCGCGCGCCCGCTCGCACATCAGAACGGGCAGGCCTCACTGCTCGCGGCAGCTGCAGCGGGCGCGCGGATGCGGGGTCTGAGTGCAGCGGAAGTAAGCCGTGCCATGCGCATCGCGACCACGCTCGTGCTCACGCCGAGTTATACGAATGCCGTGGCCGGCGCGACTACGCTCAATGTAGCTGGCGGCATGAGCGGCTTCGTCGGCGCGCTCGCGCCCGACCTTGCGCTCGCCGGTTTCGAAGCTCAGAACGACGCGATCGAGGAAGCGCTCGGGAATCTGGTGGGAAGCGGATTCAAGCCGGATCATCTCCTCGACGAGCTCGGCACGCGCTGGGAAATCACACGCAACTACTTCCGGCTGTACGCCTGCTGCAATCCGGTGCACCCGGCGCTCGATTGCCTCCAGGAAGTCCTGAAAACACTTCATCCCAAGGCGGAAGAAATCGAGCGCATCGACTTCGCCACGTACCGTTTCGCCTCCGTCATGCGCAATCCGGATCCGCCGAATTATTTCGCTTCGAAGTATTCACTGCCGCATGCGGCAGCCGTCATGGTGGTCAGAGGGAACGCCGGTCACGGCTCGATCGACGATTCCGCTTTGCGCGATCCCGCGATTGCGGCGCTGCGCCATCGCGTACACATCACGGAAGACCCGGCGATGAGCGCCGTGGCGCCCCGACTGCGCCCCGCACGTGTGAGCGTTACGTTGAAAGATGGCCGAAAAGGCACGCATGGATGCGAAAGCCATCGAGGGGATTTCAACAACCCGTTCGACGAATCTGAAATACGGGACAAGTTCCGGGAGCTCGCCGGGCATGTGCTGAATGGCGAAGGCGTCGCACACGTCGAAAAGGCCGTCGGTCGCTGCGAACAGTGGGCAAGTGTGCGGGAGCTGACCGATCTCATGCGCCGGTACGGCCGCTCCTGATTCTGTGAGCGTGCGATAGTGCACAAAAAAACAGCCCGGCTTGACGCCGGGCTACGCGGCGCAGAACTCTAGGCGGGGCGCACCAGTATTATTCCCACGCTGGCTTTCTCAAACCTTTCAGGCGTAAAAAGCTAGCCGCTTAAGGCCCGTCGCCCGATGTGCAAAGGAAAAAGCGAAGGCGCTGGACCGATCGAGGGAGGAAGGAAGTCCGCTTCTCTGGCAGCACGGCACCGGATCGCGCGGTCGGACGATGTCGTTCTAGTTCCACGTGAAGCGGGCGCGCATTAGTTCCCCCAAGGGGCCTCCGCGCGCCCGCGGGAAAACGCGCGAAGACCCGCGTCGGCGCTGAAAAGTTGCCCGGCAGATTGCTCGACTGGCAACTGAAAGAAACGTGCCGTTACCGTGCGGTTAGCGTCGGCGGCCGCCGCTCTGCTCATCTTCCGAACGGATTCAAGGTTGCGCCGGCGCTCGATTGCCCCTCGACCCCGGCGCCGCGCTCCGCACGCGCGCTATTGGTGCTCGGCGTGAGCACGCGAGATGGAGGCGCAGCTTGCTCGTTCGTATCGGACGTGACGAAACCGCTGTGATGCGCGATGCACGCTTGCCTTTCAGACTCGGGCACCTCATTGCAGATACGATCGGCCAGCGTCTCAGGCGGTTTGACGGGCGCCGAAGAAGACGATGGTTGTTGCGATTCTCCTGACGCACCCACGATCACGGCGATAGTCGCAATAATGACTGCGACGAGGGCTGCTCCGAGAAACGCTACTAATGGGTATCGGGTCATGCATGTTCCCCCGGCCGTGTGAGTTGCACGGCCATGTCGATAGGGTGCGCCGCTCGTACTTCGGTTTCAGAGTGTCGCCGCGCTAGGGTTGTTATGCGCAAATTTACGTAAATATCAGGCCGAATCCGCCTGCTCCACGCCCTCACCATTGCGCGCCGGTGGCGAAGCAAGCTCAGTGAGATTGTCATCGCGAGTCTGCAGTTTCGAATCGAACTGCACACGGACCGTGACATGTAAAAACAGTCACTTACACTACATGTTATGGAAAGGAGCAAGGCGACGTGGCGATCCCGTGGCGCACCGTCCACGTTCGAAACGGGATGGCTTCGTCACATTTCCTGGTCTCCAGGTGCGCACGAATTATGTACGATACTGTCGACCGTTCCGGAAGAGCGCCGCCTCTGTGCTGCGCCCCTTCATTCCCGCCAACTAAGGATCAGATGAACAGAGAAGATCGCCTCCACGCTGCTTGGCGCAGCTTCAGCTTTTACGTCATCGCGCTGTGGTGCGCCGCGCCGCTAGTGACGACCGCGCAGCCGTATCCCACCAAGGCCGTTCGCTTTATTGTCCCATTTCCCGCCGGTGGCGCCGGGGATCTCGTCATACGAATCCTCGCGCAAAAGATGAGTGAAGAGTGGGGGCATCCCGTCGTGCTCGACAATCGCTCGGGCGCAAGCGGCGCGCTCGGTCTGCAGATTGCAGCGAAGGCGGCACCCGACGGCCATACCCTCGTGCTAGGTACCGCCAGCACCCACTCGATCAATCCAGCGCTGCAGCCCGATCTGCCCTACGATCCGATCAGGGATTTCACGCCGATCGCTTCGCTTATCATCATTCCGAACATACTGGTTGCGCACCCGTCCGTGAGTGCGCGGTCCCTACAAGACCTGATCGCCCTCGCGCGGGCCAAACCCAGGCAGCTCAGTTACGCATCGAATGGAACCGGGACCTCGGCGCACATGGCTGGAGAGCTGCTCAAGCGGGCAGCCGGCATTCAGCTTCTGCACGTCCCGTACAAGGGTGCGGGCATTGCGGTGAACGACGTACTCGGCGGTCACGTTCAGTTACTGTTCGGCGCGGTCGCGACATCTCTTCCGCATGTTCGGGCCGGCAAGTTGAGAGCACTTGGAGTCACGAGCGCAAAGCGCTCATCGGCTGCGCCCGATGTGCCCACGTTCGCTGAATCCGGATTGCCGGGGTTCGAAGTCGTGCAATGGTTCGGTGCGTTCGCGCCCGCTCGCGCTCCGCGGCCCATCGTCGGAAGAGTGAATGCCGCGCTCAACCGTGCGATGCGCCTGCCCGACGTACAGGAAAGTTTTGCGCGTCAGGGTTTAGAGATCCGCGAATCGACGCCCGAAGCGTTCGGCGCGTACGTGAAAGCTGAGCTCGACAAATGGTCGAAAGTCGTCAGGGAAGCTGGGATACGCGCCGAGTGATGGGGCGTTCGATCGTGATGCTGGAGCCGAACGCCTTCAGGTGTTTGCTTAGGATGCGTCGGTCAACTAAACGTTGGGCGTATTCAAATTCACGCGCTATCCTTCAGCCAAACCTCTGTGCTTTGAAACCCTAATGACGAGACAGTTCATCAGTTCCGGATCGATCTTCGAACAGCAAATCGGCTATTCACGTGCCGTCGTCGATGGCGACTGGGTGTTTGTTTCGGGTACTACAGGCTTCGATTACTCCACTATGTCCATTGCGGATGGCCTTGTTGATCAGACAGAACAGTGTTTCAAGAATATCGACGCTGCCCTGCGACAAGCCGGGTCATGTCTGAATGACATTGTCCGCGTGACCTACATTGTTCCGAACGCAGCGGAGTTCCCCGAGTGCTGGCCGGTTCTGCGCAAGCACTTTGGCGACATTCGTCCTGCTGCCACGATGATTTCCGCGGGACTTGCGGACCCTCGCATGCGAATCGAGATCGAGGTCACCGCCCTTAAGCGCTCGGGAAAGCCGACGCAAGCCTGAAAAAGCATCGAGTCTCCTGCAACGAAGCCGAATGAAGCGCTTCGGGTCGTCCTCAAAGCTGGGCGGTCCGCACGACGTTTAACCGAGCGCTCAACAGGGACACGCACAAAGGCAACCCACGTGGGTTAGCTCCACGGTTAGGCGGCCGACAACAAATCCGGGATTCCTGACTCGAGCCTGAGCAGCGCGCGCTTTCTGTCCAGGCCGCCCGCATATCCCGTGAGGCCGCCGTTTGAACCAACGATGCGGTGACAGGGAACGATGATGGTGATCGGATTGCGCCCGGTTGCAGCGCCCGCAGCGCGCGCGCTGCCCATGCATCCCGCGCGCCGCGCGAGCTCGCCGTAGGTGATGGTCTTGCCGCAATCGACGGTGGAAATCGCCTTCCACACCGACCTCTGAAACGGCGTGCCTTCGGGCGCGAGTGGAATCTCGAAACACTTGCGCTCGCCGCCGAAGTATTCGGCCAGCTCGCGCTTCGCCTGACGCAGCGGCGCGTGGCGCGCATCCCGCCGCCACTCCGGCTCGACCTGCGGATGATATTTCTGGCCCTCGAAGTAGACGCCTGAAAGTCCTTCGCCTTCTGCAACGAGCAGCATCTGCCCGTGAGGGCTTTCATAGAGATCGTAGTAGCGCATGGTTACTCCTTTGTCAGTGATTGCCAGAGATGCATCACGGCGTACGCGCGCCAGGGCCGCCACGCTTCGCCCGCGGCGAGCACTCGGCGCGCCCCGGTCTCGCCGAGCGCCTTCATCACGCCCAGATCCGTGTGCGGAAACGCGTCCGGCCAGGAGAGCGCCCGCATTGCAATGTATTGCGCTGTCCATTCGCCCACACCCGGCAGCGCGCGCAGTTCATCGAGTGTCGCCTCGATGTCGGCGTTCGGCATGAGAACAAGGCGTCCATCTGCCACCGCGCCCGCGAGCGCGACGACGGTGCGGGCGCGCGCGCCAGGCATGCCGAGGCGCGCGATGCGTCCGGGCGATAGAGCAGCAACACACATCGCAGTTGGAAACAATGTTGTAAGCGACGCGAACGGAGTCTCGATCGGATCGCCGAATGTCGCGGCGAAGCGCCCCGCAACGGTACGCGCCGCAACCACCGTCACTTGCTGACCGAGGATCGCGCGCACTGCCATTTCGAAACCGTCGAACGCCCCCGGCACGCGCAAGCCGGGATGCCGCTTTGCCAGTGCGCCCAGCGCCTGCGCCACCTCGGCGGGATGGCATGCGAGATCCATTAGCGCCTTGACGCGCGAGAGCACTGGCGGCAGCGCTTTGGCGAGCGACGCGGAGACCGCGACGCGCAGCGTGGGTTTCTTGGGCGACATCTCAATCGCAATCCAGCCACGATGCTCCTTGCCATCGATCAGGATGCGCACCGTGCGGCGATAGCAGCTGCCCTCCACCGCTTCCACACCAGCGATCGAGCGCGCAGCGAGGAATGCGCTTACCGCAGACCAATCGAAAGGCGGCCGGAAACTCAGTTCGAATTTCAACACGTCGACTGCAGCGGCTACCGGCGCACCACCTCGCAGCGGGCTGCGCAGCTGACTGGGTATAAGGCGATAGCGCTGCTTGAAGAGCGCGTTGAAACGTCGCACGCTGCCGAAGCCGCTTGCGAACGCCACCTCGGTGACCGGCAGCGCAGTATCGGTCAGGAGGCGCTTCGCGAGCAGCAGCCGCTGCGTCTGCGCGAACTCCACCGGCGAGACGCCGAACTCGGCGCCGAAAGCACGCCGCAGATGTCGGTCGGTGATGCCCAGGCGCACGGCGAGAGTATCCAGCCCGTCCTGGTCCAGCGTCCGGTCTTCCATCATGCTCGCGGCGGCCTGGGCAAGGCGCGACGTTGCATCCACGCTCGCGTTACCGGGTGCCAGCTCGGGCCGGCAGCGGAGGCACGGTCGGTAGCCGTTCGACTCCGCGGCCGCCGCGCTGGGAAAGAAGCGGCAGTTCTCGCGCTTGGGCGGCTTGACCGTGCAGACCGGGCGGCAATAGATGCGCGTCGACGAAACCGCGACGAAAAAGCGGCCGTCGAATCTAGCATCGCGCGCTTTGAGCGCTCGGTAGCAGGTATGGGAGTCAAGTGTCATGGGTGAAGTATGAGCGCAGCGATCGGCTGTGTCTGGCCGTTTTCGGACATTGCAGCATCGCGACGATCGAGTCCGAAAAGGGCGCGCACATGCGGCAGTTGCATCTTCTTCGCCGCCCCGACCAGCGCACCGCGCACACGCCCAGATTTGACCCCCAGCACCGCACCCGTTGGCCTACTGCATCCTCGCCGTTACACCGCGCGGGCACAATCGCCTCAGCCGTTCCTGCAATCGCCATATCAGCCATTGCACCACCAGGCGGTGTGACGCTCGTTCAACAGACACCGCCATCCTCTCGATGCTAAATTTCGCTACGATGTGTCGGTCAACTAACGTTGCCCATGAGGAGCAGTCGCAGTGAACGCTTTCATCATCGGAGCTGGTTTCACGAAAGCCGTATTCCCGAGCGCTCCGTTGAACCGTGACCTCCTTGACGCACTCGCGCGAAAGTCCACCAATTCCGCAGCACCAGTGTTGCGAGATAGATATAGGACAGACGACATCGAGATCGCGCTGACGAGGCTCGATTCTGACATCGCGGTATCTCATGATCGGCGCGGATCGCTCGCCGATAGCGGTCACAGCCCACGCTGGCCAGAACATGAAGCTGGTGGCCGATCTTAACCACATGCACTTGATCGACGGTGAGAGCGGGCGGGTGCTGTAGCCGCATCTATCCCGAATTACTATTCGCCACGGATATCGCTAGAAGCAATAACGCGCGGTCAAAACAACGCGAGGGGTCATGCCGAAACTCGGGAGTCGCAGGTTCGAATTCTACCGGGCGCACCGACCACAACTCGAACCACGCACCGTTTTCCAAAGACTTGTTGCCAACTGATGGCACGATCGTATGAATGACTGAATGACGCTCCTGGCTGCGTCCAGCTTTCATATTACGAACTGACGTTATTTCCAGACGAGAGACTGCCTGTTAGATCGAGTCGGAAGCTAGTACACCTCATCACCCGTCACTTCGTCCCCTGCCCCGCAAACAACCGATCGATCTTCTCCTCGTACGCGTGATAGTTGAGGAATTCGTAGAGCTCGGCGCGCGGTTGCATCAGATCGATGACGCTCCTCACGCTGCCGTCGCGCAGTATCGTCTCGTAGACCTTCAGCGCGGCAGCCGACATCGCACGCGCCGCCGAAAGCGGATACAGCGCGGCCGATACGCCGGCGCTGCGCAGTTCGTCCAGCGTGAAGGCTGGGGTCTTCGAAAACTCGGTGATATTTGCGAGCAGCGAATGCGGCCGCTTGAGCCCATCGACGAAGGCACGGTACTGACTGAGCTCGCTGCAGGCCTCAGAGAAGATCATGTCGGCGCCCGCTTCCATGTACGCGCATGCGCGGTCGATTGCAGCGGATAAGCCTTCGGATGCCATCGCATCGGTACGCGCCACGATGAAGAATGACGCATCCGTTCGTGCATCGGTTGCGGCCTTGAGTCGATCGAGCATTTCCGCCGTGGGCACGAGGGCTTTTCCCGGTCTGTGCCCGCAGCGTTTGAGTTGCACCTGATCCTCGATGTGCATGGCGGCGGCACCATCCTTGATGAGCCCTTTCACCAGGCGCGCGATGTTGAAAGCGCCGCCGAATCCGGTATCGACGTCGACCATGAGCGGAACTGAGCAGGCGTCCGTAATGCGGCGCACGTCAGTTAGCACGTCGTTGAGCGTGGTAATCGCAAGATCGGGCATCCCATACGAGTACGTCGCAATGCCGCCACCTGCGAGATAGATGGCTTTATGTCCGACGCGCTCGGCCATCATCGCGCAGTAGGGATTGATCGTGCCGACGATCGGCAAAGGCGAAGTTTTGCTGAGCGCGTGCCGGAAGCGTTGTCCAGCCGTCATGGAGCCCGCAGATAAAGAGGGCGAGCGTTCGTTCATGGTGTTCCTCCACTAAAATGACGATTATGACCGAGGAGAACAAGCAATGAATCATATGAAGCGCATCGGCGTCGCACTGCTCACTGCGTGCAACGTAACGATGATCGCCGCCGCGAACGCGCAGACAGCTGCATCGTATCCTTCGAAACCGATCCGGCTCGTTGCGCCGTTCGCTCCGGGCGGCGGCACCGACGTAGTTTCGCGCCTCGTGAGTCAAAAGCTCACCGAAGCGTGGGGGCAGCAGGTCATCATCGACAACCGGCCCGGTGCGGGGACGATGATTGGGACGGAGATCGTCGCGAAAGCGCCGCCGGACGGCTACACGCTGCTGATCGGCGCAGCCGCCCAT
>JAQGNH010000003.1 GCA_028291945.1 Betaproteobacteria bacterium
CGGTTGTCTGTCGCGGCTGCGCTCGCCGCAATGGCGAGCGGTGCCTCTGCCGCCGGGTTTCAACTCATGGAGCAAAACGCGAGCGGACTTGGCAACGCGTACGCAGGTCAGGGGGCATCCGCACAAGACGCAAGCACGATATTCTTCAATCCCGCCGGCATGACCTACTTACCCGGCAAAAATGTGGTCGGTGCGATCAACGCGATCCGGCCATCGGCCCAATTCAGCAACACTACTTCGACGCTCGCGCCGCTGCAGACGTCACTGGGTGGCAATGGCGGGGATGCCGGCGCTTGGGCGTTCGTTCCGAATGCCTACTTCTCCTGGCAGCTCGCTCCTCAGCTTTTTGTAGGCCTCGGGCTGAACGCGCCGTTCGGGTTGAAAACCGAATACGACCCGGCCTGGGTCGGACGCTTTCATGCGATCGAGTCCGAGCTGAAGACGATCAATATCAATCCCAGCATTGCGTTCCGGGTCAACAACGTTGTGTCCCTCGGCGCCGGGGTCAGCTATCAGAAAGCGGACGCGACCCTGACGAACGCCGTGAACTACAGCGCCGCAGCTTTCGGCGCAGGGGGTGTTGCTCTCTTGGGCGCAATTGGCGGCGCGGGCAAGGAAGGTGTGGCGAAGGTAGAAGGCGATGACTGGGCCTGGGGATACAACTTCGGCGCGATGTTCGACATTTCCCCCGATACACGCGCGGGCGTCGCGTATCGCTCCTCGACGAGCTACAAGATCAGCGGCACCGTGGCTTTCAGCAACCGGCCTGCGCTCCTGGCAGGCGGACTGCCCGACGGCCCCGTCACGGCGGACATCACTCTGCCCGCGACGGCGTCAGTGAATCTCTTCCACAAGATCAACCCTCAGTGGGAATTGCTTGCCGACTTGAGCTGGACCGAATGGAGCCGGCTCAAGACGCTCAATATCGTGCGCTCCACCGGAGCGCTCCTCGCGACGACTCCGCTTAACTGGCGGGATACCTGGCGCGTGGGTGTGGGCGCGAACTACAACATCAATAATGCGTGGACACTGCGCGTTGGCACCGCATACGACCAGTCACCGGTGCCGGATGCGGATCGCACGCCGCGGATTCCTGATCAGGATCGCGTGTGGCTCGCGATCGGTGCGCAGTATCGCCTTTCCAAGCAGGCTGCGATCGACTTTGGTTACGCGCACCTGTTCGTAAAGGATGGAAGTGTCAATCTCTGCAATGCCGCGCAAGCCGCTGCGAACCCTGCCGCGTGTGCGGGGAAGAACAACCTCGTCGGCACCTTCCAGAACGATGTCAATATTTTGAGCACGCAGCTCCGGTACACGTTTTAGGACGCTTCCCGCAACTACGATGGGCGGCTTGAGGCCGCCCTTCCTTTTTGCCGGAGTCGCACGTGCGGGCACGCAGGGTCCGGAAAGAAGCGCGTGCTAAAATCTGCGATCCCCGCAGCAAACTGGGCCCTTCATGTCTCGCCGACCTTTTCTCGTTCGCAAAGCGGCGGTGCTTGGCGCCGGCGTCATGGGCGCGCAAATCGCCGCGCACCTCGTCAACGCAAACGTTCCCGTTCTTCTGTATGAGCTTCCTGCAAAGGAAGGCGATCCGAACGGCAACGTGCGCAAGGCGATCGAGAATCTGCGAAAGCTCGAGCCGAGCCCGCTCGCCGTCCCATCACGGGCCGGTCAGATCCAGCCTGCCAATTACGAACAGCATCTGCCGCTGCTGAAAGAATGCGACCTCGTAATCGAGGCGATTTCAGAGCGCATGGACTGGAAAGCGGACCTCTACCGCAAGGTGGCTGCGCATGTCGGCGAGCACACGATATTTGCCAGCAACACCTCGGGCTTGTCCATCAACCGTCTTGCGGAATCGTTCCCGGCGGAGGTCCGCCAGCGCTTCTGCGGGGTGCATTTCTTCAATCCGCCGCGCTATATGCATCTGGTGGAGCTCATCCCGGCCGCAAGCACCGAGCCCGCGCTGCTGGACGACCTGGAAGCTTTTCTTGTCACGACCCTCGGCAAAGGTGTCATCCGCGCCAAGGACACCCCGAACTTCATCGCCAATCGCGTCGGCGTGTTTTCGCTGCTGGCGACGATACATCACGCGCAGCGCCTGGGTATCCGTTTCGACACGGTCGATGCGCTCACCGGAGCGCTCATCGGGCGTCCGAAGAGTGCGACCTTCAGGACCGCAGACGTCGTCGGTCTCGACACGTTCGCGCACGTCGTGAATACGATGAAGGAGGCGCTCCCGACCGACCCGTGGTATCCCTACTACGACGTTCCGGCGTGGCTGAAGCAGCTCATCGAGCAGGGCGCGCTGGGTCAGAAAACCCGACGCGGCGTCTACCAGAAAGTCGGTAAAGACATCCACGTCCTCGACACCGCGAGCGGCAGCTACGGTCCCTCCGAAGGGCGCGCGGACGAGACGATTGTCGAGATCCTCAAGAACAAGAATATTGCGGAACGATTCGAGCAGCTGCACGCAAGCGATCATCCGCAGGCGCAATTCCTGTGGTCGATCTATCGCGACACGTTTCACTATTGCGCGGTTCATCTCGCGGAAATCGCTCACAACGCACGCGACATCGATCTCGCGATACGCTGGGGCTTCGGTTGGGATCGCGGCCCGTTCGAGATTTGGCAGGCCGCAGGCTGGCAGCGCGTTGCCGGCTGGCTCGCGCAGGACATCGCTGCAGGGAAGACCATGGCAGCGGTGCCGCTGCCTGCGTGGGTGACCGAGCCGGGACGCACGGGCGTGCATACCTCGGAGGGCTCGTTTTCGCCCGAGACGGGCTCATATCAGCCGCGCCCGCAGCTGCCGGTGTATCGACGACAGCCGTTCCCGGCGACGCTAGTCGGGGAAGAGGTGCGCTACGGCGAAACCATATTCGAGAACGAAGGCGTGCGATGCTGGCATACCGGAGATGACATCGCGATTGTCAGCTTCAAGTCGCGCATGCATGCGATTGGCGGCGACGTGCTCGAAGGCGTGCTGCGTGCGCTCGACGAAGCCGAGCGCAACTACATGGGCCTGGTCATCTGGCAGACCGAGCCGCCGTTCTCGGTGGGTGCGAATCTGAAGAAAACGCAGACGGGCGGCGGGGAGAGGCGCCAGCCCTCGGCGCTCGGCAAGCTCTTCAAGTCCGTGCGGCGGGAAGCCGAGTCGCTTGCATTGAAAGCAGCGCGGCAGATCGGCGTCGCGGATCAGCTGATGGCGGGCCGTCTCGGCGAAGTCGAGCAGCTGGTCGAGCAGTTTCAGGAGACGACGCAGGCGCTGAAATACTCGATGATCCCCACAGTTGCTGCGGTCGACGGGCTTGCCCTCGGAGGCGGCTGCGAGTTCATCATGCACTGCGACCGCGCAGTAGCGACGCTCGAAAGCTACCTGGGTCTCGTCGAAGTTGGTGTCGGGCTTTTGCCGGCTGGTGGAGGATGCAAGGAATTCGCCATGCGCGCTGCGGCCGAAGCCAAAGGCGGCGACATCGGGCAGTTCATACAGAGGTATTTCAAGACGGTGGCAATGGCAGAAGTAGCGCGCAGCGCCGAGCACGCGAAGGAGCTCGGTTATCTGCGGCCAACCGACACGATCGTAATGAATCGGTACGAGTTGTTACACGTTGCGAAAGAGCAGGTGCGTGCGCTCGCGGAGACGGGCTATCGTCCGACCTTGCGGCAGAACGCCATTCCAACGGCCGGACGCAATGCGATCGGTACGATCAAGGCCTACATGGTGAATATGCGCGAAGGCGGTCACATCTCCGAACATGATTATCTGATTGGCTCGAAAGTCGCGACGGTCATGTGTGGCGGGGAAGTCGAAGGCGGAAGCCCGGTGGACGAACAGTGGTTCCTCGAGCTCGAGCGGCGGCACTTCATGGAGCTCATCGCAACGGAAAAGACGCAGGCGCGGATTGAGCATATGCTGAAGACGGGGAAGCCGCTTAGGAACTGAGTTTGTAACAGCGTGAGTCGTGAATCGTGATTCGTGATTCGTGAGTCGTGAGTCGTGATTCGATAGGTCAACGGACAACGTCGAACAACGAAACCTTCACCCAAACAACAACGAATCTCGCTTTAGGAACTTCCGAAGTTACGAACTCACGAGCAACGACGAATCACGGCTCACGCATCACGGGTTCTCGAGGAACACATGACCAAACAAGTCCAGGAAGCCTACATCGTCGCCGCTACCCGCACGCCGGTCGGCAAAGCGCCGCGCGGCATGTTGAGAAACGTGCGGCCCGACGACATGCTCGCGCACGTGCTGATGGCCGCGGTGAAGCAATGTCCCGGGATGGACGCAGGCGCGGTCGAGGACGTCATTGTGGGTTGCGCGATGCCCGAAGCGGAGCAGGGGATGAACGTTGCACGCATCGGATCGCTGCTCGCGGGCTTCCCTGACCGGGTGCCGGGCATGACGATCAACCGATTTTGCTCTTCGGGCGTGCAAGCTGTGGCGCTCGCCGCAGACCGTATCCGGCTCGGGGAAGCCGACGTGATGATTGCCGGCGGTACCGAGAGCATGAGCATGGTGCCTATGGGCGGCAACAAGCCGAGCTTCAATCCGTCCATATTCGACAAGGATGAGAACGTCGCGATTGCATACGGCATGGGAATCACGGCCGAGAGGGTCGCCGCGCAGTGGAAAATCAGCCGCGAAGAGCAGGACCTCTACGCCGCCGATAGCCACCGCCGCGCCATTCGGGCGATCGAAACGGGTGAGTTTCGACAGGAAGTGACGCCCTACAACATCGTCGAGCATTTCCCTGATCTGCAATCAGCGGAGATCAAAGAAGTCCGACGTGAAGCGATCAACGACGAGGGTCCGAGGCGCGACACTTCTCCAGAAGCTCTTGCGAAGTTGAGACCGGCTTTCGCAGTCAAAGGCAGTGTGACGGCCGGTAACAGCTCACAGATGTCCGACGGGGCCGGCGCCGTCGTATTGATGAGCGAGGCCGCGATGAAGCGTTACAACCTGACGCCGCTAGGCCGCTTTATCACCTACGCGGTGGCGGGAGTGCCGCCGGACATCATGGGCATCGGGCCTGTCAAAGCGATACCCAAGGCGCTGGAGCGCGCTGGACTGCGCGTGGATGACATCGACTGGATCGAGCTGAACGAAGCGTTTGCAGCTCAGACGCTCGCGGTGATCAAGGAGCTCGGACTCGACCGCGAGAAGGTGAGTCCGCTCGGGGGCGCAATAGCGCTCGGGCACCCGCTCGGCGCCACGGGGGCAATTCGCACGGCAACGCTGATGCACGGTCTGCGGCGGCACAAGAAGAAATACGGCATGGTCACGATGTGTATCGGGACGGGGATGGGGGCGGCGGGAATTTTCGAAGCGTTTTAAAGCCCGTGATTCGTGATTCGTGATTCGCGAATCGCGAATCGTGAACCGCGCCGGCTTTCTCCTTGCTCAATGGCGGTCGAGTCGCTTTCAGCGTTCGCTTTTGCGGCTTACCGAATCACCAATCACGAATCACGGCTCACGCACTTCTACATATTCGGATAGTTTGGTCCGCCGCCACCTTCTGGCGTCACCCACACGATGTTCTGCGTCGGGTCCTTGATGTCGCACGTCTTGCAATGCACGCAGTTTTGCGCATTGATCTGAAGACGCGGATTGGACTCGTCCGCATCCCGCACGATCTCATACACACCGGCGGGACAGTAGCGCTGCTCCGGCGCGTCATACAATTCCAGATTGATCTTCACCGGCACCGTCGGATCTTTGAGCGTCAGGTGTACCGGCTGGTCTTCGCTGTGATTCGTGTTCGAGATAAACACCGAAGACAATCGATCGAATGTCAGCACGCCGTCCGGTTTCGGGTATGCAATCGGCTGCACGTCCTTCTTCGGCTTCAGCGTTTCATTGTCAGCGTGATCGTGGTGCAGAGTCCATGGCGCCTTGCCGCGGAAAAGCACCTGGTCGATGCCGACCATCAGCGTTCCGCTGTAAAGCCCTTTGCTCATGAACGGTTTGAAGTTGCGTGCCTTGTGAAGCTCCTCGTGCAACCAGCTCGAGCGGAACGCTTCGGGGTACGTTGTCAGCTCATCGCCTTCACGCCCGGCCTGTAGCGCATCGCACACGGACTCTGCCGCGAGCATTCCCGACTTCATGGCCGCGTGGCTGCCCTTGATGCGAGACGCATTGAGAAAACCTGCGTCGTCGCCGATGAGGCACCCGCCCGGGAAAACGAGCCGCGGCAGGGCTTGCAGACCGCCGGCCGTGATGGCTCGTGCGCCATACGCAATGCGCTTGCCGCCTTCCAGGAACGTGCGTATCGCGGGGTGTGTCTTGTAACGCTGGAATTCTTCGTAGGGGTTGAGGTAGGGATTCGTGTATCCAAGTCCAACGACGAAACCGACGGCCACGAGATTGTCTTCCATGTGATAGAAGAACGACCCGCCGTAAGTATCCGCGGCCAGCGGCCACCCGGCGGTGTGCATTACCAGACCTTTCTGGTGGCGTTCAGGCTTGATCTCCCATAACTCTTTGAGGCCGATCCCATAGACCTGCGGGTCCGCGCCCTCGCGCAATCGATAGCGCTCCTGAAGGCGGCGTCCGAGATGGCCGCGGCAACCCTCCGCGAAGAGCGTGTATTTGCCGTGGAGCTCCATGCCTGGCTGATACGCGTCGGTTTGTTGACCCTCACGGTTGACACCCATGTCGCCGGTGACGACGCCTCTGACTTGTCCTTTCTCGTCATACAAAACATCAGCGGCAGGGAAGCCCGGGAAAATCTCCACGCCCAGCCCTTCGGCCTGCTGACCGAGCCAGCGGCAGACGTTACCGAGACTGATCACGTAGTTGCCATGATTCTTGAAACACGCCGGAAGCATGAACTCCGGCACCTTGTAGGATGAGGACTCGGTGAGGAACAGGAAGCGGTCTTCGCTGACCGCGGCGTTCAGCGGAGCACCGAGCTCCTGCCAGTTCGGCATGAGCTCGTTCAGCGAACGCGGATCCATGACTGCGCCAGACAGTATGTGCGCGCCGATCTCCGAGCCTTTTTCGAGCACGCACACGCCAAGCTCGAGGCTGCGTTCCGCAGCGAGCTGCTTGAGGCGGATCGCCGCAGCCAGACCCGCCGGCCCGCCGCCGACGATCACCACGTCATACTGCATCGATTCGCGCTCGGCCAAAACTATCTCCTCAGTCGTAGAACTTCGAATTATAACGATTGGCGCGCTAAGGCTTCCTGCGCTCCGACACCGCTCTCGAGCACTTGTGCGGCGGCGGCCATCCCACTGCGGACTGCGGCCTCGAGCGTGGCGGGATAGTCGCTGGCGGTGTAGTCACCGGCGAGATGTACGTGCGCGAGCGGTGTGCGCGTGGAAGGCCTCTTTACGCCCACTGCGCATTCGAATGTCGCGCGCTTTTCCGCAATCACGCGATGCCACGCAAGCGGCGGCAGCGGACCGAATTCGGCGTCGAGCTCACCGTAGACTTTGCGAGCGAGCTCTTCCTGGGTCATGCCCTGATGTGCGCCTTTGCCGCTGATCACTGCTGCGAGCAACCCGCGCTGACCACACAGTGCTTCGCGGTCAAAAACCCATTGAGCGAGCCCGGTCAGCCCCAGCATGGGCGCGGGTAAACGCACCGACTTCGTGAGCTGCAAGTAAACAGAGTAGATCGGCTGATATCGAAGCTGATCCAGCGTCGCGGCTATATCCTTCAATCCTGGCAAAGCCGCGATCAACGCTGCAGCGCTGTAAGGCGAGACGGCACAGATCACCTGGGTATACCACTGAGTGTCGCGCTGCGTTTTTACGCCGACGGCTTCGCCTGTATGCACCAGTCCTTCAACCCTGCTGCCCAGCTCGACTCGTCCGCCATGTGTGCGAACGTGGTTCGCGGCGGGCTCGGGAAAGAGAGTAGACAGATCGCCACGCGCGAGCAGCATGTCGCCCGCGCTGCGATGCGCGAGCGCACCATCTCTCAGCACGTTGAGAAAAACCTGTGCCGACGCGATTGCGGGCGGCGTATTCAGCGCGGCGAGGCAAAGGGGTTCCCAGAAGTAGCGCTGGAAGGCCGGACCTTGCCCGTGGGCTGCGAGCAGCGCGCTCACGGAAATGTCCTCCAGCAGCCGGAAGTGTTGCGCACGCATTGCTCGCACGAAGCGCGCAGCCGCAAGGCGTTCGCGCCAAGACGCCCCGCGTGCCATGAACACGCCAAACGCGAGATGCAGAGGTGCAGGTAAGGGCGCCGCTTTCAGGCGGAAGCGCTGATGTACCTGCCAGTCCAGCGGAAGGCGAGTCAAAGCCTCGGACGGAGTCGCATGAACCTCGCGCACTAGACGCAGGGTCTCGCGGTAGGCACCTATCAGGATGTGAAGACCGTTGTCGAGCGCGACCCCGTTGACGACGACGCGTCGCGCCCTGCCTCCGAGCTCACGCGCCGCTTCGTATACGGTCACCGCGACACCCGCATCGGCGAGCGTTACCGCCGCGGCGAAGCCCGCGTAGCCGCCGCCGATGACGGCGACGTTCACAGACGGTGGTCCGTGGGAGCTTGAACAGCGTGACTCGTGATTCGTGATCCGTGCGAGCTTGAACAACGTGATTCGTGATCCGCCGGACGTTCGTAGAAGCGTGATTCGTGATTCGTGATTCGTAGCCGCTTTAAGGAGCTTCGAGCTCGAACGAGGTGGATACGAACTAAACCGGCTGAGGCAAGACCACTAGCGGTGGCGGACGGATCGCGGATCACGAATCACGAATGACGGTTCACGAATCACGCTTTTGAAGCATCGAATCACGAATCACGGTTCACGAATCACGGCTCTCGAATTACGCTTTCCAACATCAGGCCGCAGCAGCTTCCCGCTCCGCTTCACGGCCCGCGTCGCGCTCTTCATTGCCGGCCCATACCTCCTGCGGCACGAGGACGTTGCCTTCGAAGATGCGACGCGCGGTGCGTATCAGGGCTGCGCGGCGCATCACCTGTTTGCCGTTCGTGAAATCAGCATCGAGGTCGATCGCGATCACGCCCGACGGGTGCTCGATCTTGACGATGCCCTGCGGAGGAGGCGGCAGCTTTACGAGTTGAAACGCGACGGTGCCGGGGATCGCACACGCCGAAGCAATACAGACGGTGCCAGTCACGGGATGTGCCTTGTGGCACGCATCAGGCACGAAGAAACGCGAAGTGATCGTGCCGCCTTTGCGCGGCTTCGACAGAAGGCCGAGCTTCGGTACGACCAGCTTTGAAACATCCCCCATGCCCATCAGCACGCCGGCTTTGCGGCGTATCGCTTCCATGCGCTCGAATAGCGCTTTGTCCGCGTCGAGCTCTGCCGCGGTTTCGTGTCCGGTCTTGCCCAAGTCTTCGGCGCGCATGAGGACGACCGGCATCGCGACATCCACGCAGCTCACTTCGATACCGTCGATCACATCGAGCGGCTTGCCCGTCGGCAGCAGTTTTCCCGTGACCGCGCCAATGGCGCTTTCGAAGTTGATCTTGACTGGCGCGGCGGTCCCCGGGACGCCGTCGATGCCCGCATCACCGGCGTAAGTGACTCTGCCATTCGGCGTCTGCACCACAGCCTCGACCAGCGCCTGCGTGTTCACGTTGTAGATACGAACGGCGGTTTCGGGATGCTTGGCTGGTACCAGCCCCGCTTCGATCGCGAAAGGTCCCACTGCCACCAGCATGTTGCCGCAGTTCGGCTTGGTATCGACGAGCGCCTCGTTGACCGACACCTGCGCAAACAGGTAATCGACGTCGGCACCGGGCTGCTTCGAGCGCGAGATCATCGCCACCTTGCTCGTAAGCGAGATCGATCCGCCGATGCCGTCGACCTGATACTGATGCGGTGAGCCCATGGTGGCGAGGAGGACTGCGTCGCGCTGCTTCGGGTCCGAAGGCAAATCCGAAGTAAGAAAGAACGGGCCGCGCGAAGTGCCGCCGCGCATCAGAACGCAGGGAATTTTGGTCTGCATGGTTTGGGTTCCTTCAGGCGAATACGCGAATTATACGCGCCCGGTTCTGCTGGCCAAAAGCGTGATGTGTGATCCGTGACTCGTGATTCGTGAGCCGTGATTCGCCTGTGCTAAGGCATGACTGGTGATCAGTCGTTCGCTGGAAGCTGGCTTCACGCAGCAGTCGTCCGAGCCTGTCGTTGACCTCTAATCACGAACCACGAACCACGGTTCGCGGTAATCACGAATCAAAGATCACGCTGTTTCAACGCGCACAAGCGTGCGTTAAAACGCATACCGTTTCAATCCTCCATCGACGGGCATCACCGCGCCTGTGATGTAACGCGCAATAGGCGAACAGAGAAATACCGCCAGCGCCGCAAGCTCCTCGGGCTCGCCGTAGCGGCCTACCGGGATTTCCTTATCCGACTGCTCGGCACGGAATTCCTCCGTGTACTTGCGTCTTATCTGCTCACTCATGATGCGTCCAGGCGGGATGCAATTGACGGTGATCCCGTGTTTGCCGATTTCGCGGGATAAACCTTTCGACCACGCGTGCACTGCGGCTTTGGCCGGTGTGGCAGCGATCAAGCGCTCCGGTTCGGATTTGCCGGTAATGTTGATGATCCGCCCCCAGTGCTCAGCCATCATCCGGGGAAGCACGGCATGCGTGAGTTGTCTGACGCGCACGAAGTTGAGCGTCATCGCATGATCCCAGGCGTCGTCCGCAGCATCAACCCCGATCGGCGGCTGACTTCCGCCTGCGGAGTTGACCAGGATGTCGATGCGGCCAAGCGCCTCTTGTGCGGCGGCCGCGAGACGCTTCGGTGCGCCGTCCGGCATCACGTCGATTTCGATGATTACAGGTCTAGCGCCGGCTGCTGCGGTGATTTCATTCGCGAGCTCGTCGAGTAAGTTGCGGCGCCGCGCTGCGATGGCCACCTTCACGCCCTCGGCCGCGAGCCCTTTCGCGATCGCACGGCCGATGCCCATGCTCGCGCCGGTGACAAGCGCGGTGCGCCCGGTTAGCTGGAGATCCATTGTTTGCTCCTAAATGCGTGATTCGGTGATTCGTGACTCGCGAGCCGTGAGGCGTGATTCGTTATCCGTGATTCGTCTGCCGCAGCGGCGAGGTCGTACGAAGCCTGTCGGTTGTCAACGAATCACGAATTTAGATCACGCTGTTTTAAACCCGCAGGGATCACAAATCACGAGTCACGGCTGTGTAAACCCGCACGGCTCACGAATCACGGATCACGCTGTTTAAACTGGCACGTATTACGCCTCAACCCCTGATCCACGTCTTCCACGCGATCCATAGCTTGCGCAACGGCGTGAGCGCAGTGCGTTGAGTCAGCACGTGAAAGCCGTCTTTGTGAATTTCGTGCAGCAGCGTTCGATAGATCGCGGCCATGACCAGCCCCGGTCGTTGTGCCTTCCGGTCGACTTTAGGCAGCTTCGAGAGCGCCTGATCGTAATAGCTGTTGGCCCGCGCGAACTGAAATTCCATGAGCTTACGGAAGTTTTCTGTCTCGCGGGCGCTAACGATGTCGTCGGACGTGACGCCATGCTGCGCCAGTTCGTGCAGTGGCAGATAGATGCGATTGCGCCGCGCATCCTCGCCGACGTCGCGGATGATGTTCGTGAGTTGAAAGGCAATGCCAAGGTCGTTGGCATAATCGAGCGAGCGAGTGTCCTGGTAGCCGAAGATCTTTGCGGCCAGGATTCCCACCAGGCCGGCCACTTTGTGGCAATACACTTTCAGCGCTTCAAAATCCGGGTAGGCGTTGTACTCGAGGTCCATCGCCATACCCTCGATCACTTCCTGCAGCTGCGCTTCTTCGATGCCGTAGGTCCCCACGACTTCCGCCAATTCGCGCGCGACGGGATGCTGAGGCTTCGCGTGGTAGACGTTAGCGATCTCCTGACGCCACCAACCGAGCTTGGTGCGTGCGATGCCGACGTCTTTGGTCTCGTCGACCACATCATCCACTTCGCGGCAAAAAGCGTAGAGGGCGGTAATTGCGCGGCGGCGCGCTTCGGGCAAGAACAGGAAGCTATAGTAAAAGCTCGAGCCGCTCTGCGCGGCTTTTCGTTGGCAATACTCCTGTGGGTTCACTGCGGTTAGCCGTGCTTCGTTATCCGTGATTCGTCTTTTGCTCGAGAGCTCGTAAAAGCGTGATCTGTGAATCCGTGATCCGTGATCCGTGATTCGTGATCCGTCGATTGGTCCGAGCTTTTTGCCGCTTGGCCTAACCAATCACGAATCACGAATCAGCGGATCCCGAATCACGCTGCTTCGCGTCATCGCGCGAACGAGCATCAATGGCCAATCTAACGGCCCCAGGATCGGCCGGTGGCGAAAAACATCGCCGCCGACGCTCTCGATTTTTTCGAGAATGCGCGCGCCGCCCGCGATGATCATTCGCATCTCGAGCCCGATCCGTCCTTTTAGCGTGCGCCCGAGCGGCGCGCCGAAATAAAGCAGCGAACGCGCGCGCCCGATCTGAAAGTCCATGAACTCTCTCCAAGCTGGACCCGTCTCAGCCTTCGCGATCTGCTGCTCGGTGATGCCGGCGCGCAGCATTTCGTCGAGGGGCATGTAGATGCGACCCTTGCGATAGTCGATCGCCACGTCCTGCAGGAAGTTGATCAGTTGGAGGCTCGAGCAGATGGCATCCGACCATGCGAGGGGTTCGCGCGCACTTTCGCCGTATAACGCGAGCAGCAGTCGCCCGACTGGATTCGCCGAGCGCCTGCAATAATCCAGCACCTGTTCGTAGCTTGCGTAGCGCGACTGCACGACGTCCTGAGCGAATGCGGACAAAAGATCTTCGAATGCGCTGACGGGCAGGTTGTGCTCCCGGATCACATGACCGAGGTCCGAAAACCACGGGATTCCGGGGGCCAGCCCGGCGTTGAGGCGCCGCAATTCGGCCCGGAACCGCTCCAGTTGTTGCAGCCTCACATGGGCTGGAGCGTCGCCCTCATCCGCAAAATCGTCGGCCTCCCGTGCGAAGCGATAGATGAGTGCAACCGGCCCTCGCAGGCGCCGCGGCAGCAGTATCGATGCGACCGGAAAATTCTCGTAATGCTCGACGGGCATGCGCCCACAACAAAAGGTCCTATAGTACAATGGCTTGCGCGGCGGAGTTAAGGCACGTTGCAAGCTGGGACCGCTGTGATTAAAGTGGCGATTATATTACAATCAACAGCTTGCGTTACTTCTGAAACGAGCGGTGTAGCTCGCGGTGCGAGGACAAGCGCGCCGCTGCACGCCGCAGGCAGGTTTTAGCTGCGCCGAAGGAGTAGTGTAGGGTTGTGGAAAGAGCGCCGGCAGGCGTAAAAGCGCGCCGTTGCGTATCTTGGATACGCCGAAGGTGCGGCGTAGGTGTTACTGCGAAAGTGGCGGAATTGGTAGACGCACCAGATTTAGGTTCTGGCGCCGAAAGGCGTGTGGGTTCGAGTCCCTCCTTTCGCACCAGATCGTTCAACGTACAAGGTCCCTGATGCAAGCAAATTTGGAAAGCCTGGGCACGCTCGAGCGGCGCTTGAGCGTCGCAGTTCCGCTCGCCGAAATCGATCGCGAAATCGACACTCGGCTCAAACGCCTTTCGCGCACAGTCAAGATGGACGGGTTTCGCCCGGGCAAGGTGCCGCTCAAAGTCGTGGCACAGCAATACGGTCCGCAAATCCGGCAGGAAGTGCTGGGCGAGGCGATTCAACGCACCTTCGGAGAGGCTGTCCGCGAGCAGAACCTGCGAGTTGCAGGTTATCCGCGCTTCGAGCCGAAACCGCTGAACGAAGGCGCGAGCGAGTTTGAGTACAGCGCAACATTCGAGATCTACCCCGACGTGCACGTGGGAGATATCGCCAGCTCATCGATCACGCGGCCGCAGCTCTCGGTCAGCGAAGGAGAAATCGACCGTACGCTCGAAGTCATGCGGAAGCAGCGCGCGACGTATGAGCCGGTGCAGCGCGGCGCCGAGAACGCAGACCGCGTCACGATGTCTTATCGAGGCACGATCGACGGTACTGAGTTCGCCGGCGGTAAAGCTGAAAATCAGGCGATCGTCCTGGGTGAAGGCCGCCTGCTCGCCGATTTCGAATCCCAGCTCCAGGGGATGAAGGCCGGCGATGCCAAGACATTCGAGCTCCATTTTCCCGACGATTACCACGGCAAGGATGTGGCAGGCAAAACGGCGACTTTCGAGCTGAACGTATCGGAAGTGGCTATGCCCCGGTTGCCGGAGATCGACGGCGAGTTCGCGAAGAGCCTCGGCGTCGTCGAAGGCGATGTAACGAAGATGCGGGCAGAAATCCAGGGCAACCTTGAACGCGAGGTGAAGACGCGGCTTAAGTCGCGGGTCAAAGAGCAGGTCATGCAGGCGCTTCTCGATGCAACGCAAGTCGAGGTGCCGAAGGCGCTCGTAGAAAGTGAAATCGAGCGGCTGCGAAATTTTGCAAGGCAGGACCTCGCCGCTCGCGGCGTCCCCGTCAAGGATGACACACCGCTGCCCGCCGACATGTTCGAGAAGCAGGCGCAACGGCGCGTGAACCTCGGGCTGATCCTGGCTGAGCTCGTGAAAGCGCACCAGCTGCAGGCGAAACCCGAGCAGGTGCGCCACACGGTGGAAGAGCAGGCTCAGTCTTATGAGAATCCGCAGGAAGTAGTGCGTTGGTACTACCAGTCGCCCGAACGGTTGCGGGAAATCGAGTCGATGGTGCTCGAGGACAACGTGGTCGATTGGGCGCTCAGAACGGCTCGAGTCGAAGACAAGCCGATCGCATTTGATGAATTAATGGGAAACAAACAATGAGACGTTACATACAGCCGCAGGCCGTGATCGGCTCACGCATGATGGAGCCGGAAGCCATGTACGAACCCCAGGGGTTGGGCCTTGTGCCAATGGTCATCGAGCAGAGCGGCCGCGGCGAGCGCGCGTACGACATCTATTCGCGCCTGCTGAAGGAGCGGGTGGTATTCCTCGTGGGCGTAGTCAACGAAATTACGGCGAACCTGATCGTGGCGCAGCTGCTCTTTCTGGAATCGGAAAATCCCGACAAGGACATCTCCTTCTACATCAACTCGCCCGGCGGATCGGTGTCCGCGGGTCTCGCTATTTACGACACGATGCAGTTCGTCAAGCCGGACGTGTCCACATTGTGTGTGGGGCAGGCGGCGAGCATGGGCTCCTTGCTGCTCGCGGCTGGCGCGAAGGGCAAGCGCTTTGCGCTGCCGAACTCGCGGGTCATGATTCACCAGCCGATGGGCGGATTTCAGGGCCAGGCCTCGGATATCGAGATCCACGCCAAGGAAATCTTGTATCTGAAGGCCCGGCTGAACGAGATTTTGGCAAAACACACCGGTCAGAAGATCGAAACGATTGAAAAAGACACGGATCGTGATAACTTCTTATCTTCGACCCAGGCTGTAACCTACGGATTGGTCGACAAGGTGTTGACGAGTCGAACGGAAGTGGCCGCATAAGGGTCCAATCTAGGCTTGTGCATCAGCTTGAGCTCGACTCTCCCGGAAATGAGCGGGCTAAGGGAAGACGAGTGACACTGCTTCCTCGGGGTGCAGTGGGCATGAGGTAAACAGGAAAGGCGGACGTGGGGAAAGCGGGTATGTCAGACAAAGTGGGCGGCGAGAAACTGCTGTACTGCTCCTTCTGTGGAAAGAGCCAGCACGAGGTGCGCAAGCTGATCGCAGGCCCATCAGTGTTCATCTGCGATGAGTGCATCGAGCTCTGTAACGACATCATCCGCGAAGAGACCCAGGGCGAACCCGGTTCCAAAGGCGCCAAGTCCGACCTGCCGGTGCCGCACGAGATCCGGTTGATCCTCGATCAGTACGTTATCGGCCAGGATGTCGCGAAGAAAATCCTGTCGGTCGCGGTCTACAACCACTACAAGCGGTTGAAGACGATCGCGAAGAACGATGACGTCGAGCTCGCGAAGTCCAACATCCTGCTGGTGGGGCCCACCGGTTCCGGCAAGACGCTGCTGGCTCAGACGCTCGCCCGGCTCCTGAACGTGCCGTTCGTGATGGCCGATGCGACGACGCTCACCGAAGCGGGCTATGTGGGCGAGGATGTCGAGAACATCATCCAGAAGCTGCTGCAGAAGTGCGACTACGATGTCGAGAAAGCCCAGCGCGGGATCGTCTACATCGACGAGATCGACAAGATTTCACGCAAGTCGGACAACCCGTCGATTACGCGTGACGTGTCCGGCGAAGGCGTGCAGCAGGCTTTGCTGAAGTTGATCGAAGGCACGATCGCGTCGGTTCCGCCGCAGGGCGGCCGCAAGCACCCGAACCAGGAATTCGTACAGGTCGACACCACGAATATCCTCTTTATCGTCGGGGGCGCGTTCGATGGACTGGACAAGATCATCCGTGCGCGCTCGGAGAAGGGTGGCATCGGCTTTGGCGCGGAAGTACGCTCCAAAGACAATCGGAAAGATATCGGCAAGGCGCTGCGCGACGTGCAGCCGGAAGACCTGATCAAGTACGGCCTGATCCCGGAGTTCGTTGGCCGCTTGCCGGTCGTGGCGACGCTCGAAGAGCTCGACGAGGGCGCGCTGATCCAGATCCTGACGCAGCCGAAAAACGCGCTGCTCAAGCAATATCAGAAGATGTTCTCGATGGAAGGGGTCGAGCTCGAAGTACGCGAAGCCGGCCTCAAAGCGGTCGCGCATAAAGCGCTCGAGCGCAAGACGGGCGCCCGCGGTC
>JAQGNH010000032.1 GCA_028291945.1 Betaproteobacteria bacterium
GTGAACGTGAACTCGCGGAAGTCCTGCTCCGTCACGAACTTTCTCTCCACCATTTCGAACGCTTCAGGAATCACGTCCCTGAAATCGGGCACATCGAAATGGGTGAAGTCGGAGCTGAAGACGGGCCGCAGTCGCACGCCCATACGGGGATCGAAGGCCCACATGGTCGCGCGGTCGTCCGCCTCGCAACCGAAGTAGAAGTTGCGCGAGAAGACAGTCCGGACATCTTCTTTCGAGTTGATGCCTGCGGCTTCGAAATCATCGACGACATGCTCGGGCCGCGCGAGCTCTTCGAGACTGCACTCCGGGCGGAATGCGTCGAGACTCCCCATGATCGTGTCGGCGTTGGCTTTGAGTCTCTGGTCGCCGTAGCGGGCGATAAGTTGATGCAGCTCGGCGACGCTGGTTCCGCTGGGGTACTGAAGCCCGGCGCGGCGCCGCTTCTCCCAGTGTTCGATCAGGTCGCCGCACATCTGACACGCCCAGCTCACGCCGCCTTCCATGAACCCGAAGTTGAGGCTCGGGAAGCGTCGCGCGACACCGCCGAGGAAAACGCCGCGCGCGAAAGCGTGGTTCGATTCGGCGAAGTGGCCGACGTGGTTGAACGTGAAGTTGCTGATCGAGGCGCGATCCGGCCAGCGCGTGCTGCCCGAGTGCTGGGTCACGGCCACGCCGAGCTCCGTGCAGCGCCGCCAGAACGGATCGTAGTCATAGGGGCTGTCGAGCGCGATGTTGTCGCAGTACCAATTGGCCTTCTGCGCATCGATTCCCTCTGCTGCGCCGGGAATCGGTCGCTCTTGGTTTCCCCGCAGCATGATTGCTTTGAAACCGAGTTGGCCGACCGCGTATTCGAGCTCCTCGATGGCTGCTTCTGGGGTGCGCGCGGGAATGATCGCGACCGGCGCAAACCTCGCAGCAAATGGCGCGAACATCTCGGCCGTCATCATGTTGTAGGCACGCGCCGCGGCGCGGCTCAGGTGGTCCTCAGCAATTGCGTTGATGGTGAGGCCGAAGCTCGGATACATGATCGCGAAGTCGATGCCCAGCTCCGGCAGGCGCTCGTTCAGCAGGGCCGGGAGCAGCGCGGTTGCCTTGTCGAGCGTATTGCTGGTCACACCCCACCAGATGAGGCGGCGCATGCGGTTATGCTGGCGTTCCTGCGAGCTGGAGCGATACCACGCATCAGTTCGGCGCCACATCGCTCGCATCTGGTCGACCGATTCAGCACCGCCTAGTTCGCGCAAGTACTCGAGGAAGATCGGTATCGGCTCCATCCAATGGCCGTCGCCGTCGATCACGGGGTGCTTCAACGCTGCGTGAATCTCTGCCGCTCGATGCTGCATGGTCGCCGCTCCGAGTTTGCTTGCGTTAATCGGATGAATCAGAAGCCGCCTATGGATTGCGCAGACCTTACTCCTTGTCAGTCCGCCTTGATACCGGTGTCGCGGATGATCTTGCCCCACTTTTCCTGTTCGCCTCTGATGAACGCGGCAGCGCGCTCCGGCGTGCCGCCCAGCGGCTCGGCGCCGAGCGCAGCGAAGCGCTCCACGATAGACGGCTGGACAATCAGCTTGTTGATCTCGGCGTTAAGAAGCTTGATCACTGCCTGCGCCGTGTTTGAAGGCGCGATCAACGCGAACCAGCCGAGCACTTCGAATCCTGCGAGTCCCGATTCAGCCACCGTAGGAACGTCGGGCAGCAGCAGCGTGCGTTTCGCACTCGAGACCGCGAGCGCGCGCAGTGAGCCTTTCTTGATGTGGGGCGTCATGATGGCGACATTCTCGAACATCATCGGCACGCGGCCCGAGAGCAGATCGGGCAGCAGCACACCCGTACCCTTATAGGGCACGTGCACCATGTCCACGCCCGCCATGCGTTTGACGAGCTCTCCGCCGAGATGTTGCGCAGTGCCGGGGCTCGAAGACGCGAAGCTGTACTTGCCCGGGTTTTGCCTGACGAGCGCGAGGAGCTCCTGGAAGGTGCTCGCCTGAATGCTTGGATGCACCACGAACACGTAAGGCGTCGTCGCGATCAGCCCGACCGGAGCGAGATCCTTCTCCTGGTACGGCAGCGAGGAATAGAGCGCAGGGGCGGTTCCGTGCGTGCTCGAAACGACGAGCAGCGTGTAACCGTTAGGCTCCGACTTCGCGACGATCCCTGTACCGATGGTGCCGCTCGCACCGCCGCGGTTATCGACGATGAATGACTTCCCGAGCGACTCGGCAAGAGCTTGAGCGACGAGCCGGCCAATGACGTCCGTGGTACCGCCAGGCGGAAAGCCGATGACGATCCGTACGGGTTGTGATGGATACGATTGCGTGAGACTCGCTGTGGCCGCGAGCATCATGAGGACGAATGTGCCAGCCTTGAGTGCGAGTTTCAGCAAGTGCATTCCCCCGATTGCGTTCGAGCGGCCGACGTGACGCTGCCCTGGCATTGTCTCAAGAGACAGATGCGATCGCTTGCATGAGCGATTCTTTCTCGGGCTCCTCGCCGTCCTTGACGTAGTAGCCGGACAACTCACCGAGTATCGACGTGCGGATCATGTGCCGCGTTTTCGTCTGATCGAAATCGGGAAGCGCGAGGTGCATCAGGCAGCGGTTGTCCCACATCACGAGGTCGTTGACGGACCAGCGGTGGCGGTAGACGAATTCAGGCGAGCTCGCGTGCTCGTTGAGAAAGTTGAGAATCGGTGCGCTTTCTTCCTCGGTGTAGCCGACGAAGCCACGGATGCGTTGGCCTAACAAAAGCGCCTTGCGCCCGGTTTCCGGGTGCACCTTGACCACCGCATGTGCGACCGGCGGGTTAGTGCGCTTCAAGTCAGCCACTTTCTGCGGGTCGCGTTTCTCGAGTCCTTTGATCAACGACACGTCGTGGATCGCCTCGAGCGTTTCGACGAACGCGCGCATCGGCTTGCTCAGTGTCTCGTAGGCGAGATAGAGATTCGCGAACAGGGTATCGCCGCCGACGGGTGGTCTCTCCTTGCACAACAACAGAGAGGCCTTCGCAGGTCGATTGGTGTAGGTGAGATCGGAATGCCAGTTGCGCCCGGTGTTGCGCGTTTCCGAAGGCTTGCCGTTCAGGTGCTTGTTGGTGACGAGCAGGATTTCCGGGTGATCGGGATCGCGATAGTGAGGCTGGAAATCGTTGCGCTCGAGCTCACCGAAGTTGCGGCTGAAAGCGATCTGCTGATTCGCATCGAGATCCTGATCTGGAAATACCAGCACGAGATGTCGGTGCCACGCGTCGAGGATCTCTTTTCGGGAGAGATCGTTGAGCGGTTGCCGGAGGTCGATTCCAGTGACTTGCGCTCCGAGTGCAAAGCCGAGTTGCTCGACGTTGATCTGGCCCATTCGTTGCCTCCTGGTCCTCGTGCCGACTACGCGAAGGGCATTATAGGGCCGCCCTGCGCAAGGAAGATGTACAAATATTTCGACCGTCGTTCAGTTCGCCTTCGCTCCTGACTGCGCGATGATCCGTGCCGACACATCGGCGTCCTTGCGCAGGAACTCGGCGAAGGCCGCGGGCGTGTTACCAATCAGCTGGTAGTCCGGCAACGCATCGGAGAACGCCTTGGTCTTCGTCGCGGCCGCAACCTCTTTCGATAATCGCGTGACGATCTCGTTCGGCGTTCTTGCCGGCGCCAGCAGACCGTACCAGCTCACGATGTCGTAGCCGGCGAATCCGCTCTCGGCGATGGTGGGAACATCAGGCAACTGCGGGATGCGTTTCGCGGTGGTCACACCGAGCGCCTTGATCACGCCGGTGCGTAAGTGCGGGATCGCAGTGGGCGCGGAACCGAACACGATCTGCACGTGATTGCCCAGCACGGCGGCTGTGTACTCCGCCGCGCCCTTGTAGGGAACGTGTACGAGCTCGATGCCGGCCATCGACGCAAACAACGCGCTCGCAAGATGCACCGGCGTTCCTGCGCCCGGCGTGCCGTAGTTGAGCTTGCCGGGAGTGGCCTGGGCGAGCGATACCAACTCCTTCACGGTCGCCACGGGAACGGACCGGTGGACGACGAGCACGTGGGGCAGCGCGGCGACGAGGCTCACGGGCGAGAACTGGTCGAGCGAGATCGTGCCTTTCCCGCCTTCCATCGCCGGGAGTGCAGTGAGCGTATTGATCTGCATCAGCAGCGTGTAGCCGTCGGGCCTCGCCCTGGCGACGATCTCTGAGCCGATCACCGTGTTGCCGCCGGCCCGGTTGTCGACGATTACGTTCTGCCCGAACGCGTTACCGATATGCTGTCCGACGGCGCGCGCGATGATATCGGTGCCGCCGCCCGGCGTAAAAGGAACGACGATCCGAATCGGACGCACGGGATACTCGGCCGCGATTGCCGAGATCGATCCAGTCGCTGCCAGCAGCGCGTGGAATCCGGCCCACAGCACCTTCGAACACGTGACGGCCATCTCGTGCCTCCTCCTATGCCGACGGACTATTCTACGTCGAGCTCCGCCTTCTTTTGTTTTCCGTGTTTGACTCGTCTCTGTAGCGGCCAGCGCCGCTGTTGCGCGCAGCGACGCGGTATGGTGGCATCCAATTCGATGCGCACGGACGAGACATCGTACAGGAGTCGCAGCGCGAGATCTCAGCAGCGCGGCGGCAGGAACGTAGCCTGCTGTGTATCGCCGCGGAAGCTAACCAGGCCGGACCTTCATGGCGGAATCGAAAACCGCGGTATACGGCGCGATCGCGGCCAATACCGCCATTGCAGTGACCAAGTTCATCGCGGCCGGGATCAGCGGAAGCTCCGCGATGCTCTCGGAGGGTATCCATTCGGTCGTCGACACCGGAAACGGGCTGCTGCTCCTCGTCGGTATGCATCGCAGTCGGCGCGGAGCGACGGCGAAGCATCCGTTCGGCCACGGGAAGGAGCTCTATTTCTGGAGCCTCATAGTCGCCGTACTTATTTTTGGCCTAGGCGGCGGCGTTTCGGCCTACGAGGGGGTGCTGCACATGCTAGTCCCTGCGCCTTTGCGGGACGCGATGTGGAATTACATCGTGCTCGCTGCCGCAGCGGTGTTCGAGGGCGCCAGCTTCACAATCGCGTTGCGCCAGTTCCGAAAAGAGCAGGGCGACGTGCCGTTCTGGCGCGCGCTCAGGATCAGCAAGGACCCGACGGTATATACCGTGCTCGCCGAAGACGCGGCAGCGCTCGCCGGGCTCGCCGTGGCTGCGCTCGGTGTGTACGCAAGTCACCAGCTCGATTTGCCGATCCTCGACGGCGTCGCGTCCGTCGTCATCGGGGTATTGCTCGCGGCGGTGGCGGTGCTGCTCATTCGCGAGGCGCGCGGGTTGCTCATCGGAGAAGGGATTCGCCCTGAGACCGCGCTGGAGATTCGGGAGATCGCGTCGCGCAATCCGCACGTGCGCAGCGCCGGAATGCCTCTGTCCATGTACATCGGAGCGGATGAAGTGCTGCTCGCGCTCGATGTGCAGTTCGACCCGGACAGCACGGCTGACGATATTGCGGCTGCAATCGCGAGCATCGAGCGCGAGATCCGCGAACGGTATCCCAAGATCAAGCGGATCTACATCGAAGCGAGCGAAATCGCGATTCCAGCTAGACCGAAATAAATCCTTTCGGCATGCCGCTCAGCTACTCGATTTTGATGCGCGCGCGCGATACCACGTGTTTCCACATGGCGATTTCTTTCTGAAGCCGCGCATGCAATTCTTCAGGCGTACTGGGGCTGGATGAAACACCGGCGGCTTGCATGCGCTCTTCGACTTCGCGCGAATTCAGCGTCCTGCGGATTTCGCGATTGACGCGCTCGACCACGGCTTGCGGCAATCCTTTGGGCCCTATCAGCGCATGCCAGCTGCTCAAGTCAAAACCGGCCAAACCCGATTCGGCGATGCTCGGAATATCAGGTTCCGCGGCAAGCCGCTCCTTAGTTGTCACCGCAAGCGCGCGCACCCGGCGCGCCTTGACTTGCGGCAAACCTGTTTGTGGAGGTGCAAACACGAGCGAGATCTGCCCCGCGATGACGTCGTTGAGCGCTGGCCCGCCGCCGCGGTATGGAACGTGCGTCATCTTGATCCCGGCCATGTCCATGAAAAGCTCGGTCGAGAGATGGATGATGGCGCCCTGTCCACTGCTGCCGAACGTGATGCCGCCCGGATTCGCTTTCGCCAGCGCGATGAGCTCGCGTATCGTCTTTGCCGGGAGGGAAGGGTGGACGACGACGACGTGCGGGAATTTTACAAGGTGGCTGATCGGCGTGCAGTCCGCAAGCGCATCGAACTTGAGTGGATAAAAACTCGGATTCACGGTGTATGTCGAGCTGATGATGGTCAGCGTATAGCCGTCAGGCGTTGAGCGTACGCCGTATTCGTAACCCATCGTGCCGCCTGCGCCCGGGCGGTTGTCCACGAGCACAGGCTGGCCGACGAGCTCGGCGAATCTTGGAGCGATGATGCGCGCGAGCAAATCGATACCGCCGCCCGCAGAAGAGGCGACGATCAGGCGAATCGGCCTGCTTGGATATTGTTGGGCGTCAACGCCCGGTGTGAACGCAATCGAAGCGAGCGCAATACCGATCGATGCCGCGACTCGAATCAGGCTGCTCTATCGCCTTCCGTGATGTGCGAAGCCGCCACGAACGGCGCCGCCGCTGTGAGCAAATGCAAACCTCGGCCGACTCACCATCGACCTCCCCCCATAGAAGAAAGAGGGAGAAGAAAGCAGCGAAGGATAATAGCCTGAATAGTCGCTGCCGAAGTAACCCGGTGGCGGAGGTGGCGGCGCAGGGTTATAGCTGCCATAGGTCGGGGGAGGAGCGATCTGTGCCTGTTGCACATACTGCTGCGCCAGAAGTTGACGCTCGAGTCTGTCGAGCTTGTCCAAGAGCATCTTCTCGGTAGGTGTGGCCGCTGCGCCCTTGGGTTCCTCTACAGCCACTTCAAAGTTCTTCACTTTATCGAGATGGGCCGGACGGGCATTCGAAATGACCGTATTACCTCGCTCATCGGTCCACTTGTATACGTCGCCCCAAGCAGCCGGAACGAGGAGCGATAGAAAGACTGCCAGAAAGGCAAACCAAAGGCCGCGAATCCGTGCGGGCAGCACATTCTCTTTCGGAGCTGCGGTCCAATGCGAAGTCATGATTAAGCACCCATGCCATGATGTTGCGCGGGAATCAATCCTACGCTCAATGTCTTTTGGACAAAATCTCGCGCCGCGCGTTGCAAACCGCAATAACGATAATTCGCGTCGAGGCCGACGTGTTGCCGGTCCCGGCGGTTCCTTATTCGAATAGCCGCTCGGGCAACGGGAGCCCTGCAAGGTCGTCGCTGGTGAGGGGGCCGTCCGGTTTGATACCCATGCGTTCCAGCACAGCCATGAGTTGCCGGCAGTGTTGGGCGGAATGCCAGGTTACGCGCTCGAATACCCGGTGAGCCTGTGTATCGCCGTAGTACGTTTTGAGCGTGCGCGAAAGCGGGCGGTCCTCCAGGGTGGACCACCAGGATTCGTACCGCTTCCAGACGTCAGCGCCATAGCGAGCGATGTCCGCGCCCGTCTGCATCGAATCGGGCGGTTTATTGTCGGCAATTCCCACCGAATATTCCGCGCCGTTCCACGTCTCCATGAACGCTTCGCCGATCCGGAATATGTGGAAGCACAACGTCCTGATCAGCCGTTCCCGATTCGGGATCACGCGCTCGTTGAATCGCTCGATGGGGAACTGCCGGGCGTAGCGCTGACCCGCGGCAAAGACCATGCGGTATTTTTCGTAAAGCTGCTCCGGCGAGAGCATCTTCTTTCCAGTAACGTCGACGCCCACAAACTTGGCAAAAACGTCGAGCATCTGGCCGAATACGTACTGGTCGCCTTTGGCCACGACCGGTACTTTGCGCAATCCATACTTCTCGAACAGCAGCTCGCGGCCGCCCACATCGTTCAGTACGTCTACGACTACGAAGTCAACTCCGTTATTCGAAAGAAACTCTTTCGTTTTTAGGCAGCTACTTCATCCCGGCTGAGTGAACAGCATGAACTTGTCAGTGGCGATTTCCATTTCGACGATCTCCTATGATGAATCAGAAGCAAGGAACACTGCTGCTCCGAACTCTCCGAGGTTCAGCCGAGCTGCCGGTACGGCCGGAGCAAGGGTCCATTAACACTCTGCGCGGGGCCTTCCACAAGCCCGGCGTGCTAGACTAAGCGAGTACTTATATGTACTGAATTCCCGGCGTTACGATGCGCTGCTGATTGCATGCCACACCTTCGACGACGTCAGCGGCATGTCGAGGTGCTTAATGCCTAGCGGACGTACCGCGTCGATCACTGCAGCGACCAGCACTGGAATCGAAGCAGTGCAGCCGGATTCCCCCATGCCTTTGACGCCGAGCGGACTCACCTTGCTTACCGTCGGATGCTCTTCGCCGCGAATCCCCTTCACGAGATCGGACCGCGGCATGTAGTAATCCTGGAAGCTCGCGGTCAGTGGCTGTCCAGTGTCGGGGTCGTAAACGACGTGCTCGCCGAAAACCTGCCCCGCGCCCTGCACGACGCCGCCGTGCAACTGTCCTTCGACGATGGCGTGATTGATGACGACTCCGCAGTCGTCGACCGCACAGTACGACACAATCTCGGTGACGCCGGTCTCCGGATCGACTTCGACTTCGGCGATGTGGCACCCGTTCGGGAAGGTCGATCCGAACTTGCCTTCGGCAATAACGTTGAGCGGCTTCTTCTTCGCGAGATCGCCAAGCTTCAGCGTGCGCTGCGTTTCGCCCGACTTGAATTCGCCTTTCGCATAGCTGATCTGAGACGGCTCGAGACGCAGCTCCAGCGCGGCCAGCGCTTTACCTTCCTCGATCAGCTTCTGTGCCGCGAGGTAGCACACGCTGCCGGCGCCCACCGTCGTACGCGAGCCGCCGGTGTGATTGCCCTGCAGCTTCGAATCGGGCGCGCACTGCACGACCTTCACGCTCTCGTGCGGGACGCCGAGCGCATCCGCAACGATCTGCGCGAGTGTCGTCTCGTGGCCGTGACCTTGCGCTTTCGAGACCGTGTATACGGTGACGGTGCCGTTCGCGTCGAGCTGAATCTCGATCTCGTCCTTGGGCGCGTTGCCGGCGCCGGTATTCTCGATGACGGTCGATACGCCGATGCCGCGAAGCTTTCCCGCCGCTTGCGACTTCGCGCGCCGATTCGGATAGCCTTTCCAGTCTCCGAGCGCGAGCGCTTTATCCAGCAGCCCAGGCAAGTCCGCGATTTCGTAGACTGAGCCCGTCGGCGTCGTATACGGAAACGCCGAAGGCGGAATGAAGTTGCGCCGCCGCAGCTCTGCAGGATCGACTCCGGTTTCTCCCGCCGCGTGGTTCACGAGGCGCTCCACCGCATACGCGATATCGGGGCGTCCCGCGCCGCGATACGCCGCGACGGGCGTCGTGTTCGTGAGCGGAACGCGATAGGTCGCGTAGAGCGCCGGTATGCGGTAAACGCCCGTCATGCAGGTAATCGTATTGCGGATATGGCCCATCGCGCCGGGCGACAGGTACGAGCCCATGTCATTCACCCAGTCGAGCCGCATTGCCAGAAACTTGCCATCGCGGTCGAGCGCGAGCTGACCGTCGATGATGTTGTTGCGCCCGTGCGTGTCGGTTAGAAAGCCTTCTACACGCGATGACACCCACTTCACGGGCTTCCCCGCCACTTTCGCCGCGATCATCAGCGCGCCGTACTCGGGATAGGCGATCGTGCGCTGGCCAAATCCGCCGCCGATGTCGTGCGCCTCGAACGTGAGCTTCTCCTGGGGCACTTTCGTATAGGCCGAAAGCTGCGCGCGTAAAGTGGTGGTGCCCTGCATGCACACGTTGAAGCGGTACTCGTCTTTCGCCGCGTCGTATGCGACGAGGCACGCGCGCGGCTCCATCGGGCTCGGCGCCACGCGAGTTGATTCGACCTTCAGACGCGTGACGTGCGCCGCCTTCGCGAAAGCGGCTTCCACCGCCTTCTCATCACCGGCCTCGACTTCGAAGGCGAGATTGCCCGGCACGTCATCGTGCAATTGCGGCGCCCCCGGCGCGAGCGCCGCCTCGGGCTGAGTGACGGACGGCAGATCGCGATACTCGACTTCCACGAGCTCCGCTGCATCCTGCGCGGCAGCAGCGCTGTCCGCGACGACCAGCGCCAGCGCCTCGCCGACAAAGCGCACTTTGCGATGCGCCAGCACCGGCCGGTCGGGGGCCCGCGCCTTCATACCGTTGCGGCCGGGAAAGGTGAGGGCGTGCGGCGGCTTGGTGTA
>JAQGNH010000067.1 GCA_028291945.1 Betaproteobacteria bacterium
TGACCGCCGGAATCACGACCGTCACACTCGAGCTCCGCGCGAACAACTACGGCGCGCGCGCTTTCTATCGCCTCGTCGGCTTCGAAGAAGGCGCTTACATCCCCGGCTACTATCGCGGCATCGAAACAGCGCTGCGCATGTCACGCGACATTCGCCGCCACATCCCGAGCTCTGCTCGGAACGGGAATTCTGTCCGGGGACGGTAACTCAGGGGCCAGTAAACGAACAGAGGGAAACCAAGTTTTCCCTCCGTTACCTCCCCTTACTTTAGCGATCTGTTGATCGCTCTCTCGCGCCCGAGCCCAGAAAGGGCCGGATTCTCTCGCGTCACAAACGACAGCGAGACTACAACGAACGGCCTTTTACCCTGCGGATCGACGTGAGCTGAAGTTGCGCCTGCGCGAGAGGCCCAAGCCGGCCATCGCAACCGCAAGCAGCGACAGCGTCGCTGGCTCGGGGACCGTAGTACCGCCGCCACCACCAGCGCGCGCGAACGGCAAAAACGTCGGAGTCTGGGGAGTCGTGCCACTGGCGACTGTGAGGCCGCCGCTGAAACCGTTGCTGCCTTCTCCACCCGTGTTCGCAGCACAGCCTGTGCCGATCGTGTTCATATCCATGGTGACGGCTGCGGTGTCAGCGAGGGCTCTCCCGCAACCTATGGTCGCATGTGTGTTTAAGGTAATACTCGCCAGGGCGAGAATATTGCCCTCGAACGAGGTCGTCGTGTCGAGCGTGGCCGAGGTGCCGACATTCCAGTAGATCCCCGCACCCGCTCCTGTATTGAGGACGTTCACGACCGAGCCCGGCGACGTTTTCAGAGTGCTAGGGAATTGGAACACCCACGCGGCGTTCGCATTTCCTTGGCCATCAAGCGTGACAGCTCCCGTTAAGTTGCTTGTGCCAGCGGGGACGGTATATACGCCGGGAAAGATGATAAGGCCAACCAAATCGGAACTCAGAAGCGTGCCCGGCCCTAAGAGGCCGAGATCCGCGCGCGCAATTGTCAGATCGAATTGAGCTTGGCCGGCTATCGCAGTAGTCGTGTGGACCAGCCCACCCGTGACCTGCGGGTCTAACACCGCAACGCCTGGTGAGGAGTTAAATCCCGTAATCGAAGAGCCGGGGGAGACGCCAACATTTCCCACCACCGTGCTGGTAGGAACATTGGTCACTGTCGACGCGCCTAAGACCGCAAAGCTGGCGAGATCCGAGCTGAGGATAGGTGCGGCGACACACAGCGTGGGGACAAGCGCCATCACTGCGACAATAGGTGCGACTGCTTTTCTCGTGTTCATAGCTTCCCTTTGGCGTTAGGCCCGATACACGACACGTGTCGCTTACGTTGTCGGTTAACAGACCCTAGGGCACTGCACCCGGAAGCCATTAGTCATCGACATGACCGGATCGCGACCTTAGAGTGAACGTGCGATCGGTTCAGTGCGCTGGCGTACATAAGCCGGCCGTGGGGACGCTAAGTTATAGAACGGCCAAGCTCGATCGCATACGGTTGCACCGCGTGAGCCGCTCTGATCGTGATGAGTGGATACCTTCCGGCATAAATGCACATCAGGCGGCTCATCTACGTCGCTGATGACGTTGTCTTAGTACTGTCGATCGCATCCGTAACCTCGAGCGCGCGGGTGACATAGCGGAAGGAAGGGGTAACGGAGCGAACCTTGGGTTCTCCCCGTTCGTACCCCGCCTCTTCCGGGAGGAGGAGAACCTTGGGCGCGCTCGCACTAATCCTGATACTCATAGTCGGGGTCGTTAGTGGGGTTGAAGCGTTTCGTCGTGAAGTCGTACTGGCGCAGGAAGGATATATTCCGAGTCGTTCCAGCTTCATCTTCGTACTGAATGAATCCGAGGAAAAAGAGGTTGCCACCCGTTTCAGGACGAATAGCGGCTGCGCTGAGAATAAGCGCCAATTCGTTGTTGATATCCAGCGGCGGCACATGCACAGCCTGTAGCCAGTAACCGCTCTTGATGGTTTTATCTACAACCTTCGACGTACCGTAGGATGGCGCAACTCGGAGTTTTTCTTCTTTTGTAGGGAGCCATACTTTTTCGCTAGCCTTCCTTATTTTTGCGGGAGTGTCTCCAACGTTGTAGGCGTAGTATTGAATACCATGCATGCCGCTGTGTTTGTCTTCAATAATGGATATTTGACGAACTATAAGACGAGGTCGATGAGCGGCGATGAATTGATCGCGCGTCGTTCTGGCAACATCCAGGGCGGCATTAGCCGACGTTTCGGCAGTAGCTACGGATTTACTCAGAACACGCTCTTGGCGCGTCATCCAAATGAATTGCAGCCAAACCACATAACCAAGCACGAGAGTAAAGAATGCAACCGGATCGTCACCAGTCCGCGTAACGATCTTGCAAATGACAGGGCACTGGTCTACTGGGTCTGCGGCGCGTACTTTGTCTTTGCTTTGCTTGGGCTGTTCATTATCAGCAAGAAGGATGAGAGAAAGCGCGACCTCGGGTTCCTGTTGATCTTGCTGAGCGTGCACTGTTTTATGTTTTTCATCTTCGCAGCCCGAGAAGTGATGCATGCTGCAATAGACGTAGGCGCCTATGCAAAACGCTGGGTATAGTGCAGCGAGCGTCCATGTATGCCACGCTCGCATATCAGTTTTGCCGCATCAATGGCGCAACGACGCCGCGCCACTCTGCGCGAGCGCCCATCGCACATGCTCGCGAACGAGCGCCGACGGATCGTCGCGTCTTCGCTTCAGGACATCCGAAATCGCAGCAGCTTGTGATGTGCCCGCAAGCGCGCGCAGCGCGTTGCCCAAGCCTACCGCGAGATTGCGCGACCAGCGCTCGTAGCCAATCCTGAGGATGGCGCTGCCCGCCAGCCGCGCGTTGAACTCCAGCTCAGTCCATCTGAAGAGCTCGACGAGCCGTGCGTCATCGAGACCATTGCGGACCGCAAAGTCGGTTTCAGCGCTTTGCTGCGCAAACCGGTTCCACGGACACGCGAGCTGACAGTCGTCGCAGCCATACACGCGATTGCCGATCAGCGGACGCAATGCTTCAGGAATTGAACCCTTCAGCTCGATCGTGAGATAGGAGATGCACCGTCGCGCATCGAGCTCGTACGGCGCGACGATGGCGCCGGTTGGGCAGATATCGAGGCACTTGCGACACGTGCCGCAATGCTCTTCGACCGGCGCATCGACGGGCAGCGGCAGATCCGTATAGAGCTCGCCCAGAAAAAAATACGAGCCTGCTTCGCGGTTGAGCAACAGGGTATGCTTGCCGCGCCAGCCCAGACCCGCTTTTTCAGCGAGAGCGACTTCCATGACGGGGGCGCTATCCGTGAACGCGCGATAGTTGAAGGGCCCGACTTCATCGGTGATGCGGTCGGCAAGGCGCTGCAGACGTCGGCGCATTACTTTGTGATAGTCGCGCCCCAGCGCGTAGCGCGAAAGAAATGCGCGGCCGGGCTCGTTCAGCACCTGTCCGCTATCTCGGGCTCCTGCCGGCAGGTAGTTCATTCTTACGGAGATCACCCGGACCGTTCCCGATACGAGCTCACCGGGGCGACTGCGTTTCACGCCATGGCGTGCCATATAATCCATGTCGCCATGCCTGCCGCGTTGGAGCCATGCCAGCAGGCGTGCCTCGGCGCCGGACAGCTCGCAGTCCGTAATACCCAGCTGCTGAAAACCGAGCCCCGCAGCCCAGCGCCTGATATCGCGTGCGAGCGCGGGCAGGTCCGGCGGGTCCCGACCCTTCATCTCATCGACTTGCATAGCCTGAATTTTAGTTCACCCCAGTACCTCGCCGACGAAAGCGACACGATCGCCTTCGGCGCAGCGTTCGCGCGCGTCCTCGAGCCGGGCATGGTCATTTACCTGAGCGGTGAGCTCGGCGCGGGCAAGACCACCCTGGCACGGGGCATCTTGCGCGGCCTGGGCTACGCGGGCCGCGTCCGCAGCCCAACCTTTGCTCTGGTTGAAGTTTATAATTTTTCTAAGTTATACTTCTATCACTTTGATTTTTATCGGTTCGATGATCCGCGCGAACTCGACGAGGCAGGTTTCCGCGAGTATTTCCGAGCGGATGCCGTATGTCTCGTGGAATGGCCCGAAAAAGTGGTGGGATTGCCTCCCGCCGACATGCACATTGCGATACACGTGAGCGGTGACGGCAGGATCCTCGAGATCGGCAGTGACACGGAGGCAGGCAAACGTTGTATGGAGGCGCTACAACTGCGGTAGATCATCGGACGCTTGCACCGGTGCGTCGGTCCACGCCTTTTCCAGCCCGTTCTCTGCTCGGACTCGCTCTGTTAATGGCAGCTTGCTTCGGGCCTGCGATCGCTGCCGATGCACCCATCCGATTGAGTGCCGTTCGCGTCTGGCCGGCCGCCGAATACACGCGCGTCACGTTCGAATCCGCTACAGACATTCAACACAAGCTCTTCGCGCTCGACAATCCCGACCGGCTGGTGCTCGATCTGGACAACGTCGAAGTGACATCGGCATTGACAGGTCTCGCGGAACGCGTCGGTGACAAGGACCCGTTCGTAAAATCGGTGCGGGTAGGCCGCTTCAGGCCCGGCACGATCAGGCTCGTGTTCGATCTCAAAGCGGCGGTCAAGCCGCAGGTCTTTACGCTGGCCCCGGTGGGCGAGTACGGCTACCGCCTGGTGCTCGACTTGTATCCGCTGGTGCCGCCCGATCCGCTGATTGCATTTCTCGACCGGTATCAGAATGGGAGGGACAGCATGCCGGAGCCGGAACGCCCGCCGACTCGAACTGATACCGGTCCCATCCGGACAGAACCCGAGATCGCGCGCGAAGCTGCCGCTTCGCCTGCGCCGCCGGCCGCTCAACGCAAAGGCCGTCCACCTTCGACGCGGCTGATCACGGTTGCGATCGACGCGGGCCATGGCGGCGAAGACCCCGGCGCTCGCGGACGCAGCGGTACCCAGGAGAAGGACGTCACACTCGCCATTGCGCGCAAGCTGAAGGAACGCGTCGATCGCGAACCGAACATGCGCGCTATTCTCACCCGCGATGGCGACTACTACATTCCGTTGCACGTACGCGTGCAGAAGGCGCGCCGCGTCAACGCGGACCTGTTCGTCTCCATTCACGCCGACGCGTTCGTCAAGCCGCACGCGCGCGGCTCTTCCGTGTTTGCGCTTTCGGAGCGCGGCGCGAGCTCGGCGGCCGCACGCTGGCTTGCCAGACGTGAAAACGAAGCGGACCTGATCGGCGGCGTCAATCTCGACGTCAAGGATCTCCAGCTGAAGCAGACGTTGCTCGATCTGTCTCAGACCGCAACGATCAACGACAGCCTCAAGCTCGGCAAAGCCGTGCTGTCGGAGCTCGGAGAGATCAACACGCTGCATAAGTCATCGGTCGAACAGGCCGGATTCGCTGTGCTCAAGGCGCCGGATATACCCTCGATCCTGGTCGAAACGGCATTCATCAGCAATCCGGAGGAAGAGGGGAAGCTGCGCAGCGAGCACTATCAAACGAAGTTGGCCGAAGCGCTCGTGCAGGGGATGAAGCGCTACTTCTCGAAGAACCCGCCGCTGGCGCGGGATACGATGGTGATGAACCGCTGAGCGAGCGGGGTGTCCCGCCAATACGATGCACTAAGGGATCGTCATTCTGGACAAGCCGGTAAGGGCGCGATCCAGAATCCACTTTGACTTTCAGCCGATTGAAAATGGATCCTGGCTGTAGCGCCAGGATGACGTTATTGGGGGTGTCCCTGGCGTCCTTGCTTTCTCCTTGGCGTCCTTCTTACCCTGCTTTATTTTTTAACCCAGCGCCTTCACCATATCCTCGACCACTTTCTTCGCGTCGCCGAAGACCATCATCGTCTTGTCCATGTAGAAAAGCGGATTGTCGAGGCCCGCATAGCCTGAGGCCATGGAACGTTTGTTGACCATGACCGTACGCGCTTTGCTGACGTCGAGAATAGGCATACCGTATATCGGACTTCCTTTCTCGTGCGCCAGCGGATTGACGACGTCGTTCGCACCGAGCACGAGCGCGACATCGGTGTTGCCGAACTCGCTGTTGATGTCATCCATCTCGAAGACCTGGTCGTAGGGCACGTCGGCTTCCGCCAGCAACACATTCATGTGACCCGGCATGCGTCCTGCGACGGGGTGGATCGCGTATTTCACGCTGACCCCTTTCTCCTTCAGCTTCTGTGCCAGTTCCTTGACCGCATGTTGTGCGCGAGCCACTGCGAGGCCATAGCCCGGCACGATAATGACCGATTCGGCATTGCCGAGGAGAAAGGCCGCATCTTCCGCTGAGCCTGAGCGCACCGCCTTCTGCTCTGCGCCCGTAGCGGCCGTGCCTTCAGCCGCGCCAAACCCGCCGAGTATCACGCTGATGAACGAGCGATTCATCGCGCGGCACATGATGTAGGACAGTATCGCGCCCGACGATCCTACGAGCGAGCCGGCGATGATCAGCATCGGGTTGTTCAGCGAAAACCCGATGCCGGCCGCCGCCCAGCCCGAGTAGCTGTTCAGCATCGAAATCACGACGGGCATATCCGCGCCGCCGATCGGAATGATGATCAGGAAGCCGAGAACGAAAGCGATCGCCGTCATGATGATGAATGGGGTCCAACCTTTGTCGGACGCCATGAAGAATGCGATTCCAAAACCGATCATGACGACCGCCAGCGCGAGATTGACCAGATGCTGGCCTTTGAAAACCACCGGCGCGCTGGAGAACAATCGAAAGTGCTTGCCGAGCCCGGCGAGCTTGCCGAACGCGATGACCGAGCCCGAGAACGTGATGGCGCCGACGAACGTGCCGATGAAGAGCTCGAGCCGGTTGCCCATGGGAAGCGGCTCTTCAATGCCGAACGCGTGCGGATTGTTGACTACAGCGACCGCAATGAGCACTGCCGCCATCCCGACCAGGGAGTGCATGGCCGCGACCAGCTCCGGCATCTGCGTCATCTGCACGCGCTGAGAAACGAACGCACCGATCGAACCGCCGAGCAGCATCAGGCCCAGGATGACACCGATACGGTCCCACGAGACACCGGGAATCGAGAGCGTCGTCAGCACGGCGATCGCCATGCCGGCCATACCGAAATAGTTGCCGCGGCGAGCCGTCTCGGGATGCGAAAGACCTTTCAGCGCCAGGATGAAGCAGACGGAGGCGACCAGATACCACAGGGCGACCTGGTTGACACTCATGCTTGCAAATCCTGACCGTGGCAAATAACGCGTGACGAGCGACGGAATAACGAAAGTCGCGCTGAATGACGTCCCGCTATTGCCTCACGATGCACGCTTCTCTCCCTTCGGCTGCTTTTTCCTGAACATCTGGAGCATGCGCTGCGTCACGAGAAAACCCCCTGCTACGTTGATGGACGCCAGCACGACAGCGAGCGCGCCCATGCTGGTGCCGACGTCGAATATCCCGCGGCCTGCGGCCAGTATGGCGCCGACGATAATGACGCTCGATATCGCATTCGTGACGCTCATGAGAGGCGTGTGCAGCGCGGGTGTGACGTTCCAGATCACGTGATAACCCACGAAGACTGCGAGCACGAATACGATCAGATTGACGACGGTGGGGTCTATGGCTCCAGTCATTGATTGCTCCGGGGGCAGTATGGCGTCAGGGGTAAGGCGTGAAGGATCACGTAGCGTAAGCAAAACTGTCTGTGCCGCCTCACGCCTTACTCCTCAGGCTTTGGACGATATCGCGTCACGGCTTCTTGATCACCACGCCGCGCATGCACACCACGGTCCCGCCAACGATTTCGTCTGTCAGGGCAAGCTTGAACTCGCCGGTCTTGGCGTCGAGCATCAGCATGAGGAAGTTAAGGAGGTTGCGCGCGTAAAGCGCGCTCGCGTCGGCGGCCACCAGAGCAGGCAGATTGGGAATGCCTACGATGTGTACGCCGTATTTCACCACCACCTTGTCGAGCTCCGACAGCGGGCAGTTGCCGCCCTGCTCGACGGCCATGTCGACGATGACCGATCCCGGCTTCATCGACTTGACCATTTCCTCGGTCACGAGCACCGGGGCCGGACGGCCCGGGATCAGCGCGGTCGTGATGACGATGTCGGCCTGCTTGATACGCTCGGCGACGAGCGCCGCCTGGCGCTTTCGGTAATCGTCGCCCATTTCGCGCGCGTAGCCGCCCTGCCCTTTCGCCAGCTCCTTCTCGGCATCGGTGAGGGGCACGTCGATGAACTTCGCGCCGAGCGATTCGACCTGCTCCTTGGTTTCCGGACGCACGTCGGTCGCTTCGACGACAGCACCCAGCCTTTTTGCCGTCGCGATCGCCTGCAGGCCTGCAACGCCGACGCCCATCACCACCACGCGCGCGGCTTTCACCGTGCCCGCAGCCGTCATCAGCATCGGCATCATTCGAGCATAGGTGTCCGCGGCCATGAGTACGGCTTTATAGCCGCCGATATTCGCCTGGGAAGAGAGCACGTCCATGCTCTGCGCGCGTGAGATGCGCGGCAGCGCTTCCATGGCAAAAGCGGTGAGGCCTTTGGTAGCCAGCGCAGCGATCCCTTCCTTGTTGTAAGGCTGCAGCATGCCTATGAGGATCTGCCCTTCGCGCATCTGCGCAAGCTCACCCGCATCCGGGCCACGCACTTTGAGCACGATGTCAGCTTCGCGGTAGACGTGAGCTGCGCTCGGGACGATCGTCGCGCCGGCTGCTGTGAACTGATCATCGGGTGTGCTCGCGCGCACGCCGGCGCCCGATTCCACCAGGACGTGGTGCATGCCTGACGAGGTGAGCTTCTTGACCGTCTCGGGCGTGGCCGCGACCCGTGTCTCGCCGGGTTTTGTTTCAGCCGGTATGCCGAGCTTCATTGCTTCTTCTCCCTGCTTACACGCGCTGACTCATGCGCGCAGCGTCCGGGCGATTATATTGGATTACGCCGCGTCGCACGAACGACCGGGTTCTATAATGACGCATGCCAGCGATACAGGTACTGCCAGACCTGCTCGTCAATCAGATCGCCGCGGGCGAGGTTGTCGACCGGCCTTCGTCAGCGCTGAAGGAATTGATCGAGAACAGCCTCGATGCGGGCGCTCGCGACATCGCTGTGCATCTCGCAGCGGGCGGCACGCGGCTCATCAAGGTCAGCGACGATGGATGCGGGATCGCGCGTGACGAACTGCAGCTCGCGGTCGCACGCCATGCGACGAGCAAGATCAGCTCAATTGGCGATCTCGAACGCGTCGCGAGTCTCGGTTTTCGGGGCGAAGCGCTGGCGAGCGTCGCTTCAGTTTCGCGGCTCGCGCTCACGAGCCGCCGTGCAGAAGACAAGCACGCGTGGTCGATATCCGCCGAGGGACCCGAGCTGACACCGCCCGTGCCGGCAACGCTCGCTGCAGGGACCACGATCGAAGTACGCGATCTGTATTTCAACACGCCTGCCCGCCGCAAATTTCTCAAAAGCGAAGCGACCGAGTACGCGCACTGCGACGAAACGTTCAAGCGCTGTGCGCTGTCGCGCTGTGACACCGCCTTCTCACTGCAGCACAACGGTCGCGTGCGGTGGCACCTGAAAGCGCAGCCGCTCGAGGCGCGCATCACTGCGGTGCTCGGCGACGAATTCGCGCAAGCCGCTGTACAACTGGAAGAAGCATTGGCCGCAGTGCAGATCCATGGCTGCGTCGGATCGCCCTCGCACGCGAGCTCGACCCGTGAAGCGCAATACGTGTTCGTCAACGGTCGGTACGTTCGCGATCGGCTCCTCACGCACGCCATACGCCAGGCCTACGAAGACGTGCTGCATCACGACCGTCATCCTTCGTACGTGATTTTTCTCGATCTCGATCCCGCCACGGTCGACGTGAATGTGCACCCTACGAAAATAGAGGTCCGCTTTCGCGACTCACGCGCGGTGCATCAATTCGTGTTTCATGCGATCAGCAAGGCGCTTTCGCGAACAGCGGCCGCTGTAACTACCGCAGAAGCACCCGCCGTGCGTGCGTTCGTCGGCGGTTTTGCGCAGCCCTACGCCCGTCAGCAGCCGATGGCGCTCGAGGTCGCGCAGGGCGCGGCGTTCTATGACACGCTTTTTGGCACGCCGCGAGCGTACATCGGCGCACCGCCGCCCGTCGACGCGAGGCCTATGCCGCTGGGCTCGGCCCTGGCGCAGCTCGCCGGCGTCTACATCCTCGCGCAGAACGAGCAAGGCCTCGTCATCGTCGATATGCACGCTGCGCACGAACGCATCATGTACGAGCGGCTGAAGCAGGCGCTCGATACGAGCCGCATCCCAATGCAGCCCCTGCTCGTCCCGGTTGTTTTCAACGCCGAGGCGCTCGAAATAGCAGGCGCAGAGGAGTACCGCGATATTCTGCTGCAGCTCGGCTTCGACCTCGCACCCGCCGGTCCGACGGCTCTCACGGTGCGCGCCGTTCCCGTTATGCTGAAGGACGCCGACGCACGCGAGCTCGCGCGCGACGTGCTGCGAGAGCTCGGTGAATTCGGTGCGACGCGCGTGCTCATCGAACGCCGCAACGAGCTGCTGAGCACAATGGCGTGCCACTCCGCCGTACGTGCGAACCGTCGGCTCACGCTGCCCGAGATGGATGGACTGCTGCGCGAGATGGAAGAGACCGAGCGCTCCGGGCAGTGCAATCATGGGCGTCCGACCTGGCACCAGATCACGATGGCGGAGCTCGATCGTCTTTTCATGCGTGGGCGTTAGGTCCGAAAGCGTAATTGGTGAGCCGTGATTCGTGAGCTGTGATCCGTCTCTTTGATGGCTAAAGCAAAACAGCCTGATCCCCCAGCCATCCTGCTCATGGGTCCGACGGCGAGCGGAAAGACCGCCGTTGCGCTGGAGATCGCGCGCGCATTGCCGTGCGAAATCGTCAGCGTCGATTCCGCGCTGGTTTACAAAGGCATGGATATCGGCACTGCCAAGCCTGACGCTGAAGCGTTGCAGGCAGTGCCGCATCACCTGGTCGACATCATCGAGCCGCATGAAACTTATTCTGCGGCACGGTTTCGCGACGACGCGCTTGCGGCCATGCGCGAAATCACCGAGCGCGGGCGCATACCGCTTCTGGTCGGCGGGACGATGCTGTACTTTCAGGCGCTCGTCGAAGGACTGAACGAGCTGCCGCAGGCCGATCCCATGATACGGCTCGTCATCGACACGATGGCGCAGGAGGAGGGGTGGCCCGCGGTATACGCGAGGCTCAAGCAGGTCGACCCGGCGACTGCTGCGCGCCTCGACCCGAACGACAAACAGCGCGTGCAGCGTGCGCTCGAGATCTATTACATCAGCGGCAAAACGATGGCGGATCTCCTGCAGAAACCGCGATACGTTTATTTTCCCTACACGCCGATCAAGATCGCGCTGATACCGGATGAGCGAGCGCTCCTGCACGAACGCATCGAAAAGCGGTTTGTGCACATGCTGGAGGCGGGACTTGTCTCGGAAGTCGAACGGTTACGTGAGGAGTATGGGCTCGACGCGACCATGCCCGCGATGCGGTGCGTCGGCTACCGCCAGGCATTGCAGCATCTCAATGGCGATCTCACGCCGGAGGAGCTCCTGAGCCAGGGGGTTGCGGCAACGCGCCAGCTCGCGAAAAGACAACTCACGTGGCTACGCTCGATTGAGGACGCAACTGTTTTCGAATGTTTCGACGAGAGCCTCGGCGCGACGGTACTGGAACACGTGCAGCGAGAGCTGCTTGCCGCCCGCGCTTAGCGCCTTGTGCTTTTCACTTCAGCTTGCGCAGCTCCGCGCGCGAAGCCGAGCGTAAGCTCTTCGCCCGGCGCGATCTGCGCGGCATCGTGCACGACCGTTCCGGCTGCATTCGTGACGATGCTGTAACCGCGCTCGAGCACGAGCTCCGGGTTCAGATGCTTGAGGTGAGATTCGATCGAACCCAGCCGCGCCGCAGTCGTATCGATGCGTGTGCGCGCGGCATCGGTCAGCCTGCGCCCGAGCTCGACGCGTGCGCGCTCCAGCGCCGTGATATCAGGCCGCGCCCCGTGCAGCTCCCGCGCGATGCCGCGTATCCCCCACGACTGCGCTTCGGAATAGCGCCGCCAGCCGCCGCAAAGACGATTGGCGAGATGCGTGAGGTGTTGCATCTGGTGGGCGATGCGATCGCCGGGATGCACCAGGCATTTCGCAAGGTAATCGACGCGTTGCATGCGATTCTCGAGCGCACGCTTGACCGAGCGGCCCAGCCGCATCTGAGTCGATCTCAGCTGTTCGCACATTTCGACTCGATCAGGGCTCGTAAGCTGGGCCGCGGCAGTCGGTGTGGGCGCACGCACGTCTGCGACGAAATCGACGATGGTGAAATCCGTTTCGTGTCCGACTCCGGATACGACCGGAATCGAGCTCGCGGCGATGGCACGCGCGAGTGCCTCGTCGTTATAAGCCCACAGGTCCTCTATGCTGCCACCGCCCCGGCACACGATGAGTACGTCGCACTCGGCGCGTGCACTCGCAGTCGCGACTGCCCGCGCAATCTTCGCACCGGCACCTTCGCCCTGAACGGGCGTGGGATAGATCAGCACGGTGATACCGGACATGCGCCGCTTGAGCGTGGTGAGCACATCACGCAATGCCGCGGCCTGTGGCGAGGTAATCACACCGATCGTTCGCGGGAAACGCGGCAACGGACGTTTGCGCGCGGGATCAAAGAGCCCTTCCCGCTCCAGGCGCGCCTTCAGACGCTCGAACGCTTCGTACAGGGCCCCAAGCCCTGCCCGACGCATCACTTCCACGTTCAGCTGGAATCGGCCGCGTGCTTCATAGAGGGTCGGACAGGCGCGCACCTCGACCTGCATGCCGTTCTCCGGCTGCCAGCCGAGCAGCATGACTTTCTGGCGGAACATGACGCAGTCGACCTGGGCCGTCTCATCCTTGAGCGTGAAGTAGCAATGGCCCGAATCGTAGCGTTTGAGGTTCGAAACCTCCCCGGCGACCCAGCTTAGAGGCAGGTGCCGCTCCATCGCTTCACGTGCCAGGCGATTGATCTCCCCGACCGAAAACACGCGGGACGGGGAAGCAATTGAAGGTATGTCAAACATTACTGAAGTCACTGAACAGGCGGTAACGATGGCTGGAATCGAGCGTCACAATCGACCAGACCGCGCTGAAAGAAGGCATGGAAACAACGGCTCCATCTAAAGGCTTGTTTTTTTGCTCGCGATATGGTTCATCCACAGCCGTCACGCTTTCGTCATAAATTCTTGCGCGCCAGAGGAGCACGCCCGGGAAGTCGTCTTAACTCATTGTTCTGCATGACAAATCTGGAAGGTTCAAAATTTAATCGAAACACGAATTTCCTTTACTGAGAAGCGACTTAGCCGGTCTTTGCCCGAACTGTTCACAATGTTATCCACAGACATTGTGGAAAAGCCGAAAAAGCATTTTGCGCAGGAGGCTTAACGCATAAACGTGAGGCTCAACCTTAGGGTTGCTTGCTGAAAGATCCGCCGCCGATTAAAGTGACGCCCACTTTAGCGGGAGTCTAAACAGCGTGTTCTCAATTATCCAAGCGGCAGGATGGCCGATCTGGCCCCTGATCGTATGTTCCGTAATAGCGCTCGCGATTATCGGCGAGCGCCTGTGGTCCCTTCGATCGGGACTGGTCATGCCCCGCAACCTGCTTGACCAGGTTGTACAGGAATATCGGCAGAACGGCGTCAGCCCGGAAATGATCAATCGGCTTGCGACGCATTCACCTATGGGCCAGATCTTCGGGGCCGGTTTGCGCAACGTCAACAGCACGCCCGCTATTATGAAGGAAGCCATCGAGGAAGCGGGCCGTGCAGTCGCGATCGAGCTCGAGCGATTCCTCACGACTCTCGGCACGATCGCAGCGATAGCGCCGCTGCTCGGTCTGTTCGGCACGGTGATCGGCATGATCGAAATTTTTGGGTCCCAGACGCCTCAGGGCGGCAACCCGCTCGTTCTCGCCCATGGCATTTCGATCGCGCTTTACAACACGGCACTCGGCCTGGTCGTCGCCGTGCCCAGCATGGTCTTCTATCGCTACTTCCGCGCGAAAGTGGATACGCTGCTCGTCGATATGGAATTGCAGGCGCTGAAGCTGGTCGAAATCATACACGGTGAACGCCAGGCATGAGATTCAGACCGCGCGCGTATCGCGAAGAGCCGGAGATCAACTTCATACCGTTGATCGACGTGCTGCTGGTGATCCTCATCTTTCTGATGGTCACCACGACGTATTCGCGATTCTCTGAGCTGCAGATCAATCTGCCCACGGCTGAAGCCTCCAAGCCGCCGGAACGCATCGAGCAGATCGACGTTGCGGTCGATGCCAAGGGTACTTACTCCGTCAACAAGCATGTCATTCCCGGCGCCACGCGCGAGGTTCTGGTGCAGGAGCTGAAACGCGCGGCGGGCGCTGCCAAAGACCCGGTCATCGTGATCAGTGCGGACGCCGAGGCAACGCATCAATCGGTGGTCCGCTTGATGGAAGCGGCACAAACAGCCGGCTACGGCAAGATCACTTTCACCATCCAGACCCAGGGCAAGTGAGCCGATGGCTCGAGCGTAACTGGGCGCGTGTCACTGCCCCGGCGCTCGCGCTCTACCCGCTCAGTCTAATCTTCCGTGCACTCGTCGCACTGCGGCGCGCTGCATACGCGAACGGGCTGATGCATCCGATCCGGCTTCCCATTCCGGTGATTATCGTCGGCAATATCAGCGTGGGCGGCACCGGCAAAACGCCGCTTGTGCTGTGGCTCGTAACCTTCCTCAAATCGCACGGCTACAGCCCCGGCATCGTCAGCCGCGGCTATGGCGCCCGTGACCGTGAGCCCAGACCGGTCGCGGCTGCGTCAGACCCGCTGCGCTTCGGAGATGAACCCGTGCTGCTCGCGCAGCGCAGCACGACGCCGGTCTGGATAGGCGCCGACCGTGTCGCTGCAATACGTGCGTTGCTGAGCGCTCATGCGGAGTGCAATGTGGTGCTGAGCGACGATGGTTTGCAGCACTACAGGCTCGCACGCGACGTTGAAATTGCGGTCGTAGACGGTGCGAGGGGTTTGGGCAATCAGTTCATGCTGCCGGCAGGTCCATTGCGCGAACCGCCTTCGCGTTTGACGGAGGTCGACGCCGTCGTAGTAAATGGCTCCACGGCGACGCACCTTGCGGCAGCGACGCTGTTCACGATGAGTCTCGAAGGCCGGCAGTTCCGCAACCTGCTGAACCCGGAACACACGGTCGACGCCGATCATTTTCAGCGCAAGAGCGTCCTCGCGATAGCGGGCATTGGCAACCCGGCCCGGTTCTTTGCGCACTTGAATCGACTCGGCGTGAGCTTTCGCGCGCAACCCTTTCCCGACCACCACGTCTACGCCGCATCCGACCTGGAGCACGCGCAGGCGGACGCAATCGTGATGACGGAAAAGGATGCGGTAAAATGCGCGGCGTTCGCATCCGAAAAACACTGGGTTCTGCCAGTCGATGCGGTGCCCTCTCCCGAGCTCGGCGAGCTCATTTTGCGCAAGCTTAAATCATGAATCCGCGCCTGCTCGACATCCTCGTATGCCCCATTTGCAAGGGACCGCTTATCTACCGCAAAGCGGAAAGCGAATTGCTCTGCAAACCCTGCCGGGTCGCGTATCCGATCAAGGATGACATTCCGGTGATGCTCGAAGACGAAGCTAGGAAACTCCCGCCCGAAGAGGAAGTTTGAATGCGGAATGATGAATGATGAATGATGAATAAGAGCGAACCCGTTTCGCATCGCTGCGGTTGCCTGCCGGAGGTTTTCTATTCCGTATCCATCATTCCGCATTCATCATTGTGAAGTTCATCGTCGTCATCCCTGCCCGCTACGCCTCCTCACGCTTCCCCGGCAAACCGCTTGCAGATATCGCGGGCACGCCGATGGTCGTGCGCGTCGCAAAACAGGCGACCAAAAGCGGCGCCACTGAAGTCATTGTTGCGACCGATCATCCGGAGATCGCACAGGCGGTCGAGGAGGCTGGGTATGACGCGATGATGACGCATGGGGGTCACGCAACCGGGACGGACCGCCTCGCTGAAGTCGTTGCGCGCCGCGGTTATGGGACGCGCACGATCGTCGTCAACGTGCAGGGCGATGAGCCTTTGATCGAGCCTGCGCTCATACGTCGGGTCGCGGACAATCTCGCCGCGCATCGCGACGCACAGATCTCGACGGCGTGCCATCCGTTGCGCGAGCCTGCGGATCTCGCGAACCCGAATATCGTCAAGGTCGTGCTCGACCAGCAAGGCTACGCGCTGTATTTCAGCCGCGCCCCGATCCCCTACGCACGCGACGCGTTCGTCGGTGGCATCCACACAGTCCCGCCCCGGCTGCCTGCCTATCGCCATCTAGGAATCTATGCGTATCGCGCGTCGTTTCTGCGCGCGTTCAAACGGCTGAAGCCCGCTGCGATCGAGCAATTCGAGGCGCTCGAGCAGCTGAGGGCGCTCGCACATGGCTTTCGCATCAGTGTGGCGATCACTCGCAGCGCTCCGCCTGCGGGTATCGATACTCCGGCCGATCTCGAGCGCGTCCGGCAGCTGCTCTCGCGGCGTCGGCGGATTTCGTAAGCGCTTGAAAACCGTTATACTTCCGCGCTTCGTCAACGTTCGACAGCATGGTTCCGGGGTGGAGACCCTGCTGCGAGCAACGGCCGCTCCTGCATTGCCCCTTCATGCGCATACTCCTGCTCGGCCTGCCCGGCGCCGGTAAAGGCACCCAGGCTCAGTTTCTGATGTCCAAGTACGGCATTCCGCAGATCTCGACGGGCGACATGCTGCGCGCGGCCATCAAGGCCGGTACACCGCTCGGCAAACAAGCCAAGGACTACATGGACCGTGGCGCGCTTGTGCCCGATCCGCTCGTCATCGAGCTCGTCAAAGAGCGCGTGAAGCAGCCCGATGCGGCCAAAGGCTTCATCATCGACGGCTTTCCGCGCAACATCGCCCAGGCCGAAGCCTTGCGTGAAGCGGGACTCGACATCGACTTCGTGATCGAAATCGAAGTGGACGACAGCGAAATCCTGCGGCGCATGAGTGGGCGCCGCGTACATCCGGCTTCCGGGCGCAGCTATCACGTCGACTTCAATCCGCCCAAAGTCGCAGGCAAAGACGACGCGACCGGAGAGGCGCTCGTCCAGCGGCCGGACGACGACGCGGCGACGGTCAAGAAACGGATCGAGACGTACCACAGCCAGACGAAACCGCTCGTCAATTACTATCTGAACTGGGGCTCGAGCGGAGATCCTCGTGCGCCGCATTACGTGAATATCTACGGCCAGGGTGCGGTCGAGCACATACGCGACAAGATCTTCGGTGCACTCGATTCGCACACGTCGCACCTGAAGAAATGACGCGACGTCCTATAATGCGGGCGGCACGGGGTTCGCTAGCGTGCACGTGCGCCACGGAAATCGTATTCAGTTTGACCAATTGGCAAAAGGCCCGGCCGCAGGCGGCAACGGCCGATAACACACGGGAGTGAACATGCAGTCGTACCTCATCTTCGCGCTTGCCTGCGCGGTTGCCGCCCTGCTCTATGGGGTCTTCTCGATTCAATGGGTGCTCGCGCAACCGAGTGGCAATGACCGCATGCGCGAAATTGCCGCAGCCATCCAGCAGGGTGCGCAGGCGTATCTCAACCGTCAGTACAGCACGATCGCGATCGTGGGCGTCATACTTTTCGTCGTATTGGGGTTTGTCCTCAACTGGCCGACTGCGATTGGATTTCTGACGGGCGCCCTTTTATCGGGGCTCGCGGGCTATACCGGCATGTGGATCTCGGTGCGCGCGAACGTACGCACGGCGGAGGCGGCTCGCAACGGGATCAACGCAGCGCTGAAAATCGCTTTCCGCGGAGGCGCGATAACAGGGATGCTGGTCGTCGGATTCGGGCTGCTCGGCGTCGTGGGTTATTACTGGTATGCGACCGTGGCCTATGGCGCTGACCGCGCCCTGCATGCGCTCGTAGGCTTCGCTTTCGGTGGCTCCCTGATTTCGATCTTTGCGCGTCTTGGCGGCGGTATCTTCACCAAAGGCGCCGACGTCGGCGCCGACCTCGTGGGCAAGGTCGAAGCCGGTATTCCTGAAGACGATCCGCGCAACCCCGCTGTCATCGCCGACAACGTCGGTGACAACGTGGGCGACTGCGCGGGCATGGCGGCTGACCTGTTCGAGACCTACGCAGTGACGATCATCGCCACCATGTTGCTCGGCGGCCTTCTGTACGCCGGCAAGCCGAACGAAGGCAACGCCGTGATCTACCCACTCGTGCTCGGCGGCGCATCGATCATCGCTTCGATCATCGGCACCTTCTTTGTGAAAACCAGCGAAGGCGGCAAGATCATGGGCGCCCTTTACAAAGGCGTGATCGTTTCGGGAATTCTGGCAGCCATCGCCTTCTGGTTCATAACCGACAGGATGATGGGCGCGGAATCAGGCAGGCTTTTCGGCGCAGCGCTCGTCGGGCTCGGCCTCACCGCAGCCATGGTCGTTATCACCGAGTACTACACGGCGACCGAATACGGGCCCGTGCGGCACGTCGCCTCAGCGTCGACGACCGGTCATGCGACGAACATCATCGCAGGGCTGGGTGTGTCGATGAAATCCACCGCGCTGCCGGTGCTTGCGGTGTGCATTTCCATCTGGGCCGCGTATCAGCTCGCAGGACTTTATGGCATCGCCGTCGCTGCAACCGCCATGCTCTCGATGACGGGCATGATCGTGGCGCTCGACGCGTACGGCCCGATTACCGACAACGCGGGCGGCATTGCGGAAATGGCCAATCTTCCTGAATCGGTGCGCGCTGTGACCGATCCTCTCGATGCCGTCGGCAATACCACGAAGGCGGTCACAAAAGGCTACGCGATCGGTTCCGCCGGCTTGGCCGCGCTGGTCCTTTTTGCGGACTACACGCACAACCTCGAAGCAGCCGGCAAGGTTCAGCAGTTTTCTCTGTCCGATCCTGCGGTCATCATCGGCCTATTCATCGGCGGCATGGTGCCGTATCTCTTCGGTGCGATGGCGCTCGAAGCCGTCGGTCGCGCAGCCGGCGCTGTGGTGGTCGAGGTGCGCCGGCAGTTTCGCGAAATCCCCGGCATCATGGAAGGCACCGCGAAGCCGGACTACTCGCGTGCAGTCGATATGCTGACCCGCGCCGCGATCAAGGAAATGATCGTCCCGTCGCTGCTGCCGGTTCTCGTGCCGATCGTGCTCGCGGTGCTCATGAACTGGGCCATGGGCCCGGGCGCCGGCATCCGTGCGCTCGGCGGACTTCTCATCGGCACTATCGTTACCGGTCTCTTCGTCGCGATTTCAATGACCACCGGCGGCGGCGCGTGGGACAACGCGAAGAAATACATCGAGGATGGCAATCACGGCGGCAAAGGCTCCGAAGCGCACAAAGCGGCGGTCACGGGTGATACCGTGGGCGATCCGTACAAGGACACCGCAGGCCCCGCGGTGAATCCGCTCATCAAGATCATCAACATCGTGGCGTTGCTGATCGTGCCGTTGCTGTGAGAATCCAAAACCCATCAGCGGTAAGCGGTCAGCGGTCAGCCGGAAAGAAGCCGACAGCGGTAGACGGGCACGGATCAACCGCGTAAGCGGTCGGCCGTATCGAACAGCGGCCGGCGAGAGCCGGCCGTTTGCTTTGTGCCCGCTTGTATAATCGGGCGAAACTACGAAGGTGCATGGATGAAATATACGCTTGGGGATCGCAAGGTCGTGTGTAAAGGCGATTACTGGATAGCCGACAACGCGACGGTGATCGGCAGCGTGGTGCTCGAGAACAACGCGAACATCTGGTTCAACTGCGTGGTGCGCGGCGACAACGACGTGATCACGATCGGAGAAAACTCGCAGCTTCAGGACGCCTGCGTGCTGCACGTCGATCCGGGCCACCCCATCACGCTGGGAAAAAACGTGAGCATTGGACATATGGCGATGCTGCATGGATGCACGATCGGAGACGGCACCCTGATCGGCATCAAGAGCGTCATCCTGAACGGCGCGATCATCGGCAGGAATTGCCTGATCGGCGCGAATTCGCTCGTCGCCGAAGGCAAGAAAATCCCCGATGGCTCGCTCGTGCTGGGCTCGCCGGGCAAAGTCGTTCGTCGGCTGACAGAAGACGAAATCAAGGAGGTCCACGAGACCTCCGCGAACTACGCGGCGAGAGCGAAGGTTTACCAGGCCGAGCTCAAGCCAGATTTGTCCTGACCGTCATGGGCAATCGATAGCCTTAAAAAATCAGAGTGAAGAAGATCGAGAGAGTCAGAGCGGCGCTGCGCGGCGAGCGCGTCGATCGGCCGCCTTACGGCTTCTGGACTCACCTTCCGGGCATAGATCTCGATCCTCTGCGGCTCGCTGAAGCGACCGCTTTGTTCTGTGTCCGCTACGATCTCGACTTCGTAAAGTCGATGCCCAACGGCCTTTATTGCGTCGAGGACTGGGGCTGCATCTGCGATTACGGCGACATCGAGCGCGGCGGCATCGCGAAAGTCGTTCAGGCTGCGGTCAATGTGCTCGGCGACTGGGACAGACTGCAGCATGTCGATGTCACGCGCGGCGCTTTTGGACGCGAGCTCGAGCATCTCGCGTCGCTCGTGGAACGCGTCGGCGCCGCGGTTCCGGTACTCGCAACCGTGTTCTCGCCGCTTACGATTGCCGGCAAGCTTTCGAACGGTTTATCCCGCACGCACCTCGATCGCGATCCCGATTCGGTGCGGCGCGGACTCGAAGTCATCACCGATGTCACCTGCGCTTTTGCCCGCGCAGCGTTGGAGCGCGGATGCGCCGGCGTTTTCCTGGCCGTGCAGGAGGCCACACTCGACGCGTATGACGAAGCCGGTTATCGCCGCTTCGGCGTGCCCTACGATAGACGCGTGCTCGAAGCGACCAAGGCGGCAGGAGCCTGGTTCGACGTCGTGCACATGCACGGCGAGGACGTCCTGTTCGACGTGGTGAAGGACTACGACGTTGCGGCGCTGAACTGGCATATCGGCGAGACGCCGCCGTCGATAGCGCGATACCGCGAAGGCGGCGGCAAGCGGCCGATACTGGGCGGACTGCAACGTGGCTACATGACCCGGGGCGATCGCAAGGGCATCGCTGCCGACATCGAGCTCGCAATGGCGCAGACCGGCAGGCATGGTCTTTTGCTCGCGCCTGCGTGCGTGATCAGGCATCCCGTAGACCCGGAAACGCTTCTGTGGACCGCCGATCGCATCAAGGCGCTCCGCTTCTGACCGCGCGATCAGCTGTTCTCTGAGCTTTTGGTCCGCTCGACCGCTGTCGTCCACTCCGCAATGAGCGCAGCAGCCTGGTCCCGGCTCATGCGCGGCTCGAACACGCGCTCAGCCTGCCATTGATCGTCGATGTCTGCAGCGCTGTTCCAGTAACCGACACCGAGGCCTGCGAGATAAGCGGCGCCGAGCGCCGTGGTCTCGTAAACCTTGGGCCGTACCACCGGCACGCCCAGGAGATCCGCCTGGAACTGCATCAATAGGTCGTTGCGCGTCGCGCCTCCGTCCACCCTGAGCTCCGAAAGCTCGATGTGCGCATCGTTTTCCATTGCCCGCAGCACATCTGCCGTCTGGTAAGCGATGCTTTCGAGGGTGGCACGCGCGATGTGCGCGGCGGTTGCGCCGCGCGTGAGCCCGACGATCGCGCCGCGCGCGTACGGATCCCAGTGCGGGCTGCCGAGCCCCGCAAATGCCGGGACGAGATACACGCCCCCATTGTCGTTCACCGAGGCCGCCAGCGGCTCGATGTCCGAGGACGCCTTGATGAGGCCCAGGCCATCGCGCAGCCATTGCACCGCAGCCCCTGCGACGAATACGCTGCCCTCGAGCGCGTACTGTGCTCGCCCGCCGGCAGCGCACGCTGCGGTCGTGACGAGCTTGTTACGTGAACGTATGGGCGCATCACCCGTGTGCATCAACATGAAGCAGCCCGTGCCATAGGTGTTCTTCACCATGCCCGGCGCCGTGCAGCGTTGCCCGAACAACGCCGCCTGCTGGTCGCCGGCGACGCCTGAGATGGGAATGCGCGCCGCAAAAATGTCGCCGGCCGTGTCGGCAAAACGGCAACTCGAATCGCGTATTTCGGGGAGCATGCTTCGCGGCACGTCGAAGAGCGCGAGCAGCTCGTCATCCCACGCTCCCGCGGTGATGTCGTAGAACAGCGTACGCGAAGCATTCGTCGTGTCGGTCGCATGCACCCCGCCACCGGTCAGTTTCCAGATGAGCCACGCGTCTACGGTGCCGAACAGAAGCTCGCCTGCGTTCGCACGTGCGCGCGCGGTCGGTACATTTTCAAGTATCCACTTGACCTTGGTCGCGCTGAAATAGGCGTCGAGCACGAGCCCGGTCTTCGCAGTGACACGCGCCTCGTGTCCCGCTGCTTTCAGGAGGTCGCACATGGGCGCGGTGCGCCGGTCCTGCCAGACGATCGCGTTGTAAACCGGCTGTCCGGTGTTGCGGTCCCAGACGATCGTCGTTTCACGCTGGTTGGTGATCCCGATCGCCGCGATATCGCGCGCATGCAGGCCCGCACGGGCGACCGCTTCGGTGGTGACCGCAAGCTGCGTGGCCCAGATTTCGTTCGGATCGTGCTCGACCCACCCTGGCTGCGGAAAAATCTGGCGAAACTCTTTCTGTGCGATGGCCTGGATTTCACCGCGCTGATCGAAGAGGATCGCGCGCGAGCTCGTCGTACCCTGATCCAACGCCAATATGAAGCTCATTGCGCTTCCAGATCGATCACCAATGTCCGAATACGTCTCATGCCTTCACGAGCAGGCTTACACCGCTCGCCATGAGCAGCACCGCAAGTATGCGAGAAAACGTTTCCACACTCACGCGATTCCCAACGCGTTCGCCTATCCATGTCCCGGCCCACATGACCGGTATCAGCGCCGCAACCATGAGCAGCACCTCGCGCGTGTAAAAGCCGGCAATGCCGTAGCCGGAAATGCGCGCAATCATCTCGATGAACCACAGCGTCGCAACCGTGGCGCGGAATTCCATGCGCCCGATGCCGCGTGCGTGCATGTAAATAACGACGAGCGCTCCGCCGCCTCCCCCAAACAACGTGTCGAAGAAACTGCCCGTAAAGCTCAAAGGCAGAGCCCACCGCTCCGAGCATCTGAATTGCGGCAATCCGAAAGCGTGCACCGCCAGCATATACGCGGCATACAGGACGAGGAAGCCTCCGAGAAGCATGAGCAGCAGGCGGTTGTCGAGCGAACGAAAGAGGAAGAGACCCGCCACGACGCCTGCGACGGTAGGCGGCGCAAGCAGCTTCAGCTCACGCCAGAGGACGCTGTGCCGGTCGCGTATCGTCAGGACGATGAAGAGCATGAACACGAGCAGCCCCGACAGCGGCACCACGACATGCACCGGCAACACGAACGCGAGCAGCGGTGCGGAGATCAGCCCGGCACCGAATCCGGACATGCCACGAATGATGTACGCGGCAAATATGGCGGCCGCGATCCAGAGCATCTGCAGCAGCGTGAGGCGGTCGATGAGATTCATGCAGCGGCGCGCTCGCGACGTCCGGCCGCTCGGCACATCAACAGGGCGGCGACGGCCGATAATCCGACAACCGAAAGCAGCGCGTACGTCGATGTGTAGCGGCCGGTCAGTTGGTAGACGGTCGCGAATACTGCCGGGCCGATGAGTATGCCGCCAAAATTCCAGGTCATCGCCGCGCTCGTTGCGACGCTCACCATGCCGCGAGGACTGCAGCGCGCAACCTCTGCGAGGAAGAGACCATTCCAGCCCACAGCCGCTGCACCGAACACGATGAAGAGAAGGGCAAGCGCCGGCATGGGCCAGCCCGGACCAATGAATGCGGCGATAAGACAGCAGGCGGTCGTCGTCAGCGCGAGCTTTTGCAGCACGCCCAGACTGTTTCGCGTGCGATCCGCAATATAACCCCAGCCCACTCGACCCGCTACGCCGGAGGTCTGTACGAGGGAAAGCATGACGCCCGCACTGACCAGGCTATAGCCCCCTTCCTCGACGAGCATGGTTACTACAAAGGTGCCGAGGCAAAGCTGGACGAAAGACAGCGCAAGTGAAGCGATGGCGAGCCACCGCAGCACGGGATAGCGCCACAGCGCCATCAGCCCGGCCATCGGATTCGTGCGAACCGGCGCGTCACGGCTACGGTCGTCATCCCAGCGCTCACGGACGCGTTGCAGCGCAACCAGCATCACGAGCGCCACGATAAGCACCGTTGCGATCGCCCACCGCCAGCCGAACGCGAGCGTGATGCCGGGCGCCGCAAGCGCCATGATCACCCACGCGAGCGGCACCCCGGTCTGCTTCACTGAAAATATCAGGTTGCGATTACGCGCCGGGCTGAAGCGGTACAGCAGATGCGCCGACGCCGGCGTCATCAGGGTCATCGCGAGCCCCAACAGGATCGAGCACACCGCGAGCCCGGCTAGCGAGGCCGTGAGTCCCAGCGCCATCGCGAGCACGCAAAAGCCCAGCCCTACCTGGCTCGCGCGGCACGCACCCCAACGCGTGACGGCAAAACTCATGATCGGAGAGCCGACCGTGGCTGCGCCGTAAATCAGGCTGATCTGATAACCGATCGTGGCAGGTGCGACGCCCATTTCGGGCGCAAGTCTGGGCGCGATTACTGGAAAAACCGCAATGCCCATGACGGACGCGATTTGCGCGACCGTAGTGGTCAGCAGAACCGCGATTACTGTCGATCGCGGAATCGCAGCCGCATGTATCGCGGTCATGAACGCGATGCTCCAGTGGCAAACGCGCGAGGTCGCTGTGCCGCAACCTTCGGCAGCGTCGGATTCGACAGGGTCACGACCATTTGCGCTGCAAACGCGGCGAGGACGACGTAATACGCGTCGCCAGGCGACGGATCGCTGTTCATGTTATGGAATGAAGACGCGGTAGGCTGCGCCGAATGTAAGGCAGGCCTTTACGTTTGCGCAAGGGCGGTAGAGTGTGCAGATCGCGGGCGAGCCGCCAAAAACCGTGATTCGTGAACCGTGATTCGTGATTTGTGAACCGTGATTCGTGAACCGTGATTCATGGGCCGTGATGCGTGATCGGTGATTCGTCTGCGCCTTTCTGGATTGACCAATCGAATCACGAATCACGGATCACGCCTTTGGTCCTACGGTCCTTTGACATGTCAGACAACCCAATTTAGAGTGTCACTTATGGGCGTCACCATCCCGTTACTCACCGAGCGCGCTTACGATCGGCTGCGCCGTGACATCATCACGTGTGTGATCCAGCCGGGCAGCGAGATCTCGGAAAGCCAGCTCTCGACTCAATACAAAATGGGCAAGGCCGCGGTGCGGGTCGCGCTCACCAAGCTCGCCCACGACGGGCTCGTGCGTGCGATTCCGCGCCGGGGCTACATGGTCATGCCGGTCACGCTGAAGGACATTCACGACGTGTTCGAATTGCGGCTAATGCTCGAACCTGCTGCGGCCCGCATGGCGGCGGGCAAAGTCAATACGCAGCGCCTCAGAACGTACGATGAAGCCTGCCGTGCCGGATATGAGCCCGGCGATGCCAAAAGTACGGCGCGTTTCCTCGAAGCCAACAAAGCTTTCCACATCACCATTGCCGAGGCGACGGACAACGCGCGCCTGGCCGGCGCGATCGAGCACCTTCACGACGAGATGACGCGCCTGCTGCACCTGGGGCTCGCGTTGCGCAAAGGACCGCAGCAGATGTTGCACGACCACAAAACACTCGTGAAAGCTCTTTCTCGAGGAGACGGTGAGACCGCGGAGCGCATCTGCCGCGACCAGATCGAAAGCGCGCGCAACATGCTTCTTTCCGCGATACTCACCAGCCGCTCTGTGCTCAATCTCGCCATCACTGCCGACGGCGCATAATTCGCAGCTTCGTTGCGGCTGCCGCGACGGCCGCGTCTACACATGAATCGGAGACCTGAATGAAAGCAGTGGTATTGCGCGAACACGGCGGCCTCGACAAGCTTCAGTACGTCACCGATTTTCCGGATCCAAAGGTGATCGCAGGACATGTGGTCATTCGTGTGCGCGCGACTTCGTTCAACTATCACGATGTGTTTACCGTGCGCGGCATGCCCGGCATCAAGGTGCCCATGCCCATGATCATCGGTCTCGATCTCGCTGGTGAGATTCTCGAAGTGGGACCGGGCATCACCGGGTGGAGGCCCGGCGATCGCGTGCTCGTCAATCCGCTCAACCGCAAGAATGGGTTAATGGGCGAGATGCTGCACGGCGGCCTTGCCGAGAAATGCCTCGTCGCGGAACACCAGCTGCTGCGCATGCCCGACAACGTGTCGTTCGAACAGGCCGCATCGCTCCCTGTCGCGTATGGGACTGCCCATCGCATGATCGTCACCCACGACACGATCCAGCAAGGGCAGACGGTGATCGTGCTCGGGGCAAGCGGCGGTGTCGGAACGGGCTGCGTTCTCCTCGCCAAATTGCGCGGCGCCGAAGTGATTGCCTGCGCTTCCAGCGACGACAAGATCCAGCGCTTGCAGGACCTCGGCGCAGACCATGTCATCAACTACAAGGACGTCGACTTCTCCAAGTGGGCCATTGAGAAATATGGCAAGCCGCAAAGGCGCACGCACGAGGGCGGCGTCGATGTCGTCATCAACTTCACCGGCGGCGACACGTGGGCGCCGACACTGCGCTGCGTGAAACGCGGCGGCAAGATCCTCGTGTGCGGTGCCACGGCCGGGTACGACCCGAAGGAAGACCTGCGCTACGTCTGGAGCTTCGAGTTGCAGATCATCGGGTCGAACAGCTTCTACGATGAAAATCTGAATGGGCTGATGGATCTCATTCAGGAAGGCCGCATGAAGCCGGTGATCGACGAGGTGCTGCCCCTCGAACGGGCAGTCGAAGGATTGCGGCTGATTGAGAACCGGGAAGTATTCGGCAAGGTCGTCGTGACGCCCTGATGAGTCCAAAACAGCCGCGGCCTGAGGCGCGCGGGTATCCTGGCAATCTCGGGTCGCTTTTCGCCGGGGACGCCGCGCTCGATCGCACGGCGCTAGTCGATCTTTATGACCCGGCGCGCGCTCGAGAGATCAGTTTCAGCGAGCTCGATGCTCTGTGCAACGCGGTCGCACGCGGGTTGCGACGCATGGGGCTCGCCGCGGGCGACCGCATCGCGATTCTCTCGGCCAACCGCCACGAGTTCATCGCGACGCTGCTCGGCGCAATGCGCGCGGGCGTAGTGCCGGTACCGATCAACATCAAGCTCGCAGCCGAAACGGTGCACTACATCGTGCAGGACGCTGGCGCGCACGTCATATTCACCGAAGCGAGCTCGATGCGGCTGTGTCCGTCGGGCGTCAAGCTCATCGAATTCGGCGGCAGCGGCGTCGATGCTTTCGAATCCTTTCTCGATCCAGGCGATTTCAGCGCTTTCGATCCGGCGCCGGATTCGGTCGCCATACAGCCTTACACTTCGGGGTCCACAGGCCGTCCAAAAGGCGTGCTGCTCACGCACTACGGCCAGAACTGGAGCCGGCGCATTCTTGCTTATACGCGCGGCACCACGAACAATGACGTCATCCTCGTCGCCGCCCCGCTGTATCACAAGAATGCGCTGAATGCGATCAAGCAGGGTCTGACCGCAGGCGCGATGCTCCCTCTGCTGCCGCAATTCAATGTCGAGCGCTACATCGCGGCGATCGGACGTTATCGGTGCACCGTCATCTCCGGCGTGCCGACGATGATGTCGATGGTGCTTGCACGTAAGGATCTGCTCGCAGCTACAGACACCTCGTCTGTTCGAACGATCATGATGGGCTCGGCGCCTTCGTCCAACCAGCTCCTCACGCAGCTCAGGGCTGCTTTCCCCAACGCTGAGCCGCTCGTCGTCTACGGCGTGACCGAAGGCGGGCCGGTGCCGCTCGGGCCTCATCCTGAAGGGAAGCCTCGCCCACAGGGATCGATCGGCGTGCCCTATCCCGGCACAGAGGCAAAGCTTATCGGCGGCGACACTGACGACCAAGGCGAGCTCGTCGTACGCAACCCGGGCGTTCTACTCGCCTATCACAATCTTCCTGAGGAGACCGCCAGGCGCATCAGGGACGGCTGGTACTACACAGGCGACATCTGCCGCCGCGATCGTGATGGGTTCTATTACTTCGTAGGCCGCACGGACGACATGTTCGTGTGCGGTGGAGAAAACATCTTCCCGATCGAAGTCGAAACACTGCTGGAACGTCATCCCGCCGTTCACCAGGCGTACGTCATGCCATTCGCACACGAGATTAAGGGACAGGTTCCCTACGCATTCGTCGTGCTACGGTCCGACGCGCACGTCAGCGAGGAAGAGCTCAAAGAGTTTGCGCTGGCGAATGGGCCCGCGTACCAACATCCGCGCCGAGTGTTTTTTCTGCCCGAGCTTCCACTGGCAGGGACCAACAAGATCGATCAGCAGCGGCTGCGGCACTGGGTTGCCGAAGGCAAACTCGAACTGGACCAGGCAAGGAGAACCACCTCATGAGTGAAGCGGCAAGCGGTACGCGAATCGGTGTCGACAAACTGCAGCAACTGATCACGCGAGGCCCTTTCAATCAATGGCTCAACTTCACGGTCGTGAAATCGGACGCAGACGGGTTGGAAGTACGGGCTGCATGGCGCGAAGAATGGGTCGTGAACCCCGATCGGCGCTATACGCATGGCGGCATACTGGCTGCCATCGTCGATGTCGCTGCAGATTACGCGATCGCCGC